>JAFLCP010000047.1 GCA_017303505.1 Planctomycetota bacterium | reverse complement strand
CGTTTGGCATCACAAGCCCGACATCAATCGCGATGTAGCATCGATCTTCGATCCTTTCGGCAATGCCGTACACACCGCCTTATCGTTCGATCTCTTGGGCGAAGATGTATTGATCACTGGCGCAGGCCCCATCGGTATCATGGCGGCCGCCATCGCTCGCCATGCCGGTGCGCGACATGTGGTCATTACGGATGTCAATCCTTACCGACTTGAGCTAGCTCGAAAAATGGGAGCCACCCTCGCGGTCGATCCACGCTCGCAGTCTTTGGCTGACGTGCAAAAGCAGCTCGATATGCGCGAAGGTTTTGATGTCGGTTTGGAAATGTCAGGCAATCCACAAGCATTCCGCGACATGCTCGACAATATGTGCCACGGTGGCAAGGTCGCTATGTTGGGTATTCCTACCGAACCCATCGCCATCGATTGGAACATTGTCGTTTTCAACATGCTCACCATCAAAGGCATCTATGGCCGTGAGATGTACGAAACGTGGTACAAGATGTCGGTTATGCTCGAAAGCGGACTGAATATCGAACCGGTCATTACTCACCGTTTCCATTACACCGAGTTTGAAAAAGGGTTCGCTGCGATGAAATCGGGCGAATCTGGCAAAGTTATTCTGAATTGGCAATCTTAGTCCAAGTCTTGATCGTCGGACGCGCAATATCGCCTCTTCACTTCTTAACCAAACAGTTCAGGCAAACCTAACCAATTCAAGGACGCCCCGTTTATGATGGGAACCTATACCGAACAACTCAATCGAACATTGCAACAAATTCGTGACGCAGGCACCTTCAAAAGCGAACGCATTATCGACACTCCGCAAGACGCGCACATTCGCGTCACCGGTGGTCGCGAAGTTCTCAATATGTGTGCCAACAATTATCTCGGCTTGGCCGAACACCCAGAGATCATCAAGGCCGCCCATGAAGCCTTGGATCGTTGGGGATATGGTATGGCAAGCGTTCGCTTTATCTGCGGCACTCAAGGGATTCACAAGCAACTAGAGAATGCGATCTCAAAATTCTTGGGAACCGAAGATACCATCCTTTATAGTTCGTGCTTCGATGCCAACGGCGGTCTTTTCGAAACACTACTGGGACCAGAGGATGCGATTATCTCCGATGAATTGAATCACGCAAGCATCATCGATGGTATTCGACTTTGCAAAGCGCAGCGTTTCCGCTATCGCAACAATGACATGCAAGATTTGGAAGAGAAGCTAAAGGAATCAGCCAACGCTCGTTATCGTATGATTGCGACCGACGGCGTATTCTCAATGGATGGTTACATCGCCAACTTGCCAGCGATCTGCGAATTGGCAGACAAATACAAAGCTCTGGTAATGGTAGATGATTCGCACGCTGTGGGCTTCACCGGCAAGACAGGGCGTGGCACCCACGAACTGCACGGCGTCATGGACCGTATCGATGTCATCACTGGAACCTTAGGCAAAGCTCTTGGCGGAGCTTCGGGTGGATACACCAGCGGTCGCAAAGAGATTATCGATTTATTGCGTCAACGCTCACGCCCTTATCTCTTCTCGAACACTTTAGCGCCAAGCATCGCAGGAGCCTCGCTGCGAGCGCTGCAACTGCTGAGCGAGTCAACCGAACTGCGTGACAAACTCGAAAACAATACTCGTTATTTTCGCGAGCAAATGACGGCTCGTGGTTTCAATATCCTCCCCGGCGTTCATCCAATTGCCCCCATCATGTTGGGCGATGCGAAGCTTGCAGGCCAAGTGGCCGAAGCGATGCTCGCTCGAGGTGTGTATGTGATTGGATTTTCCTACCCGGTTGTTCCTCAGGGCAAAGCTCGTATTCGAACGCAAATCTCGGCAGCCCACTCCGTTGAAGATCTAAAATTCGCTATCGATGCATTCACTGAAGTGAAGAAGGAATTAGGACTGTGAGCCCAACAGAATACGCACCCAAACGAAAACGCGCGGCAGCGATCCTGTCGTTGATCGGCAATACCCGGATGATACCGCTTCACTTCGAAAAGGAAGGGATCACCGTCTATGCCAAATGCGAGTTCCTAAATCCAAGCGGAAGTATCAAGGATCGCTTAGCGAAGACCGTTTTGGTCGACGCGGAAAGCCGTGGCCTGCTGCAAGATGACTCGATCATTCTGGAATGCACCAGCGGCAATACGGGAATCGCTCTCTCCATGCTGGGAACAGCGATGGGTTATCGCGTTACCATCTTGATGAGTGAAGGGGCCAGCCAAGAGCGACGGATGTTGATTCGCCAACTAGGTGCTGAACTCATTCTGTTTGAGAGCGAAGGTCGTTACCAAACCGGTATCAACATGTCGCAGGAAATGGCAGCTAAAGACTCGCGTTACTTTTTGCCCAAGCAATTTGAAAATACACTCAACGTCGAAGATCATTTGCACACCACCGGCCAAGAAATCATTCAGCAAATCCCAACAGCGATTGACGGATTTGTCACCGGCTACGGCACAGGTGGAACTTTAGCAGGCGTAGGAACTGCTATTAAAAACCATTATCCCAACGCCCGAATCATGGCAATGGAACCAGCCGAAGCGGCATTGCTAGCCGGCGAGATGCCATGCTGTCACTGCATCGAAGGTGTCGCGGACGGTTTCATTCCAAAGTTACTGCAAGGTGCGCCACTCGATGGCGGCATCAAAGTCTCCAGTTCCGAAGCGATGGCAATGACCAAACGTCTCCAAAAAGAGTTTGGCTTCTTGGTCGGCACATCGTCGGGAGCCAACGTATCGGCTGCTCTAAAACTCGCCCAAGAACTTGGCCCCAACTCCGTGGTGGTAACGTTGCTCTGCGATCGCGCCGAACGTTACTTTAGCACTTCACTTTTCAAGTAGGATGTGTTAAGCGAATCCAACTCAAGCAAGCTCCACTGGTTGTTTGGCCCCGTGTTATGGACGCGTTACACAAGCCAATCATCGGATTCGCGCAACGCACCGCGAGTTGGACGTTGCGGTGGGCGCGCGCGCCAAACACGACTCAACCGACGACACGTCCAACGCACGGTGTGTTACGCAATTGGGTTTTGGGCCATACGAACGCGTCCATAATCGCATGTAATTTCAGATCGCGAGATGTGATAAGAGAAATTGCATCACACACCCTACCACAGAACAATTTCGTCTTCGATCCAGGAGGGACGAGTGGGGAGCTTCTCGAGATCGGTGTAATACATCGCACCAGCATGCACTTCACGCTCCTCTAGGTGCTCTATGTGCTTTGCAACGATGTCAATCGAACTCAATCGCGGCAGCACAATAAGCCATACCACAGCCACTATCGAAGCACATAGAGCTAACCGAAACCAACCGTTCTCTGCCAACTTACTGCGAATCATTTTTTGAATAACCATCCAAAAGTTAAACTCGCCACAGTAAGCGTCAGAATCAGATTGAGAGCTTGCCCCAAAACATACATCACCACCGGACGTCCACTCACCAACATTGGCGCTAATTGACGGAAGTTGGTTTGAATTCCCATACAAATAAAGCCAATACAGAACAACCAACCTCGCAATGGCCCAATAAAGCCCTTATTGGAACCGTCGACTAGCAATGACTCTTCTCCGCCCATCGTGAAGATGAATGAGCAAAGCACTGACGCGCAGAAAAATCCAATGATGAACTTGGGAAAACGCCGCCACACCTCATAGCCCAACGATACTTCCGCTTTCTTGTCCGACTTCTCAACCCAGCCGGCCCAATAGACGGCGACACCAAAAGCAATCAGTCCAATCATCGAGTTCTGGATCATTTTCACGGTAGCAGCCACTTCGCCAGCCTCTTTGCCCAGCGATTCACCAGCAGCCACAACGGCCCCAGTAGCATCAATCGTTCCGCCAATCCAAGCTCCGCCAACCACTTGATCAAGTTGAATCCATTCAATAAACGGTGGCATCACCACCATCATGATCACCGTAAAGAAGAGAGATAAACCGATCGCCAATGACAACTCTTCTTTCTTGGCCTTACACGCCCCGGCTGTCGCAATCGCTGCTGACACACCACACACAGACATGTCCGCTGATATGGTCATACATAATGACCGCGATGGAATTCGGAGCACATAAACACCAAACAGGTAAGTTGCGATCAAAACAATCGGAGTCACAACCCATGCGGTCAACAAGCCTGGCAGACCTAGCTCCAACAATCGACTGAAGAGCACTTCGGCACCGAATATCACCAAGCCTGTCTTGATGAAGAACTCACCGATCAAAGCGGGCTTGAGCCATTTCATTTCTCCCACTGTGTTTCCAATGATCAAACCGACCATCAGTGCCCACAACGGGTACTCTAAGTTGTAACTCTCGACAAACTTCTGCGCAGCTAAAAAGTAGGCGATACAGGTTAGGCAAACTAGAAAAACACCACCCACTAGAAAATGAAGCGGTTCTCGCCCCATAAGCAAAGAACCCAAGGCTCCTATGGCCACAATCCAAACCATGCCCAGGACAATGGGCACGCCAACATTCTTTTTCGACTTCGCATTGGTCAAGCCCTCTATGGGATTTGAGTTCCAGGCTTGCGGTTTATCGATGGTTTTCGACAGAGCATTCGGCCAACCCTTCGAGTGCATTTTTCTGTTACCTGGCTCTTCACTAGGACGACCTGTCCAGGTAACTATCAATGAGAGAATGACCAACATCGCACCAATCAAGATGGCGGCATAATCTTCATGCCAACCTCGCTTGGCCACAGCTTCAGTAGGTGCTGATTCAGTTTTCGATTCAGAAGAACTAGATGGTGTGGAACTCATCACGAGCGGGTCTTACGAAATAGGATCGATAAGGGTAGGCCAAAACGGCTTGCTGCAAATGCTCAACCAACATTACGTCCGTGAGATCCGACAAAGCAAGGTGCTCAGGATACCATTTTACGATCCAGTCATGTACCCGGTGGTACTGTTCGGCGTCGAGAAATAACCCCGGCGGAAGTGACGACATTTGTTGCCTATTTAGCGGTATTCTCAAGCGTAAACAGGCAGGCCCGCCCCCGTTGGACATACTCTCCTGCAGCGAAACATAGTGGAGTTTTTCAAGCGATAACTCTGAATCTCGACACCAACGCTCCAAAAGAGCTCGAGAGTCCGGATTCGCTTCGCATTGCTGTGGGGCAATCCAATGAAATCGCGACGGCTCTCGAGGATCCTCTTTAGGCAAAGTTACGATCTGGCTGTTGAACAAATATGTCTTCACAGCTGCTAGCAGCGAAAGTTCGCTCGAATGGATCACAATCCTCTTCATCCGAGTCGCGGTCCGATTCTCAAACACTCTTTCAATTTCAGCAAAATTTGTGTCATCTTCGGTAAAAGCGACCTCATGCATAAACCACAAATGCTCATGGGCCGTGGATATCACATCGTTGTGAAAAACTCCTGTGTCGATAGCTTGTGCGGATTGTTGCAATTGAAAACAACGTTGCGGATCGAGTTTATGTAAGCGTCGAATCGCCTTTCCCGTTGCCCACGTTTGCCGAATCGCAAAGCGTTGTGTGTGGAACTCTCCTGACTCGCTATCGCCAGATACAAAGATCTCAATTCCGCGTTCACCCGTCGAGTCGCACAATCGCAGATGGTTCGCTGCTCCCTCATCTCGCATCTGCAAAACAGAAGGGAGTGGATCATGGACGACCACATCATCGCTACTGTGCCACAGATTTCTGAACATCTCCGTTCGTTCTCGAGCTTCTTGCGCTCGATGCAATGAACTGATTAAGTTAGCTGGCGTAATATGCAACCGTCCATCTGCCGTATCGGTTGTTGGAGAAACAGTCGCCGCATTTGCGGTCCACATCGCGCTAGCGCTCATCGCAGCGGAAAGAATCTGTGGTTCTGTTTCGTAGGCTTCCTTCAATTGCGACGACAGATTTCCCTTGTATCCAAGCGAACTGAGAAAGTCTCGATCCGGCCGCATTAATGGGGGCAACAGTACTTGCGGTATGCCCAACTGCGCGATCAACCATGCCTTGTTCAAGCCTTCCAACGCTGCGTCGCGTGGGCGTGAGACTCGCGCCCGATTCGATTGCGATGCCACATTGCCAACCCCTAGTCCACCGAAGTGATGTGTGGGGCCAATGATCCCATCAAAATTTACTTCTCGGAGCATATTCGAAATACCTCCTGTAAACCTGTTGCCGCAGCGCTCGGTAGACTCAAGCTCGCTCCTTCCAAAGAAGCGACAGGATACGAAACATAGTCCGCTGCAAAAAAGGCGCTTGGCCTATGATTTCCACTCTTGCCAACTCCACCGAAAGGAAGCTTGCCACTGGCACCGGTTGTCTGACGATTCCAGTTCACGACACCCGCGTTTACGCCTGCCACAAATGTTTCAAAATCATCTTCTGATCCGCCGAGTAAGCTGGCCGCCAATCCGTACGCCGTCGAATTCGCCAACCTAATGGCATCATCCAAATCGTATGCCCACTCGATTCGCGCCAGTGGCCCAAACCATTCCTCATCGGGCAACTGACAGCCGGTAACATCAATCAAGCCTGGTTTTAGAATCGTTGGATAGCCTTCGAGGGGTTCCATCCTGACCATCGATTTTGCACCTGCTTCACACCATGCGTTTTGCGTGGCCATAAGCTGAGTGGCAGCTGCTCGATGAACCACGCTTCCTAAAAAGGGTTGCGAGTCGCTTTGCGGCAAACCGACCGTGACCGCCTGTGTTGCTTTTATCAATCGTCCCATCAAGTCAATTCCAAAATCGCTGTGTGGGAGTATCAAACGCCGAGCACAACTGCATCTCTGACCGGACGTAATAAAAGCCGATTGCACGATCGCATAGACGATCGCTCCGATTTCTGACTCAGGCACGGGCAATACAACCAAGGGATTGATGCCCCCCATTTCCAAAGCGACGAGTTTCTCTGGCTGGCCGGCAAGACTTCGATGAATGGCCGCGCCGGTTCGATAGCTTCCTGTGAACAGCACTCCATTGAGTTCGGGCTGCGTTACAGCGTACGCGGCCACATCACCTCGACCATGAATCAGATTAAATACTCCAGCAGGCAAGCCAGCCATTTGCCACAAGCGAGCTAGATATTGCCCGACGGCAGGCGTCTGTTCACTTGGCTTGAATACAATCGAGTTTCCAGCCAATAACGCAGGAACAATGTGACTGCCGGGAAGATGCAAGGGAAAGTTATAGGGTCCCAAAACCAATAGGACACCCAATGGCTTATAACGTGTGACAGCGTTTTGTCCATCGACTCGATCCTTAGTTGTCCAACGTCGACTTTCGAGCGATTGTATCGAAACTTCAACTTTGGCAATGGCCGTATTTACTTCTGTGATTGCCTCCCAAACGGGTTTACCCATCTCAGCCGAAATCAATACAGCCAACGCATCGCAGTGCTCTTTCAATAGCTTGGCATAATTGCGAGCCACTTCCATGCGACCAGATAAAGAGACTTGCGACCAAGTTTTGAATCCCTGCCTAGCGCTGACAAATGCCGCATCCACTTGGGCATGCGAGGCATAATTGCCCCACCATAAAAGCGACTCATCAACTGGATCGACACTGAACCCTAAAGCTCCGTCGCCAGCGATTTCTTTTCCCTGAATGATCTGCCGCGATTCCATCACACTAGGAGATAAGTAATTCATCGCGTTGCTCCGAAACTTGCAGCAATAAATATGCTATTCGGTGGATTGGGGATGTTGTGCGGTAACCAGCAAGGTGTCACCGATGCGGACTTGCAATAAAGCTAGAACTAGTGATGGAACAATAAGTCCATTCTCGCTCAAGCGAACGGCGCTAAGACAGCAGCGAAAATCCTTTTTGGTGGTACCAATCAGATAACTCTCGCCGGTGATGGAATCATCAACATCGATCAAAGTGAGTTTCTTCGTTCTTTTGATCGCATCGATTTCATCGCGACGACAATGCACCACAGGTCCACCATCGAAGATATCGATCATGTCTGTGATCAAGAAACCTTCATCTTGAAGCATCTTCAAGGCGGGTTTAGTCTGTTCATGCACTTTGCCGATGATGCTTCGCACCGTATCAGGTAGCAGACAGGTGTAGATGGGGTACTTCGGCATGAGATCTTCGATAAATCGCTTGTCGATGGTGGAGAGACTATCGGCTTGCGGGAAATCGATCTGAAAAAATTGCCTCCCCACGCTTTCCCAAAATGGACTCTGGCCATTCTTGTCCAGGACGCCACGCATCTCGGCGATGATATCTTTGTGGAATCGTTGGGGATGTTGGGCCATGAACTGAAAACGAGCCAAGCTGATGAGTCGGCCACGACCTTTACCCCGATAACTTTCCGAGAGAAATAAACTCCCGATTTCAGTAGGTCCATCGTGAATTTTTTCTAAATGCAAAGCGGTGATATCGTGCGTGACTTGTAGAAGATCGCAGTGCTGCTTGGAGCTCACCAATCGATAATGATACGAAGGCTCAAAGCCACCCACTTTCGAAAAGATGCACGACATCCCAACCAATTTGCCGCGTGACACATCTTCCATTACGAACAAGTACGGTTCGCCAGACGGCTTTTCCGTCTGGCGATGAAAGGCAAACACAGATCGTTCGACACGATCGAGCAATTGCTCGCGAGTGATTTGCAACGTGGTAAGTCCAACCGAAGATTGCCCAATCAACTCCCAGAGTTGAGAAAGATCTTCAGTTTGCACGGCGCGAACCACTTCCATGACATCACTCCTGCGGCATATTCGCTAGAACTTCATCTAAGATGGAACAAGCGGCATCAATGTCCGCTTCGGTTGTACAAGCTGGTGGGGGGAGGAACCGAATTCGAGTGGGATCATGCCCAGCCACGAAGCCCATGATTCCGGCATGATACATTTTATAGACGAAATCTTGTGCGTACTTTGTAGCACCGCTTCCCGGCGTAAAGGCAATCATCATCCCTTCGCCCCAAGGCCCGGAGATTTTGCCAGGATGTTTTTCCGCCAATTGCCCCAACTTCGCCGCGAAATAGCGATGTCGTTCCATGTTTCTTCCGGTTGGTCCGAAACAATGGTTATCTTCAAGAGCTTTCAACATCGCCAGCCCTGCTGCGATCGAAGCGGAACTGGCAGTAAACGTTTGACTGAGCAATGGTCCCTTCGGATTTAATGCTTCGCCGTAGAGTGTCGCACAGACTTGCGTGATCTTTCCGATGGTCACAATATCGGCGAACTCATCCAACTTGAAATGTTGAAAGGCATAGGGTTCTGACAAGCGTGAAAACGTTTGTACTTCATCGAAGGTAATCAATATTTTTTGTTCGCGAGCAATTTCACACAATGCGCGGAAATACTCGGTCGAGCCTGGATAATAACCACCTTCACCAGAGACTAGCTCCATCCAGAGATTTGCATATTGATGAGGATGGCGTTCGACGTTCTTCTTGAGAGTTGCCACAGCCTTCTTGGTACTACCGTCAGGATCCCTCGGATCAAAAGATGGGAGATAATCCACAGCCAGGGCGAGTGGTACGCCCGTTCGGTATTGAGGCCGATCCGTTAAAGCTGCTAAGGCGATGGAGCGACCGGCAAAACAGTTATCTAAAGCTAAGATTCGCGACGCGGGAGCTCGGTTATGTAACGCGATCTTCAGTGCATTTTCGTTGGCCATTGCACCGGAGGTCGATAGAAGACAATGATCTAAATGCGCGCCCGATTTTTGAGCCCAGGCAATCAAGCGTTCGCACAATTCAATCGACGGTGGATGTTGTTGCAAGTTGCCTTGCATAACGGTGTCTTGTAGGGCGCCATCGATTGAGGCTTGCATCATCAAGGGGTGACTGTGCCCCAGTCCATGCACGCCGATGCCAACGATAAAATCGAGTTTAACACTTCCATCTGAGAGTTCGACCCACGGACCACGTCCGAGACCGCTGCTCAAATAGGGGAAGTAAGGGGCACCGCCGCGAGCCTTCGTAAGACGATCTATTAACTGTGCATTTTCGGTCGCCAATTCGGGACGGGGCGGACGAGGACCAGTAATGCGAGCGGAATGGTCCGCCAACGCGGCGGCCAAGAGCTCGCGAGCTTGTTCCACTCGCGGATCGTTTCGAAATTGCACTGCCAGAAGATCGCTACTTTGTTCCATGCTTTTTTGCCTTTCATCCTGTGAGAGTTTTGGGCTTGAATTAGACACCTATTCGGCGGAATCTTGCAACAAGACCAACAATCGCAATAGCCGTTCACTATTTTCCACCAGACTCTTGGTATCAACCCATTCGTCTGGGCTGTGCAACCGATCACCGCTGGGCCCCAATGTGTCGATATTGGGCAAACCTACAGCAGCAAGTTTATTGCCATCGCTTGCCCCACCGGTCGCCGCAAAGCGAACACCTTGACCTTGTTGAGCCGCAGCGATTTCGATGAACTTCATCAGCCGTTCGGTTTTAGGGCAGACTAGCTTTGGAGGAGCATGGAAACAGCCAGTCACAGAACAGTTAAAGCCCTCACTGTTATTATAGGTCTGAACCAGTCGATTGAGCCGGGACAAAATCTGTTCTTGTTGAGAAAAATCTTCGATTCGAATGTTCACTCGAAGTGTAGCGACATCAGGCACGACGTTGGCCGCTTGCCCGCCGACCATCTTGCCGACATTTACGATGATTCCTGGATCGAGTTCATTCCAACGGTGCATTTCCAACGCCAATTCGGCCAGTTTTAATACGGCGTTTCGACCTTCACGGAAATTGCGACCGGAATGTGCCGCTTTTCCACGCATGACAAGCGTAAATGTCCCGGAACCTTTTCGTTTATTCACAATGGAACCATCGGGTAGAGCCGGTTCCATCAGCAGGCCAAACGTGTAAGCGGAAGCAATAGTCCGCCACAAAGGCCACGAGCAGGGAGAGCCAATTTCTTCATCGGGATTGAGCACCACGGTCCAACCGAGCTTGGGGAGCAATCCAAATTTTTCCGCTGCGTGGAGCGCCCACAACATCACGATAATACCACCTTTGGCATCCGCGACGCCTGGACCACGCAATCGACCTTGATCCATCCAAGTGCATTTTTGAAAAGGATGGTCTATTGGATAAACCGTATCATAATGAATGGCGAGTAAAACGCGTCGCGAACAGTGTGGTCGTTGGTGCCATAATAAAGCAGGTCCGGTCGGTTTCTCGTAAACCTCGCCCGCGTCACTGATCACATGTCGTGGCAATAAATCTTGTGTGCGGCAGGGAACACCTAATGTGTCAAACATGATGCGCAATGATTCTGCAACTTGCAGAAGTCCAGCCACATTCTCTGAGTGCGAATTCATCTCAGCCAAGGCTACCAATTGCTCCAACATGGTATCATGTTGTTGCCTCAACCATCCCGCCGCATTATCCAGTGAAGTATTCATAAGCATGATTCAAGCATGGTTCCACAGTCGGCTTGCCAAGATCCCAGAAGGTATTCTACCAATTTGGATGCGGAGTGTTCAGACGTTGATCGCCGTCTTCACAGTTCTCATGCTAATTGGGCACATCTGGCTGCGATTTGCTTTACCCGACACCGAAACTCGTGATTGGCAACATCCCTCCAGTTGGCCGCTTTTGGCCGCTCTGTTCATCGGTGGCGTTCCGCTGATTTGGGAACTTGTATCCGGAATGTTGCGAGGCCAATTTGGCTCAGATTTATTGGCAGGAATCTCGATCATTACGTCACTTTGGTTGGGTGAGTACTTAGCTGGAGCGATTGTGGTCCTAATGCTGTCTGGAGGTTTAGCATTAGAAGCGTATGCGGTTCGCAACGCATCCAGCGTTCTAGATGCCCTTGCCAAACGAGTCCCATCGACGGCCCTGCGACGCGATGGTGATCATTGGCAAGAGATTTCACTGAGTGAGGTTCAGCCTGGCGATTTATTGCTGATTCAACCGCATGCCATTTGCCCGGTCGACGGAGAAGTCGTCGAAGGGCATGGCAATATGGACGAGTCGTTCCTTTCCGGCGAACCCTACGCTGTCCCCAAGACACCGGGCTCAGCAGTCATCTCCGGCGCCATCAACAGCGCATCGGCATTGACCATTCGCGCTACGCGGCGCGTTGATGATTCGCGGTACGCAAAAATCATGCAAGTGATGCAAGACTCGGCGCAACGCCGACCCAAGATGCGTCGCTTAGGCGATCAACTTGGGGCACTCTATACTCCTTTAGCATTGATTATCGCGATCGCTGCTGGCTGGTACGCTCACGATCCGATGCGGTTTCTAGCGGTGTTGGTTGTCGCGACCCCCTGCCCTTTGTTGATTGGCATTCCAGTGGCAATTATCGGCACGATTTCCATGGCCGCCCGTCGCGGTATCATCGTAAAAGACCCTGCCACACTAGAACAACTTGATTTGATTCGCGTGGCAATGTTCGACAAGACGGGAACATTAACCTATGGGCGTCCTATCCTCACCAAAATCCACGCAGCAAGCCCATGGACCGAAGAAGCTCTCCTGCGACTCTTGGCCAGCCTAGAACAATATTCGAAACATCCATTGAGTTCGGCCATCACACAAGCCGCTCAAGAACGCAAGCTTGTCCTACAAGATGTCGCCGAAGTTCGTGAAGAGCCTGGGAAAGGCCTGCTGGGAAGAATCGCCTCACATCGACTGGCAGTCACGTCTCGCAAAGCGTTGTTAGCCAAAGATCCCTCAGCAGCCTCTCTCTTGCCGCCAACGCAAAGCGGTTTGGAATGTGTGCTTGTGATTGATGATCAATACGCAGGGACCTTTCAGTTCCGCGACCAACCTCGTAGCGACGGCAAGAACTTTGTCAATCACTTAGGTCCTCGACACCGTATCCATCGCGTGATCTTGATTTCTGGGGATCGACTGGAAGAAGTTCAGCACCTAGCGAATCAAGTTGGGATACATGAAATCTATGCTTCTCAATCGCCCGAACAAAAGCTCGAACTCGTTCGCAAAGAAACAGCTAAGACCAAAACCTTTTTCGTTGGTGACGGTATCAACGATGCACCTGCTTTGTCTGCAGCCACGGTAGGTATCGCGTTTGGTCAAGGAAGTGAAATTACCAGCGAAGCGGCCGATGCGGTGATATTGGATAACTCTTTGGAACGCGTCGATGAGTTGTTACATCTTGGCCATCGAATGCGCACGATTGCCTTACAAAGCGCCGTGGGTGGTATGTTGCTTAGTATCATCGGCATGCTGTTGGCTGCTGCAGGTTGGTTGCCTCCTGTCGCTGGAGCGATGGTACAAGAAACGATTGATGTGATCGCAGTGTTGAATGCGCTGCGAACGGCGTATCCCCCCCGCAGCTTAAGCGATATTGAGGAGTCCTAACCGCCTCGTGGAGGCGCGGTCCTACTCAATCAAATCGTACAGGTAGTCGTCGTCGTGATCGCATTCGTCATCATGACCGAAAGATCGGCTACGAGGACGACGACGATCTCGAAGTACGGGTCGGAAAGCCCAGTCCGCTGATCGGTCGCTCGAATCCTAGAACCAGGGAGTAATGAAAAAGAGCTCCAGAACCCGCAACTTGCTACTGGCTTGGTTCACCCCTGACTCTTATAGTAGAGTTTGCAGTCTATTACGCCCCAAACGGCGGATTCTCCCGTATCCTCCTCTTCTTCCTCTTGCATTCCTCCACTCATGGCACGATCCGTTGTAGGCCCGTTTGCGATGGAAGCTCCACTTGGAGTTGACCCTCGACGATCCACTGTTTTCCGCGCCGTTCACATGCAGCAGAAGAAGGCGGCAGCTGTTCGAATTTTTTCCACGCCGATGGGACTGACCCCTGAAGCCAAAACCGATTTTGCTCAACAGATCGAAGCCCTCAAAGAACTGCGTCATTCGGGAATCGTTCGCTGCTATGGTGGTGGCTTTGATAAGAAAGATGCGTATCTCGCTTACGAATTCATCGAAGGTGAATCGCTCGATATGCTGCTCAGTCGGCGGCAACGCTTACCGTGGGAAACAGCTCTCGACTATGCCCTGCAGCTTTCCGAAACTCTTCAGTATGCCCACGAACATGGTTGGTTGCACAATCGACTTCGTCTCGACAAAGTTATGGTGTGTGCGGGTGGCTTAGAAGTGAAGCTTCTTGATCTCCGTAGATCCGACGATTCACTATGGATGACTCCAGCGCCACCTACACCGACTCAACGCATCTTCTTAGCACCCGAATGTCAGGATGATTTGCAGCCTTTTCCTAGCGAACGCTCGGATATCTATTCTTTAGGTGTCTTGCTGTTCGTTATGCTGACCGGTCAACTTCCATTCAATCCAGACGACACCCCAGAGCAATTAGCGGCGAACATCCAACGCACCGTACCACCAAACGTCTCTGCGATTTCGTTGGATTGCCCTGTTTGGTTGAGCAGTCTAGTAGCACAGATGCTCGATAAAGATGCGATAAAACGCCCTTACACGATGGCCGCAACTTCCATGGCGCTCAATCAAGCGCTGACGCGTGCAGCAGGTGGTGTAAGTGTTGCCGAACACGTATCGAGTGGTTTCAATCCGCTCCAAATCAAAGCGGATCGGCAAGAAGCGGATAAAGTGCTTGGCAAAAAGAAACCCAAGAAAGAAGTCGATAATAGACTCACCAATGCCATCCTCGGCACAGCCTTACTGGTCGTTTCTTGTGTCCTGGTGTTCGCTCTCATTATATGGTCCGTGAGCCCAGCCAACGAAGCGACGTTGCGTGAACGGGCCGAAGAACTGATTAAAGATGGTGATCTCGCCGACCTCAATTATGCGGTGGAAAACTACTTGCTCCCGTTGACCAGCCGCTACCCCAACACGCCGAACGCCGAGTGGGCTCAACAACAAATCGACGAAATCGATGTTTCCAACCTCGATCGCAAGATCGCTGTCGCGCTACGGTTTGGTCGTGATCTCAAAGAGGATGATGAGAAACAATTACTGGAAGCGGTCCGCGCTGAAGAGAATGGAAAAACCAAGGAAGCGGCAGCACAGTACAGCGCCATCATCACGTTATTTAGCAACGATCCCGAGCACAAACGTACGGTCGGCTTAGCTCAACGTCGCTTGAAAGCGATTAGCGAACATGAAGCTGGCTCGAGCGAGCTCGAAGCAAAGCTGAGCAAAAAAATGGCGGAAGCTGAGCTGGCCCTTAAGAACAACAAAGTGGATGAAGCTCGCGCGATTTGGGAAAGTATCCTGAGCCTTTACAAAGAGAATAAAGAAGTCGAGAGCCTTGTACGTCAAGCGGACGAGCTTTTGAAGAAACATGCTTCATCCAGCTCATCCAACTCACCCGACTCTTCCTCTTCAGGTGCAGGCGATGCCAAAACCGACGAGAGTCAAAACTAACTTGTAACACCCAATAATGTATTACTGACCGTACGTGATGTCTGCTGGCAATTCGGGTTGTATGACGCGCGGCAGCGAGACACTTTCTTCCATCCAGACCATCGTTCCCGGATCGCGATAGACGCACTTCCAACGCCGCTGGCTGCCAGGGAATGTGTGGGCCACGATTTCTGTTTTCGCTGCGACGTTTTCCGGATTGCTGTCCATAGGTACTAATGTCTCTAGATGCTGTCCCAATTGGGAACCCGATGGAACAACCAGTCCTTGTGCTTGCCACTTATCAAGCCATTTTCCCCAATTATCTTGGGCCTTATACAGTTCGATATGCTCTTCCAACACACCTGGCTTGAAGGCAGCTTCATAACGCCCATCTAAACTGACCATTACTCTGGGAAACAACTTCCAGGTGACATAGGCTCCAGCATCAAAGTCGGTTACTAATTTTCCTTGGAACTGATTGGCCGCTAAGTATTCGACCGCTCCCAAAGGATAGTTGCCTTGCTCTTTCGATACCGTCACTGGCAAATAAGGACGCCACAACGGATGCCATAACGCAAAGCCAACACAAATGGTCGCGATGGCTAGAGCGAATTGTGATACGACTTTCTGCTTGCGAACCAGCAGACTTCGCAGGCGACTGGCCATCGGCGTGAAAGATAGCCAAGCTGGAACATACGCCAACCAAATGATGCCGTAGATGGAGCCGTGACGAATATGTTTCAAAGCCATGAGAGCGCACAACGACACGAAAATGAATCCTCGCAAGCGAGTCCATTGGCGATGACGAACCACATAGAACAATAAGGCAACCGATACGCTGTAGGCCAACATCGTTTGCAATGGCTCATACGTCGTCCAAAGTGGTCCCCATTCTGCGATCAACGGTCGAGCCATCGTTAACCCATAAGCGAGATACACAATGTAATCTGTACCGTAAGGATTCAACCATAATGCGCCTACTGCAAAGGGAACTGCCACAAACAGATGCCAAGTTCCTTTCCACACCGCTAAGCAGGATCGTTCGCGATAGGCAATGGCGATGATACGTTCCAAACCGTGAAAGGCCATCATGCCAGCGCCAATCACAAATCCAGCATGCACATTGAGCCACACCAACAGCAACACGAGCCATCCAATGATCCAAGCTCGTCGTCCTTTCCAGTCCGCTTCCAACATCACCATTTGGATCGAGATCGCAGTTAATGTAAACAACTGCGCGCGAATCGTAGCGAATCCGACCCAGAAGAATGGAAGCACCAGCAACATCCCAAGTCCGAAGAAGATGGGATCGCCGCCTCGTTCACGATGGACTCGATAACTACACCACAACATCGTTGCAATGAGCAAGAACTTGAGACTCATCAACAACGCAGCTCCCCAAGGGTTGGCTGTGGTCAAATAGGCGATGAGCCCGAAGCCCCATTCATGATGAACGGTTGGTTCCATGGTGGGTGTAAAGGCGAAGACATCGTTTTGAGGAAAGACACCCGTATCAAAGGTGTGACGCGCCAGCGCCATGGCGTGATACAAATCGTGCGTTACGCCGTTTAAGCGAGCGATGTATGCGATGAAACAAGCGACCCCAAACAACAGCAGCGACACGGATAACAGGCGGCTGTGTTTGCATCCCAACAGGAACGACTTTCGAACGAGCGATGAAAAAGCGAGGGGCTTGTTTGCGGCTTGCATGGTATCGCTGAGGGGGGTGTATGGGCGGGAGGTGGGCGTTTTTTCTGCCCCAGTTAGGCGCAGAATCCGCCCAATTGTTCCCCATTTTTCCGGGGTAATCGCATAAACCGCCTCGGATTAAGGCTGGATAGCTGGCAAATCTTAGCCAAAGCAACGAGTTTGCCGATTTTGCCGAACTTCCTAGAAACTGATCTAGGCCCCAAAACCCCGGTCGTTTTATATTCGGAGCGGTCTCAAGGATTGGGGCCATCGTGACTGGTGTGAATCTGGCCGGATTTCGCTAGCGCTGGCGTTGCCGCTTTTGTGGTCGCGCTATTAGGAAGTCAGTTAGCCAGGACAGATGGAGAAACGGGCATGGACGCTCGCAAATTCGCGCTTTGCTTTGCGCTGGCGGCACTGTTTAGTTGCGGTGCCAATTATCGAACGCAAAACTTTTTCGTTTCGGCCAAGACCCCCGCTTTAGCCAAAAAAGTTGGCGATCAAGCGGAAGGCTATCGCAAACAGCTCGCCCTATATTGGCTTGGACGTGAGTTACCCGCTTGGGAAGATGTCTGCCCGATCGAAGTGATTGCGGGCCCCAACCATGAAGCCAATGGTGTCACCAATTTCGTCTTCATGCAAGGGACCGTTGGGCGCTGGCAAATGCGCGTCGAAGGGACTGAAGAACGTGTGCTCGATAGTGTGTTACCCCACGAAATAACACACACCGTGCTAGCATCTCACTTTGCTCCGATGGGTAAACCTGTTCCGAGATGGGCTGATGAAGGAGCCTGCACGACGGTTGAACACATCGCTGAACGCAGCAAGTTTGATCGACTCCTCATTCGATATCTTCACTCCGGGCAAGGCTTCAGTTTTCAAGACCTCTATCACATCAAAGACTATCCAGCGGATCCTCTCCCACTGTATGCACAAGGTTATTCTGTGGTCAGTTTCTTGGTAGCGCAGGGTGGTCCACGCAAGTTTGTTGACTATCTGCAAACGGGAATGAGCACCAACGATTGGGCTCAAGCGACGGAGAAATTTTATCAGTACAACGGCTTAGGCCATCTTAAGAAGAACTGGCTTGCCTGGGTTTCTGATGGAGGTGGTGATGTTTCGAATTATGCTGCCGTTCCACAAGCTAGTGAGGTGATTGTTGCAGCAGCAGCCAGCACGCCACTATCCGAACTAGCCAACCCGACGGCGGTCACCGTAGCCTCGACCAGTGTGTTAGAGAGAAATTGGGTATCGTAAGAGTTGGGTATTACCGGTGGTGTTCGACCGATCCGTCGATCGACTCCAACGGAAACGATCTATGACGCCAGCACCGCCAGTGCCAAAACCATCATTCGCTAAAAGCAATGGGCTCGTAGTCAAACACACCGTTTAACCACGAGCGCCATCTGTCTTTCCTGAACCACTGAAAACTGAAAACTGAAAACTGAATCACTGAATCACTGAATCACTGAAAACTACCCCTCAATGCCTTTTCGGCTTGTAGATTTCAGTCGCGGTTCCGAAATGCACTTCACCCGCATTCATCAATGTTTCGCTCAACGTTGGATGAGGATGAATGGCTTCCGTGAGATCGCGAACTTCACAACCCATTTCGATAGCCAGCACAGCTTCAGCAATTAACTCACCTGCGCCCGGTCCAACGATACCGCAGCCTAAGACGCGATGAGTTTCTGGATCGACCAACCATTTGGTAAGACCATCGGTGCGACCTAAGGCTTGAGCGCGACCGCTGGCTGCCCATGGATAGCTTTCAACATCCACGGTAATGCCTTGTTTCTTGGCTTGGTCTTCGGTCAAACCGGCCCAGGCGATTTCGGGATCGGTGAAGACGACGGCTGGGATGGCAGCTTTATCGAACGATACAGGTTCACCCAAAATCACTTCAACGGCAACCTTCGCTTCGTGCGATGCTTTGTGAGCGAGCATTGGCTCACCAGCAACGTCACCAATCGCGAAGATGTTGGGCTCAACCGTGCGTTGTTGTTTGTCGCAAGGAATGAAGCCGCGTTGATCGGTGACAATCTTGGTGTTCTCAAGTCCGATACCACGCGATGTAGGACGACGTCCCACGCTGACCAAAACGCGGTCAAAGCGTTCATGTCCAAACTTGCCTGGTCCTTCGAAGGTCACTTCAACTTGACCATCGATTTCGGCCATCGAGCCAACTTTGGTGTTAAGGAAAATTCGTTTCTCGAACAAGTTGTCGAGTCGCTTGTGCAATGGCTTGACCAGATCACGGTCTGCACCTTGCAATAAGCCATCGGTCAATTCAACGACAGATACTTTGGAACCGAGGTTTGCGTACACGGTACCCATTTCGAGTCCGATGTAACCGCCGCCGACGACCAACATCGATTTTGGAATGTCGGTCAATTGCAGTGCACCGGTGCTATCCATAACCAGCGGGCTACCGATTTGAAAAGCGGGTGGCATCGCCGGTGTGCTGCCGGTGGCAACGATGCAATAATCGAACGTGACTTGTTTTTCGGAAGGCACAGATTCATCATCCCCTTCCAAACGAATCGATGTGTTGGATTCAAAGACACCTTTGGCTTTGATGACTTTTACGTTGCGACGCTTCGCGAGTTGTGACAAGCCACCGCTCAAAGTGGAAATCACTTTCTCTTTGCGTTCGCGAACTTTGTCGATGTTGACCGTTGGAGTCGAGAATTGAACGCCCCAATCATGGGTCAATTCTTGAGCTTCGGAAATAACTTTAGCGACGTGTAACAAAGCCTTTGAGGGAATGCAGCCACGGAGAAGACAGGTGCCACCGAGTCGGCCTTCTGCTTCAATCAACGTAACTTCGAGACCTTCGTCGGCCGCCAAAAAAGCAGCCGCGTATCCACCAGGTCCACCACCCAAAACAACAAGCTGTGAATGCATGATGTTCTCGCGATTTTATGCGGGCTTTGGTCAGTCGCCCCAAATCAGAAATGACCACTTATATCTTGGAGACTAAGTCAAGTTTACAGCAACCGCAGGATACGATTGCTGCAAACTTGGTTTCTTCCAAAATAACTCCCAGGGGGACGAAAAGAGAGCCCCCAAGAAAATTTGAGAGATTAGGCCAATTATCGTGACAAGAATTCGACCACGATGTTAGCGTTCACTGGCAAACTGATGTCGTTCGAGGTTGGAGCGCTCTTAACCGTAGCGGTCAAGTTTTCCGTATCGAAAGTGACCCAATCGAGTGGCTGTGCACTGCTGTTTGCCAAGATTCCGCGATAGAGATTCTTGAGGTTTTCGCGACCCTTCACTTCAATCAAGTCGCCAGCGCGAACCAAGTAGCTGGGGCTGGTTACCTTGACGCCGTTAACGCGGAAGTGACCATGAACGATACCCTGACGAGCTTGTGGACGAGTCTTGGTGAAACCAGCTCGACGCACGACGTTATCCAAACGGCGCTCGCACAGAATCAACAGGTTTTCACCCGTATTGCCTTTGCGACGTACAGCTTCAGCGAAGAAGCGTCGCAACTGACGCTCGCCCAAACCGTAATAGTATTTGATCTTTTGCTTTTCCGACAACGCGGTGCCGTAGTTGCTCGTGCGGCGGCCGCGAGCATGCATACCAGGAACTGTGTCGCGGCGTTCTTTAGCCTTGATCGCGCCTGCATTTTCGAAAACTAGAACACCCAAACGACGATTGACGCGAGCTTTAGGGCCGTGATACCGGGCCATACTACATTTGCTCCCAAACCTAAAAAGGAACCTAAGTCGTGTTAGTCTGTTTCCTCTATTTCGGACAGACGCGGCCCAATCCCTCACTCGAAAAGAAAACGAGAACACCCCACCAAGGACAAGGTCCTTTCAGGGAGGGCAACCACCAATCAACGAGAATGGTGGGGGTTGAGCATGACTTCAGAACTATATGGACCGAAAAGTATGGCAAGATAAAGCCAAACTGGCAAGGGGAAACTCGTAGCACGAGCGTCCTCGCTCGTATCCCAGTCGTAGCACGAGCGTCCTCGCTCGTGTCCCGTAACACGAACCTCCTGGCTCGTGCTAACCCCGCAAACTCACTCGCTGCCAGATTCCCGAGCGAGCACGCCCGGGCTACATACTGAACAAATTTCAGCTGCCTCAATTTCAAATTCGGCAATCTTGCGTTCAATTCGATGACGATGCTCGCCATCCAGCGGCTGCAATGGCGACAAAACCCAAGGCTGACAGAGCCCCATCGTCGCTAACCCCTGCTTGAGCGACTCGATAACGGCCATGCGACCTGTCGATGTGGGGAAGATTTGCTTGCTGAATCGTTGCACAAATCGGTCGGTTCGCTCAACCAACTCCATATTGCCGGCTGCAAAGGCGGCGATTCTGGCTGCATAAACGGCCGGAAACAATACACCTCCGCCATTAACACCCCCAACTGCCCCAAGCCGCATCGCCTGAACCAAAACTTCTTCCGGGCCGATCAGAACCGGAAAATGATGAGGCTTCACCGCCTGAACCAATTGCTCAACATATTTCAAATCGCCCGAACTATCTTTGATGCCGATGATCTTCGAGTTCTGGGCCAAGCGGGCTACGGTGGCCGGATCGAGACAAAACTTGGTGCAACCGGGCATGTTGTACAAGACGAGCGGCAAACGACTCTCTTCGGCTAAACGCTCAAAATAGATTTCCAAATGCCCCATTGGGACTGGCAGAAAATAAGGCCCGGTCGACACGATCGCTGAAGCTCCACTGGCGTATGCGTGCTCGGCTAAATCCAGGGCTTCTTCGTAAGATGTATCGCTTACGCTCACCAATACGGGGACGCGACCGCGAGCCGCTTCACAAACGAACTCGACGAATTGATAACGCTTGCGATAGCTGAGCGCATTTCCTTCGCCGCAAGTTCCGAGGATAAAGATACCGCTGACACCACCCCCGATCATGTGCTCGACCAAGCGACCAATGGCGGAAACATCGAGGCCACCATCCATTTGAATGGGTGTCACCATGGGTGGGATAAGACCGCGCAAGTTTTTTCGATTCAGTAATTCCGCCATCTTGTTTCTCCCGCACACTTAGTGCCCAACCGCACACTTTTAGGACGCCCAGGGAACCCATCGCACACGAACACACCAAATCTAACCGCTGAATCCAAAATTCCGAACACGATAACGGTGCGAGAAACAAAATTCGAGCCGATTGAAGGCACCCATCCCCTCCCTTACCGGTGTGAACGAAACATTTTTACGGCAAAGCTTCAAAAAGCTGGGCGTGAGCCGACGCTTTGGCACGGCCTTTGTTACTTGATTCATCTAGCTCAAGTGAGTCTGTCAAAAATGAACTAAGGAGTTTGGATATGGCTTGGCCTCTCAACAAGTGCGTGTTAGTACCGTTCGACTTTTCGGACCATTCGCACAATTCGCTCAAGACAGCGCTTCAAATTGTAGAACGTCCCGAACAAGTACACGTCCTGCACGTGTTGCCATTTCTGATTCCAACAGAGCCAGGCGTGGTTTGGGCAACTATCGATGACGCTGAACGTATTCGACACGCTTCCGAAGCGATGCAAGAAGAACTCAACGATCCATCACTCAAGGGCGTCGTCACCGAAGTTCGCCTGGGTGATCCAGGACAAGTCATTGCCGATCGCGCTGTAGAGCTTGGAGCAGATTTGATTGTGATCCCATCCCATGGCCGCACCGGCTTCACACGATTTTTGCTGGGCTCCGTAGCCGAACGAGTCGTGCGATTGTCGCATTGCCCTGTGTTGGTGACGAAGTTACCACCAGACAAATAACATTCGTTAGTCGTAAACCACAATGCAAAGTAACCCACATGCTGCGGCTATGGCCAAGTTTAACAACTCGTCCATAGCCCCATCTTCCACTACGCATTCGACCGAGGCTCCCATGTTTCAGAATAGAGAGGAATTCTCTAACGCTCGTCAACATCTGCATCTATTGCAAACCAAAGTTGAGCAAGCGTTAACCTTACTCGTTTTGCAATTCAATTTATGGAATGACGATGGTGACAACGAATCATCGACCGCAGAAATTGTGCAACTGAGCTTAGAGTTCAAGGCGCTGATCGAAGATCATTTTCAACAAGTCTCAGGCGACGGCTTATTGGAACGCGCCGTAACCCAACATCCCAGCCTTTCACCTGTGCTGAGAGATGTAGAGAAATGGCAGGCTGCCATTTTGAACGACCTGAGCGAATTGATCGAAGAGATAAAAGCCAATCCGATTTCGAAACAAAACATTGCGCAATATCGCAACACCATGCGACGCCTTCAAAACGAGATTCTCGCTGAAGAGAAACAAGAACGTCATCTCATGGAACGCGGCTGGGCCTAACAACCAACCTGCCAATGATCCGCTTACTTGTCGTCTTTGGCAGGTTCCTTTGCGCCCGCTTTTGCAGCATCTTTTGCGGCGGGCTCTTTCTTGTTGCGTTGAGTGCGTGAATTGGACTTCGCCCCTTTAGCAGGCTTCTCTCCAATCGGCTTCTTGCCAACGACCGTCACGCGAGCCGCTTCAACAAAACCGGGCTGATCGGGATACACAAATCCTGCGATGGTAACATCATCGCCCGCTTGGAAAAAATCAAAACCGGGAACGTTAATGTTGATCGAAACATTATCATCCAACTCGACCTGCATACGACTTCCACCTGCAGCAGCGACCAATTTGTTTTTGTTGACACCAGCCACTTGAGCAATGACACGGAACGACTTGATAACTTCTTTCTTGGTATCATCACTGAAAAGATTTTCCGCTCCTGGCACACTCAACGGATAAACGCCTGGCACATTGTTCTTCATATTGTCCGGAGTATTGGGCAACTTCGGATCAGGCATAAAAACTTCTACCTGCTTCAATGACCCCAACACTTTTCCTTTTTCGTCCATCTGTACATCGAAACGGACAAACATTCCACCGCTTAACCACTCCTTCACCGCTTGACCCGAGTAGCGTACTTGCTCGATTTCGTTGGGCAACTTAACGATGTACTCTTTCTTGTCTGCTTCAGCAGCCACTTTGAGCACACCACGTTGCATGTCCACCAGCGAACCCTTGAGATTGAAGTTCTGCCGATTGGCTCCATTGCCTTGCCCCACGACCAAAGTACCCGAAGAGACCCACACGAGCGACGCAAGGGATACCAAAGCAAAGAAGTTCAAACGGTTCGACATCGGATCAACCTCCACTAAACGCGGCAACATTCGGCGCGGATAAGTCAAGCAACGGAAATTCCCGGGGATGCCAGGGGCATGATCGGCATTATTTCTGCCTCACGTGGTTTGATTCGCACCACGCCCGCTCCCCGAACAATTACAATGTAGGAATCATGATGGGAGAGCTGACGGAGAATCAAAACGTTCTCGCGGGGATGCACCGCATTATAACGGACAATTGCACCTAAAGCTCTAAGAAACCCCAATTTTGCGGCAACCAAATCTGTGGGCAACCTTGACTTGCCCAACACCCAAACCGAGTGACATGACCTCCAGCCAACCCAAACGACGCATCACGATTCGCGATCTCCAAAAAATGAAAACTCGCGGGCAACGCATCACCATGTTGACCGCCTATGATTTCCCCACAGCTCAATTGCTGGACGAAGCGGGTGTCGATGTACTACTGGTCGGCGATAGCCTGGGCATGGTCGTCCAAGGGCACTCGACCACCATTCCAGTAACGCTGAACCATATGATTTACCATGGCGAAATGGTGACCCGCGGTTCGCAACGAGCGTTTGTTTTGGTCGACCTCCCCTTTCCGCACGGGCAACTTGGCGTTCAGGACACATTGCGAGCCGCCGCAAAACTGATGAAAAAAACAGGCTGCCATGGAGTAAAACTCGAAGGTGGAGCCGCTCAAGCAGACACAATCGCTGCGTTGGTGGATGCAGGGATTCCCGTCATGGCCCATGTTGGCTTGCGCCCCCAGAGCGTACATGCCCTGGGAGGCTATGTCGTACAACGTAATGCCGAACGCGTTCTCCACGATGCGACAACCGCCCAACAAGCCGGCGCGTTCTCCGTTCTCATGGAATGTGTACCCGATGCGATTGCTGCCGAAGTTACGCGACAACTCACCGTCCCAACCATCGGCATCGGTGCGGGACCACACTGCGATGGCCAAGTCCTGGTGACCAACGACCTTCTCGGATGGAACTCCGGCTACCTCCCCAAATTCGTCCGCCAATATGCTCAGTTGCGGCAAATGGCGGTCGAAGCTGTAACCCAGTTCAAAAACGACTTGCAGAATGGCGATTTCCCGGGCCAAGCTGAGACATTTCAGGAATAATCGCTGCCGTTTCCCCTCAATTTGCCCATTTTCCACCCAAATCCACTAAATCGCATCTAGTCGATGTCGTAATGTTCCGATATATTTGAATATCAGATAAGGAACTCCTTTATGACCACCGCCAAAGAAACGCCCCCGTTGCTGGAATTGGGGAAACTGGAACAGGCGGCCGAGTGTCTCAAAACGCTCGCCCATCCGCATCGATTGCGCATGATTCAGATGCTGTTGCGAGGTCGATATACGGTTGGCGAATTGGCCGAGGCTTGCGAAATTCCCAGCCATATGGCATCCGAACATCTTCGCCTTATGCAACGCTGCCAACTGCTCAACAGCCAGCGCGATGGACGCTGCATTTATTATTCGGTAGCCGAACCCCATCTCGGTAGCATCATGGCGTGTATCGAGACTAGGTTTGGTGGCTCATAGCATACAGCCTGTTTTTGCGGGACTGTTTTTGCTGAACGATGTCTGCAGCACTCTGTCCGCAGCTTGGCGCCTAGACCATATCCGCAGCACCCGTTAAAGTCTTGATCGGTAGGCGTGCCCTGAAAAGTGTCTTGCTTTTCGCACTCGACAAGTACATCGACCCATTGAGACGGATACTCATGAACTCAACATCATCTTCTTCCCCGCTGCGCATTGTGATCATTGGTGGAGTTGCCGGGGGGGCCTCAGCTGCCGCGCGTGCTCGTCGAGTCAATGCACATGCTGAGATCATCGTTCTTGAGAAGGGCCCTTATATCTCGTTCGCGAATTGCGGTTTGCCGTATCACATCGGCGGCGACATTGCGAAACGCGAGAGCTTGCTAGTTGCTACACCCGAACTATTTCAACAGCGGTTTCGAATCGAGATTCGCACCCTGCAAGAAGCGACAGCCATCGATCGAAATCAAAAGAGTGTCAGCGTCAAGAATCATGCTACCGGCGAAACATACTCTCTACCTTACGACAAGTTGGTTATCGCCACGGGTTCAGAACCACTGCGTCCTGCTTTCTATCCCACTCAAGCCCCAAACGCTTTTCAACTTTGGACACTCCCCGATTTAGATCGTGTCATGAGTTACCTCAACTCACATGCAGTGAAGCATGTCACGGTCGTGGGGGCTGGCTTCGTGGGTCTTGAAACTGTCGAACAACTTCATCGTCGCGGCGTGGCTGTCGATTTACTCGAACGAGCTCCGCAGGTGCTGGGGCAACTCGATCGCGAAATGGCAATGTTTGTTCACAATGAACTCACGCGGCATGGCATAAAAGTGCGCGTCAACGCCGAGCTCACAAAGTTCGAGTTCGATGGCGATCGCATCGTCGCCTTGGAACTTGCCGATGGTTCGAAACTTGAAACCGATATGGTGTTGATCGGTGCGGGAGTTCGTCCACGGGTCGAATTGGCTCAAGCTGCAGGTATTGAACTGGGAACTCGCGGAGTCAAAGTTAACGAGTTCATGCAGACCAATGACCCAAACATTTATGCGGTCGGCGACATTGCGGAATATACGCATCGTGTTACTGGTTTGCCGCAACTGCTGCCGCTTGCAGGTCCCGCCAATCGCAGCGGTCGCGTAGCGGGTGCTCATGCGGCTTGTGGAAAATCCGAGCCGATGGGTACCGTTCTCGGCACAGCAATTGTACGTGTCTTCGAATTAACCGCAGCCTGCACGGGCTTTAGCGAACGACTATGCAAACTCAACAAGATTGCTTGTCGCAGTGTGATTATTCAAGCGGCTCATCATGCGAGTTATTTTCCGGGCGCTAAGAACTTAACACTGAAGCTGATCTATGCACCGGATAGCGGCAAGATCCTCGGAGCATCTGCGATTGGCGCTGAGGGTGTCGATAAGCGTATGGACGTCATTGCAACAGCGATGCAATTTGACGGAACGGTGTACGATCTAGCCGAAGTCGATCTCGCTTATGCGCCTCCTTACGGCAGCGCCAAAGATCCAGTGCATATGGCGGCGTTTGCGGCTTGCAATGATTTAGATGAGTGGCCGCAAATTGTAGAGCCCGATTTCAATCTCGATGGCTATCAAGTAGTCGATGTGCGAACAGCCAAAGAGCGCGAAACATTACCGTGCGTCGGATCGATTGGGATACCTGTCGATGAGATTGCGACGCGTTGGCAAGAGCTGGATAAGACGCGTCCGACGGTTGTCGTTTGCCACTCAGGTAAACGAGCTCACGTCGCCGCATGTTGGCTAAAAGGACTTGGCTTCCAAGACGTCAAGAATCTTTCCGGTGGCATGTCCATTCGCAAATTACTCACCCCACCTCAATCTTAACGCTCTACTCTCTACTTTCTCCTTACTCCTCTCTACTTTCTCCTCTCTACTCTCTCCTCTCTCGCGCAGCGTCATGCGGCGTTGCGTTTTTGAGAGGCAGAGCGAGATTTGTCGTTGAGGAGTTTTCGAGAGAGTCGTTCGATGCGAATCGACTCTGGCGAAGAATGAGTATCTTCGTTCAAGAGTTTGCGAGCGGACTCGGTGGCATCGCGCTGTTCGCTGAACCAAGTGCTGCGACGGCGAAGTCGCTTAGGACGCGGTAGCTCATTCTCAACAGCGTCGGGGTCAAACTCCCTGGGCTTGGCCTTCACGGGCTCGTCTTCCCAGAATTTGCCGTCGCTTAAGCGATAGATGAGCAGCAAGCCGAACGAGCCTGCGACGGCGGCGACGATTCCATAGGGCGTCATTAGGTCGAATTTTTCGTCGGTCAGCAATGCTAAGAAAACATTGCCCACGAAGCCACCACCCAAGCCGAGGGCCCAGGTCGCCAACGGCCCACCGCCATCGCGGCCAGGCATAATGGCTTTGGCTGTGAGTCCAACAATACTGCCGTACCCAGTCCACAAGAATAAGAAATGAAGAGCATCGGAAGTCGTCGGATCAAACTGCGGCACCGGCATCGCGAGCAACCTCCTTGCTAGCAAATATCTTGGTCATAAAACCCACGTGGGTTCCAGATCACCATCCGTGGGATCTTGGGCAATAAGTCTGTATAGCTTAACACTCGACTTCTGCTCAAGAGGAACTTCAAAGTTTATCGTTCGATTCGCCATTGCGTGAGAGATCGTTTACCCCGTACGCCGCAGGCTAGGCAGGCTTGCCGTTTGATTCGTCGGCTCAATACACATCAGTTAGCCGATGCTACTTTTCGCGATTTCCGTCCTGCTCGTGGTTCCATCAACCGACGAAGTACGATCACGAATTACGACGACGAATTAGGAAGTACGAAGTAAGCGCTACGAACTCCTCCGCATAGAGTTTCGGCAACGTTATGATTCTTCGCGGTTCAACCAGACGACGAATCAAACGGTAAGCCCGCCTAGCCTACGGCATACGGGTTAAACGATCGCAACTGCTGCGTCGCCAACGCCTCGCAGTCGCAATGCACTCAGTAGGTCCTCTCCTATTTCGCGTCTTTCGTCCTTTTCGTGGTTCCATCAGCCGACAAATCGCGATCACGAATTACGACGACGAATTACGAAGTACGAAGTAAGAGCTACGAACTCCACCGTGTAAACAATCCGCAGCGCTGAGATTCTTCGCGGTTCCATCAGTCGACGAATCAAACGGTAAGCCCGCCTAGCCTACGGCATACGGGTTAAACGATTTCGCGCAACTGAAAGACTGCTCTTAATCGCTCTCCTGCTCACCTTTCTGTTATCTCCTGCTCTCGCGCAGCGCGGCTCGAGCGCAACTTCTCGCGTATCTTGAGTAAACGCTCCGCAATAGACGCTTCGTAACCGCGATCGGTCGGCGAATAAAATGTTCGGTCGACACCCAAATAATCCTGCGCAGCAACTCCATCTGCACTCTCGTGGGAATATTGATATCCCTTCGCATTCCCTAACTTTTCAGCGCCCGCGTAATGCCCGTCGCGCAAATGGACCGGTACCGGAATCAATTGCCCTTCACGTACTTCTTTACGCGCTAAGCCAATAGCAACTGTGGCCGAGTTGCTCTTCGGAGCACAAGCCAAATAAATCACCGTTTGCGACAGCGTTAATTGAGCCTCGGGTAAACCAATGAATTCGCAAGCTTGCATCGCCGATACGGTAATCGTTAACGCGCGTGGATCAGCGTTACCGATATCTTCGCTGGCCAAAATAATCAAGCGCCGACATAGAAACCGAATATCTTCACCACTCTCCAGCATGCGAGCCAGCCAATAGAGCGACGCATCGGGATCACTCCCTCGAATGCTCTTGATCAATGCTGATGCCATGTCATAGTGCTGGTCACCGGTCGGATCAAATTGAATGAGCTTTTGTTGCACAGACTCTTGTGCCAGCGAGACCGTCAAAGGGACAGGTCGTTCGCTGGACGAAAGCACCGCCACTTCCAACGCCCCGAGAGCTTGCCGTGCATCACCTTCGCAGATACGAGCTAAATATTCCAATGCCCCCGCTTCCACTTCAATTGGAATTCTACCCAGCCCTCGTTCGCGATCTTGTATCGCGCGTTGCAACAATCGCACAACCTGTTCTTCCGACAATGGCTGCAACTGAAAAATCTGACTTCGACTGAGCAGAGCACCGTTCACGGCAAAGTAAGGATTGCTGGTGGTCGCTCCGATCAAACTGATGATCCCCGCTTCGACATCGGGCAGAAGTGCATCTTGTTGTGAGCGATTGAAGCGATGGATTTCGTCGATAAACAATAATGGCTTCGGTTGGCCAGAACCTACCTCATCATGAGCCCATTGCAGAACTTCGCGAAGCTCTTTGACACCACTCGTTACTGCGCTCAATTGTTTGAATGCCCCGCCGGTGTGCTTGGCTAGCAGATGTGCTAGGGTAGTCTTTCCCGTACCAGGTGGTCCGTACAACAAGATCGACCCCAGGCGTTTGGCATCCATTAATCGACGCAAGAGCTTGCCAGGCCCCAAAAAATGTTCCTGTCCGATATACTCAGACAAGTTGCGCGGTCGCATACGGGCAGCCAGCGGTTCGTGTTGCCGACGATTTTCCCGTTCCATGTTTTCGAAGAGATCCATGATGTCTAACCTTTTGCGTTACCTAGGGCCTGCGATCGGTATTGTAGCACTGTTGGTGACACTCTGGATATTCTCCTACATCGAAGATTGGTCCCGGGATCTAACCACCAATATCGCAGAAACTTCTCCTGACGCCAAAGACGTCCGGCTCCGAACGCAGCGGCTAGCCCTATCACCAGACGAAATAGAACAAAAGCTGAAAGCAATCGCCCAGTCTAAGCCGTTGTGGAGCTATGACCGGACCGAGTCGGTCGACGCTGACACTCGCAAAATCCATTTGGTGCGAACGACAAGCCTCATGCGATTCAAAGACGACATCATCGTCACCCTAAAACGCAATGGAGACCAGACCGTTTTGGACGTGTACAGCAAATCGCGAATCGGCAAAGGGGATCTCGGCCAAAACCCTCGCAATATCCGTGACCTATTGGCTTACGTAGCGACTCTAACGTCCTCAACAAAATAGCCTCGCCCACTTGGCACGCCCCTAAAATGCCCAAGATGTCCAAATTCATGACTTAGCAGTAGCGACTTTGACGATGCGATTCACCGATCTCGATATTGAATTGGCAAAAGCGATTAAGAAAGCCGGCTTCAATTGGAAGCCCGAACCGGGGCATTTTGTCTTGGACGATGACCAAGTGTTTCATCACGCCTCCCCTTTCCAAGACCATGTCTTCTTTATCCTCGACCTCCAACATTTTTTGCGTTACACCGGCTCGATCGACGGTATGAAGAGTCGTTTGGTTTGGCTGCCATCATGGCACGATGCTCGCGAGCAATTGCGCAAACTGGGCGTTACCGATGCACTGATGGCCGCATATCTCCACGATCACAAAGCCATCGAAAATGGGAATGAGTTAGAATGGCTACTCCGCTTGTGGCTCGAGAAAATTACGGTGCCGGTTGCGTAAAGCTATCGTGCCATGTGACACACAATCTGAGGACCAGCGGCCGCTTGAGCGAAAGCAGCTACGTTGACTTCAACGCATTTTGCCATGACTAAGCTGCGGAAAGTCAAACGCACGGTGTGTTTCACAACCCAATCATAGACGCTCAGAAGTCCATTTCACAAATGAGCCTCCGCGATTTTAAGCCGTTGTGGTCAAGGGTTGTTGCACACCCTACCAATGCATCACAAAGCCGCCGTCGACATTGATCGTTTGGCCGGTAACGTTGCCTGCTCGTGGACTCAAGAGAAAGACAATCATGTTGGCAATGTCGTCGACTGTTTGCCAACGCGCGAGCGGGACAACTCGACTCACTTTCTCACCAGCCCACTCTTCATAACTCCGCTTCTGCTCTTCGGGCTGCGCGTCACACCAAGCTTGCCAGACACTCCGATTCAACGGTGTCTGTACCATGCCAGGATTGACCGTGTTAACCCGAATACCGTCAGGGGCCAAATCCTTAGCTAAACATTGCGCAAAATTGATATTCGCCGCTTTGCACGCGCTATAAGGCGGGTCAGTTTGCGAACCAATTTGACCTGCCACCGATCCCAAGAAGACCAAGCCACCATATTGATGTTTACGAATCAAGGGAACCGCCGTATGGGCAACATGCACCATGCCCATGATATTGATCTGCAAATTCTTCAGCCAATCTTGCGGCTGCAAATTGCTAAACGGGAACCCGAACTTGCCACTCCCAACGGCGGCACAATGCACGAGATGATCTACATACTCGACTCGCTCGCGTGTCCACGCGCCAGCTCGTTGAACACTCTCTTCGCTGGCCACATCACACTGGCAGCCGGAACATTCACCGTTGCTTTCGCCCGCAAGTTGCGAAGCGATCGATTCGGTATCAGGACGAATGTCCCAAATAATAACGGTCGCCTTTTCTTCCAAAAGCAGCTTGGTGGTCGCCAAGCCAATCCCGCTTGCACCACCAACTACAATGACCTTCATCCCCGCCAATTTCAAATCCATAACAACCTACGACTTCTTTTTTGATAATTGCTGCTGAGCCCAGGGTCCCAATTTTTCGCGAAAGATCTTGGCGTTGTGACGAATATCCGTCGGCAATGGTCCGGGATAGACCAGGAAGTGTTCAATCGATTTTGTATGTTCGTAGTTCTTTGCCAACTCTTTCAATTCGCGAATTAGTTGATCGTCCGGCATCGCGTTGGCCATATCCTTTTGCTTTGAACGTTCCCACGTTTCAATTATCAGTGCAGCCGTTTGTCGATTCGGCTCGCCGAAGCCGACCAAAGCGGTGCGATGCACACTGCGATGGGTATTGAAAATCGCTTCGCAAGGGATCGTATACAGCACGCCGTTTGTCGTTTTAACGCGATGTGCTTTGCGTCCGCAAAACCAAAAACGCCCCTGCTCATCGAGGTAACCAATGTCGCCCATGCGATGCCAATTTCGCTCGCCATCAAAAACTTTGTGATAAGCGTTTTGATCTTGCCGCGTTTCATAGAACTGCGAAACGACATCGCCTGAAACCATCAACTCCCCGACTTGTCCGATGGGTAATTCTTTAACATCTGCCAGCACTTTGGCGGGATCGTCATTGATGTCGATGACTTTCCATCGAATCCCTGAAAAGGCTCTTCCAACACAGGTCCCAGCACCTTCTTTGGAACGGGCGGCTGTTTCTTCTAACACTTCCCGCGATTCAATCGACGCGACAGGCAACGCCTCGGTTGCTCCATACGGCGTATAAACGACACCATCAATCGCCATCGCTTTGCGAATCCAAGCTAACACGCGCGGCGGGACAGGAGCTCCTGCCGACAACACTCGTTTGAGCGTTGGCATCTTGCGTCCCGTGCGTTCGCAATAACGTCCGACTGCTGTCCACAATGCGGGCGAACCAAACGATTGATTGATCTCCCATTGATCCATCGCGTCGATCAAACGCACAGGATCAACCGCAGCCGGACGAGTTGGATTCATGTCGGGAATGATCGTTGTCGTTCCCATCACTGCGTTGAACAATCCAAACAACGGAAAGCCCGACAAATCTCTTCCACCTGGCTCGATACCATAGTGCTCGACAATCTGATCGATTTGCCGATTGAACATTCGATGGGTATAGCGAACACCTTTTGGAGGACCAGTGCTACCAGTAGTAAAGATAATCGCGGCCAGATCATCGAGCTTCGCTTTGTAACTCGTGAAGCCCGTCAGCGATGATTGCCGCAATTCGTTCAAGGTGGGAAATCTTGGCCACCCCAACTTGCGACCGGTGGTAATCAATAATTTGCCTTTGGGAAAGCGTTTCGACAAAACGCCGCGAATCACGTGCACCAGTGGAGTCCCCACAAATCCATCGGGCTCCGCTTCTTCTAAACAGCGTACCAAATGTTTGCGTCCCATGCCGGGATCGATCAACACAATGGCTGCCCCCGCTTTGAGCAGTGCAAAAACCACGGTGATGAATTCTGCATTAAACGGGATCAACATTGCAATGCGTTGCCCCGGTTTGAGGCCGCGCTGCAATAGCCCTGCCGCAATGGCGGAACTCTCTTGATCTAACTGTTGAAACGATATCTGTTGATACGGGCGTTGGCTGCCCAATTTATGCGAACCGAGCGGTACAGCGATAGCGATATCATCGGGGCGCTGCGAAGCCATCGATGTCAGACGCTGAGCAACATTATGATTGTGACTTGATTCCGACATGCTGCTCTTTACTCTTTAATACCTTGGGCCACTTCAACTTGCCGTACAGCCGCTTCGATCATCCAAGCAGCCACATCCACTCCTGTTGCTTGGGCAGTCCCCTTCCAACCCGGCACCGCATTTACTTCCAGCAAATAGCTCTTGCCGTTGTGTGCGGGAAGCAGGTCGATCCCCAGTGTTGTCGCTTGCATCCGTTGCATGATTCGCTTGACCAAACCGACCTGCTCCTCATTGGGCTCAATCGGTATCGCGGTTGCACCCCGCGAAACATTGGTTCGCCAATCATCGTGCGACTCGCGACGAACGGCTGCGATACGGTCACCTACAGCTAACAACCTCACATCATAGCCGAAATGAGGCACAAATTCTTGGATGTAGGCGACTTGGCGAAGTTGCTCGAGGGTGCTGAACACGCGCCAAGCCAAATCGGCATCTTGCACACGCATGATGCCTCGACCTTCGCCGCCAAAAATGGGCTTAACCACCACATCTCGCCCCAAGCGTTCGAAAGCTTCCATCGAGTGCTCTCTCTTTTGACAACACTCGGTAGCTGGAATCGCTACACCCATTTCACGCAGGTGATACAACGTCAACCACTTATCAATCGCAATCTCAAGCGTTCGTGGCGAATTGACAATCTGCACACCAAACTGCTGCAACATATGCAACATATCAATGCGCACCACCATTTGCTCAAGAGACCCGAGCGGCATCGTACGAACAAAGACCGCATCGCATTCACTCAACACACAATCATCAGCCTTCACGAGCCAATGGCCGCTGCGATCACAATTCGCCGAGATGTTCTCAAACGATCGAACTTGAATCGAGTGCTCATGCGCCGCTCGAATCAAATCGCGTACGTACCAATTCTCTGGCGAACCGAGGATGCAAAATTTCACAGCGATTCTGACGACTCTTTGATGGATTGGCAAATGGCGATAACTTGGTTCCGTGACGTGAACACACGACCTAAGAAGTTAAATTTAGGTGAACGACTTGGCGATTAAATCAGGTCGCGGTGCACCATATCGATAGGTATGACCGCTCTGCAAATTAGAAAATACAATTTCCGCAGGACTAAACAGCCCCGCATCCACTTGATAAAAATCAAAGTTGTACTTCTTAAAGATCTCTGCAAATGGAGATCCGAAATCTCGCGAAGATTGGCTCGGAACTTTGGGGCCTATTTCTTTGATCAGTGCGTCGTCAGCATCAACATAAAGAGTCACTAAGCCGCCGTAGAGTATCGCGTCATTGGTGCGCCCAATACCTTTAACAAAATCTTTCGCAGGGGGTGGCAACGGAGCGATGCCATGCGCGCTCTTCACTGCTTGCAAAGGAAAGCCCAACTCGAACAACTTATGCAAGGCGGTTTCTACACTCCGCGCCACAACCTGCACAACGCCCGCAAGACTGCGCGTAGGTGCTACTAGCAGTCTCAGATGCTGCGGTTCGACTTGACACTCTTTCGCGATCGCCTCTGCGACTTCATTCGTTGGCAATACATCGGCTTCTAAGACGCCAACGGCGAAGGGAGATGAATCTTGGATCGCTAGTGATTGCAGTACGTGCTCGCGTCCGCGCTTGGAACGCATTGGCCCAGAGCCCATGGCGAAATACTCGCCTACCTTTACGGGCCAGCCAGCGTATTGTGCCGCCATACAGGCGATAACAGGTTCATCTGATGTAACTTGCACCCATGGCCCAGCCCAAATGTTGCGATCACCGGGCAACACATTCACATCCGCCTTACCTGCCAAGCAGATCTCAGCTAACCATTCCCCTGCCACCAAGCCGCCGAGCTGTTTCACACCAAAATCGAAAACTTCGGCTCCACAGGGCAATGTATGAACGGCTACGCGAAGATCTTCCAATTCTGTGCGAACCACATCGCACATCGAAGCAGCCGTTTGATTGATGAGAAACATGAAAATCTCCAGATTCTGGGGCTCGATAGGGAGCGGTACATTCTTTCGCAACTTGCCCCGGTTGCCAAGCGGGTAAGCAAACGTGGAATTCGCAAGCAATTTATGCTCCGTTGTGACGAATGCCGGCGCGTCCTACAATGCTCCTTTGGAATTTTACCCCTCTTGCTGCGAGGCTAAACCGTTGCCCAGCCTGACAGTAGAAAATTATGTAAAAGCAATTTATCTGCTGTGCCTCGACAACAGCGGCCCTGCGACCACAGGCGCTATAGCGACGACTCTTCATATTTCGCCGGGTTCAGTCACCAGTATGCTCAAGACCCTGCGAGAGAGTAATCTTGTAGATTATACGCCCTATGGTGGCGTGACATTAACGGACCATGGTGAGCAACTTGCGCTGCGAGTTCTACGGCGCCATCGATTGATCGAACTTTTCCTTGTTCAAACACTGCATCTATCGTGGGATGAAGTGCACGAAGAAGCCGAGAACATGGAACATGCCGCTAGCGATTTCCTGGTCGATCGCATCGATGATTATTTAGGGCACCCCGCTTTTGATCCACATGGTGATCCGATTCCTAAAGCCGACGGTACAGTCTCTACACCGAGCCAACTTAGTTTGGCAGCCTGCTCCCTGGGGACCGAGTTCATCGTGCAGCGTGTCATCGAACAATCTCCCGACTTTCTGCGGTACTTGCAAGAGCGAGGTCTTACTCCAAACGCCGAAGGGAAAGTGGTCCACTGCGATCCGATGTCGAGGATCGTCGTAGTCGCCATTGCGAAGGAACAAGTAACGCTGTCATTTGACGTCAGCGAAAAGATCATGGTGGTCGAATCAATGCGACCGATTCAACAATAATCATCCCATATGAAATCACTTGAAAACTGGCAAACAGCATATCCTGAAGACTGGGACCTCCCTGCCGATGTTTTGTATCTCAATCATGGTGCGTTTGGCTTAACACCTCGCGACGTCCTCGTGGATCAGCGTCAATGGCAAGCTCGCAACATTGCTAACCCGATGGATTTCTATTTGCGGCAACTGGAACCAGCCTGGTGGCATGCGCGAGAACGACTAGCACAGTTCTTGGGAACGGACGCCAATAACTTGGCCTTCTGTACGTGTGCGACAACTGGCATGAATCACATTGCCAGTTTCTTTCCGTTGCAACCCGGACAAGAAGTCCTGCTCAACAATCATGAATATGGTGCCGTAAAGAAAATTTGGAAGCGACGCTGCGAACAAACGGGCGCATTGTATCGAGAGATCGAAATTCCTTTTCCGATCTCGTCTTCAGAACAGATTATCCATATCTACGAAAAGGAAATGCGCCCGGAAACTCGACTGCTGATTTTGAGCCAAATCACTTCGCCAACGGCCATCATTCTTCCGGTAGCGGAGCTAACCGATTTAGCGCATCGACGGAGCGCTGCGGTGTGTATCGATGGCCCACATACGCTCTTGCAGTACCCGCTTCAGCTAGAAGAGTTGCGTTGCGATTTCTATACGGCCAGTTGCCACAAATGGTTAAGCGCACCGCTTGGTTGCGGTTTCACCTACATTGCTCCGCAATGGCATGAACAGGTGAGCCCTTTTGAAATCAGCTGGGGACGTCTCCCGCCAGGCGAACTGAAAAGTTGGTCGGATCATCAAATTTGGGTGGGGACTCGCGACTACAGTCCATATCTGTCTGTTCCTGCCGCCATCGATGTTTTTCAGAAATACAATTTGAACGATTTGCGATCCAGAAACCATCAATTGGCACAGTATGTGCGTAACGAATTGTCGCAGCGGTTGGGGACCGAGCCTGTCGTTCCCGATCAACCTGGTCCTTATTCGAATGCCCTGTACGGCTGGATGGCCGCAGTGTGGCTACCCGAAGGTGATTGGAGTTTATTGCAAAAAAAATTGTGGGACATTGAGCGAATTGAAGTCCCCATTGTGCACTTTGCAAATCGTTATTTGATTCGCGTTTCCTGCCATTTGTACTACGGCGTGGACGAAATGAATCGATTGATTGATGCGGTTTGCAAACTGTGCCGAACCGCATAAACCGTCTGTCCAACATAATTCATGTGAAATTTCCCCAAAGTAATCGGCTATGAATTCCGATGTACCTTGCGACTAGACCTTTGTGGTCTATGATACATCCGCGGGGTGAAAGTACCCGCACCCTCCTGGAGGCTGTCTTTTCGGCAGAGGGATCATATATTGCGTTGGCCAAGATCATTAAAAGGGCAAGTGTAGTAGCACGCTCGATTTTCGCCATTCTCGCAGCGGCTCCATTTTTTGCCGCCAGCAGCCAATAGGAAAAACAAGGCCGATGCTTGAGCAAGCTCTCACGAGCCCCCAGGTGTCGGCTTCGTTTATTTTACGACCGGTCGTTCTTTGAAACAGAAGCGACGGGCGAACTCAACTTCAACGATTCTTTAGAAAACTTGCCGAATAAATCTCGCGCATCGAGCACCTTTTTTTCGCACGCGAAATTATCCAAAAACTCTTTCAAGCTTAATTCGGCCGGTAACCCGATCCGCAATGTTCGCGAACCTGTCTTGCTGCGAAATCGAATCGATAATCGAATCATTTTCTCAGCAAACACCACTACACGCAGCTTGGCCACATCTTTGAAATACACGATCGCAATAGCCTCACCTCGCTGCACTACAAACCGATCCTCTTTCATCACAACCCGGGCTGGAATACATCGATCCACGATCGCATACAGGTACACCAACCCGAAGATCGCCGGGATTTGCACGAGAAGGCTCAACAAACCGAGCGTGTCAGCCTGAGGTGCGATCTGCTTGATTCCAATTGCCATAACGGCAACTAAAGAACACGCCATCGCCACGACACACAAAACACTATAGCGATTGAGAAGGAGAGCCCATTTTTTCTGGGCCGCTGGGCAGTGCGCCCAGTATGGATTCCACCATATGACGCGTTTTTTGTTCATACCCTTTTGGGCACAATTCGCAGCGGTCTTAGGCGCCGGCCTGCATTTCTTCGTCCCGAATTTTCTGCTGAGTTCGATTCCAGTAACTGATACCCTGTGTCAACAACACAGCGTACGGAATCCAGAGAAGCATCCTCGCAGGCGTCGGGAGAAACACGAGCAGCGGGATAAAGATGGCGATACTCAGCCAACACACGATGCTGGCCCAAATGAGAAACTGTTTTTCGCGAGGACCTTTGGCATGTCGCAAGCTATTGAGGGTCCCGATGACTCCACCGGAAAGTCCAAGGACAACACCTGCAACCGCCCCTGCGACACCTATCCATTGCCCTACCGTCATCGAAGGAATCCCCCATAAATGACGCACAGAGTTCAACACACGATCCAGAACCAGCTTGCATTATCCGTGCGGCAGCAAGAAAAGGCAACGCTTCACTCTACGGCTTGCCCCATCGTTCGCCTGAAAGATAAGACGACGAGCGCTACTCCCACCCCCGAAATCAAACAACGCCCCAAGACAAAGGACGCCGTCATTGCAAACGGCTGGTCGCTGGACTGCAACGCACTTAAGAGCGATGCTCCACGGATATCAAATATCTCTGGCAGGGGAATCCGAAAGATTTCCAAAGACAACAATCCGGCCAAAACGAGTTGTATCCATCCCCAAGAATACGTTCCTGCGATAAGCGTTATCCCCAAAACAAAGACGGAAGATGGGACCACAAGCAGCCCCCAAACTCGTGCCAGCGGTAGCCAGCTTGTCTCCCCAAATACAGAGACGTAGTAGACATAACATGCGCCGGCACTTAACCCTACACTCACCATATACAACAACGTGATACTCGCCAAACGCAGAGATCGATAGACACCATAGGATGTGGGTGTCGAACGCAGAATCGACGAGGCCTGCATCTCCGTTTCCGTAAAGAGCTTGGAACACATAGCAACCAACAAAATCAGTGCCAACACCATAGTGGACGACACATAGTCAGCAAAGGTCCACAGAGAAAAAGGCGCCGTATAGCCGGTACCAAACAACACCCGGCTACGAATCAAGAACAGCGAATACGCCAGCAGCGCGAGGGTCAGTAAAAGATACTCACGCGAAAACAGCATACGACGGATTTCATACATAAAAATCTTGTTACTTTGCAAGATCGAGATCCTCCGCCTTGAGCCCAACGGCAGTCAAAAAATCCGCATATGTGACCGGCTGTCGAATACGCGACTTGTACAAATCCCCGAGCTTCTTTTGAAATGCCTCTTTGCCACCGCAAGCTGCCTCAGCTTTCAGCAATTGCAATGACATGACTTCATAGATGGCCATCGATCTCAACCCGCCCAACACGTTGGAAGCATCTGCGGGCGAAAGCATTTTCAAATATTGCGGATTGCGAATATAGAACGCATTCTCATAACGCATCCGTCCGCGCTCCCAAACATCAATGTAGGTCTTTTTCGCATACTCGGCCCCATAGTACTCCTCCATAAATCGATAAGTGCTGTAACACGTTATCCCTTCTGCTGTCCACAGCGAGCTTTCATCTGGAACAGGCATGGTCGCCAAGCCCCACCACTGATGCGCGATTTCATGCACCAAAGTTTCGATACCGCTGCCACCATCGGGATTAGCAAACTCGCCTTGAGGCAAAAAACCTTCGGATGCAAACGATGTCTCATCCATCGCGCTGGTATTTCCCGCAGCAAATCCACCAGAAAATGAAGCAGGCAGTTCCAACATTACCAGATGATCTTTGTACGGGAGTGGACCATACGCATTGGTGAAATAGTCTATCGAAGCTTTCATGACCTCAACCGCTTTCATCGATTCCACTTCCTGGCCATGTTTGCTGAAGTGGACGAAGTTCACATCCAAGCCGCCAGCTTGAAATTTAGTGCTCGCATAATCGGCCGCAGAAACTCCAGTCGCGCGAGATCCGTTGAGCGAAAAGCTCCACTTTGTGACACCGTCCTCGGTCGCAATTTTCTCAGGAGTCGTGTTCGTGAGCAGTGGGAACAGTTTTTCTGGAAGCGAGAAACTACCACTGATCTTTGACTCTTTGCCAAGTTCCGCCTTCGCAATCGGAGCGAATCCAGCTGGCGACAACCACACAAATCCTTCCGATATACCAAATGTCGGGCGCTGACTTATGGCTCCGTTGTTTTTCACACGCCCACCATAGAGCAACTCAACTTCGATCTGTTGCGTTACCTCCACTTGCATGGTCCACGTAGCCCGTCCCATCTCCTCCTTGTCACCGCACACAATGGGAACAACCACTCCATTGACCTTGGCCTGCTCAATGGAATATCCCGTACTCAAATCAAAGCTCAAAGGCTGGGCGATTCCCTTCAGATTTTCCAACTGGTAAATAGCTTGTCCATTTACCCGCCGTCTCTTGGTATCGATTCGCACATCCGTTATTTGTTTCAGCAGACGAAATGTCGGCTCGGGTGGCTTGGTAGCCGTTTGAAAAGTTGTAGCAATCCCAGTTCCTGAGCTTATAACGGGACCAAAGTTCATCGGCAAACTGCGATCAAAGTGCGGTTCATAAACAAAAGCAAAGTATGCAGCGAGCGCCGAAACCGCCACGCCACTAGGAATCCAAATCGACTTTATATTAACCGCTAAAGAGCCGAACCACCCAAAACCGTAGCGGCGAACAGAGCAGATACCAAGCAGCCAAATTAGCGTTGCGACCAAGCCGCAAAACAGCCTATTCCACCAGACCAAATCGATCAAAAATGTATTGCTCACCACATCCGAGAAATTTGCCGCACTGGTCTGAACCCAAAAGTACATGTAACTAGGATTCAGCGTGAACTGTCCTTGCAAAAAATTTGCAGCCGCAATGAGTGCGGCCACAAAGAGGAACGCAACTTCGACGCGTCGAAACAGCATATAGAATCCAGCTGTCAGCAACACGGCAAAGATATTTGCCGGCCCAAAGATCCCGAACCAAGCCACAAAGAAGTCTTCGATCTTGAGATAGTCCCCGAGTCGATAAGCGGCTAAAGGGTACGCTACTACGACAATGAAACAGGTCGTCAACAACGTCAAAAAACAGAGCCCTATAGTGCGACGAATCTGTTGATGCACAGGATTGACATAGCTAAAGATGATGGAATCTGTTCGATTTTTGAAATCGCGATGGAATTGCACCAAAGTCAGCAGCACAAAGATCAGCACAGAAAAAACGGCCGCACTTTTTGCTGGCTCAATGATATAGGCATCGGTTGCCGTTCGACCATTCGAGTAAAGACAGAACCTTAAGCTCACTGCAACCGCGATCAAAATCGCAATTCGACAATAGCGATCCTGCAAAAGCCGTCGAATCTCTCGAATTAACGTAGCCCATTCTGTCATGCCTTGCCTCCCGCCGACATTAACCTCATGTATGCCGCTTCCAAGGAAGCCTCTCCCTGTCGTTCCATCAAACCTTCAGGAGTTCCATCATAGAGCACAACGGATTTATCAAGAACAAGAAGGCGATTGCATACACTTTGCACATCTTCGATAATGTGCGTCGAAAGAATAACAAGTTTATCGTGAGCGTTCTTCGAAAAAAGATTCCGAAACGCTACTCGCTCGGCTGGATCGAGTCCCACCGTCGGCTCATCGAGAATCATCAATTCAGGATCACCGAGCAACGCTTGAGCTATCCCCACCCGTTGCTTCTGCCCTCCCGACAACGTTCGGATACGTGCATGTCTCTTCTCTTGCAAGTTCGTGGCCTCGATGACACGGTCTATCTCTGAGCGTATGCTACCACTCTTCAATTGCTTGAGTGCCGCCATGTAATCGAGGAATTGTGCCGTAGTCAAATCCTCAAATAATCCAAACTCTTGCGGCAGATACCCCAAGCTGGCTTTGAGTTTCTTTTCTTGAGCGATCAGTGAATTGTCATTGAGAAGCACTTCGCCCTGCGAGGGAATTAGGTTGGCGGTAAGCAATTTCATCAAAGTGCTTTTACCAGCTCCGTTCGGCCCAACGAGCCCCACCAACCCTGGACTTTCCAAGCGAAGAGTGACGTTGGACAACGCCACCTTCTTTCCTCGATAGAACTTGCTCACATTTCGCAATTCAAGCTTCAACGTTTTGCTCCTTATTCGGTGGAGCAACGAGTATAGCACGACATTTCATTGACTATCTATGAAACTTGAGACCGCCTTCCGCTTTTAAGAATGGCAGCCCTGTGGCAAGTTGCCACAGCGTCACGCCGTCACTGAAAGACTCGGCGCACTTCGGGACTAGTAATAGTCCATAACCCCCAGATGCCGATGGGGATTCCCAAAACGAAACAAACACCCAAGGTAGGCACCATGGCTAAACATAATGCCACAATGCAAAACACAAGGTTTTTGCCGCGCATCATCTGAATTGCGCCGAGGCTAATGACCGAATTATTCAAGAGGATGACAATCGTCGCCGCTAGCGTCATTGCGGCTAGTTCCTTCCGATCCTCTTCTGCGTTTTGATACATTAGCAGTACATTGAAGAAGCTAAATCCGACATACAGCAGAGTGAGAATGCTACAGACCAGCAGCGTTGTTCCAACCCATGAGAGGCGATGCAAGGCATAAGCGCGGGAGTCGGCAAGTTCTTCGGGTGATATTGATTCAGAATCCTCTGCTCGCATGTCGCATCTCGTTTTTCGTCGCTGGCATACCAAGGAGTCGATCCCAATCACCACTAGCGATACATTCGACACTGAAGGTAAAAGAGATCAAGCAGAACCGACACAAGATGGACAGAGCGCGGCAACATATCGCCGCGCTCTGTCAAAAGTTGAAAATTGCGAACTATCTCGCTCCCTCTATGCCAAGCTTTTCTTGATGAAGGCCAATCCTTCTTCGGCCAACTTCAATTCATCATCGAACATGCGTCGCCAGATACGTGTCGCGGCAGCCAATTCTGGCAAGGCGAGACCAAACGCTTCGATGACCAACCAACCGTCATAGCCGATCTCTTTGATCGCCTTGAAAGTTTCTGGCCAGCGAATATCGCCTGCACCTGGTGTGCTGCGATCGTTTTCGCTGATGTGGATATGCACCAACTTGTCTTTGCAGGCTTGCAAAGCCGAAGCGATACATTTCTCCTCGATGTTACTGTGGAAGGTGTCGTACATCATACCGCAGTTCGGATGATTGACGGCCCGCGCGAATTCAGCTGCGTCTGCATGACTGTTGAGAAAATAGCATTCGAATCGATTAAGAGGTTCGACGCCTAAAGTGACGCCCACCTTGCCAGCGTGCTCGGCCACTTGTCGCATACTGTCTACGCCCCACTTCCATTCGTCGGCGGTTCGGCCTGTACCGCTGAAGTGGCCCAAAGCGGAATGATAAGGACCGATCAAACTTTGCGCACCAACAGCCGCACAGCAATCGAGCGTCTTCTTGTTAAGAGCGACGCCCTTGGCTCGAACAGCGGCATCAGGCGAGATCGGATTATCTTCCACATTGCGTACGGTAACTGCGGTTCGCTGCAAGCCGAGATCATCCAGGATCTTTCCCCATTTGGCATAATCCAAATCTAGGTTGAATAATGGCAATTCCACGCCGTCGAACCCCATCTCCTTGATCTTCTTCAAAATGGGAATGAGCCCATCGTTCAACTCGCCAGTCCAGAGCAACAAGTTCATACCGATTTTCATTTTCGTTTTCCTTATGGAGAGGTTGTAGATTGATTTGACCAATGATCCCAAGGGGGATCTTCATGTTGTCCGGACATCAGGCCGTCGCGAGCGTGCGTTACACGTTCACGCGCTGTAGGCAGCCAGTTTAACAAACTCTCTGGCAATTGTGGTAAACCGACACGTTTCATCACGTGATTCAAACGCCACAAAAGTTTGGCGTCCTCGGCGTAGTCGTACAAGAACCGCTCGCGAATAAATCGAGGAATCAGCGGTCGCACTAGCGATGTCGGTGTTTTGCTCACCCGATTCACGACGTTTTCAACGCATTCAGGATCGAGCAAATCCATGGCAGCGTAATATTGATCCAGCAGATCGGGCTGTTCGGCTGTGAGCGTCGCATCCAATAGCAGTTCGACCAGGATATGCCCTACAAAACCGGGCTGAGCCCCCTGTTCGATATCGAGATATTGCCGCAATTCGACCGCAAAGCGGCTCGATAGAATCAGAAACTCTTCCGTCTGGTGAAACCAACGATCATCGAAGTGATGCTGAATGATTCCCCTCGCAACGGCAACCACTCGAGGATCGGAATCGGACAAGAGTTTGGCGGCGGACTCACTGCGGGTTCGAACTTTGCGGTCAATGATACTCAACCAATCCGGGAGCGCAACACCTGCCAGAAAATAGGGCCCGGCTTCGGCACCGGGCCCCGTGATCTTTCCAGGTGTTAACAAATGGCGTCGGGCATGAGCCAAATAATTCATGCCAACACCAATTCGTTAAGAGATACCAACCCAAGCGCCCGACTTCGCGCTTTCCAAAACTGCGTCACAGACCTTTTGAGTTTCTAGCGCGTCGCGGAACGTTGGGCTGCAAGGCTGACCTGTTTCCAAAGACTTCAAGAAGTCGACCACTTGATGCACAAAGCTGTGTTCGTAACCGATTTGCAAACCGGGAACCCACCAATTCTTCATGTAAGGCTGATCGCCGTCCGAAACGTGGATGCTCTTCCAGCCGCGAAGGCGACCTTCATCGCGATGATCAAAGAAGCTCAAGCGGTGGAGGTCATGCAAGTCCCATTTGATAGATGCCTTTTCACCATTGATTTCTAAGGTGTAAAGAGCTTTATGGCCACGGGCATAACGAGTCGACTCAAAGGTAGCCAACGAGCCGTTTTGGAATCGAGCCAAAAACGCAGCGGCGTCGTCGATCTTTACTTCTTGCTTCTTGCCGGTCTCAGCGTGCATGCGTTCTTTCACAAACGTTTCGGTCATGGCGGTCACACCTGTGATGCTACCATTGAGCCATATTGCAGTGTCGATGCAATGAGCGAGCAAGTCGCCCGTCACGCCGCTGCCTGCAGCCTGAGCATCTAAGCGCCAAGTTGCCGTACCACCTTGTGGAACATCCTCAGAAATGGTCCAGTCCTGCAAGAACATGGCGCGATAATGGAAGATGCGTCCCAACTTGCCTTCATCGATCAACTGCTTCGCCATTGTTACGGCAGGAATACGTCGGTAGTTGTACCAAACGGTGTTAGCAACGCCTGCCTTTTCCACAGCTTGGCACATTTCTTCGCCTTCTGCAGTGTTCATCGACAATGGCTTCTCGCACAAAATCATTTTGCCATTGGCTGCAGCAGCCAATGCAATTTCTTTGTGCAAGTTATTTGGCGTGCAGATATCGATCGCATCGATGTCTTTGCGTTCGACCAACTTGCGCCAATCGGTTTCGATATCTTGATAGCCCCATTGATCCGCGAAGGCACGAGCCTTCTCTGCGTTGCGTGCGGCCACAGCTTGCAACACAGGCTTGTACTTCAAATTGAAGAAGTGATTAGCTTGTGAATAACCATTCGAATGAGCCCGGCCCATAAAGCCGTAGCCGACCATACCAATGCGAAGAGGAATATGTGACATAGATAGTGTTCCTAGTTGTTTAGTAGTGTTGAGTGATTAATTCCAACCGTGTGCATTTTGTACTTTGATCATAGTGCTCAAGATGGTGTTCCAGGTTTCAGGTTTCGCCAAGGTTGCGTTCGGGAACATACAACCATCCCAGCAAATGTGTTGAATACCGCGTTTAGCACCATCCTTCAACCAATAGCCGGCGCACTTTACGATATCCAACTTGCCGTTTGGATCGTCAGCTGGGCAGTGCTTACCAGTCTTATCGTGCGAACCTGCTCCGTGAACATGCCCATCGTTTTGAGCCACATGGAAATCGATGGTCCAAGGACGAAGCTTATCGGTCATCTGTTCATAAGCAGCCCAGAAATCCGCTTCGCTATAACCTTCTTTCACGAGTGCATGCTCTGGGGCGTTGTAGCCCAAGAGATAGAGGTACGTATGAGCCAAGTCCGCTTGGAAACCGAGCGACTCTGGCATTCCAACTTCCTCTAAGAGATTCAACATATCACGCCAGCTGTGCATACCAGCCCAACAGATTTCACCTTCAGCTGCCAAGCGTTCGCCATGATCGGCGGCGATCTTAGCAGCTTTCTTGAACGTATCAGCGATTCGCGAAGTGTTCGCCTTTGCGTTCTCGCGCCACTTCGAGACACCGAACTCGGCCGAGTCGATGCGAATCACGCCATATTTGCGAACACCATGACGATTGAAAATGCCTGCGATGCGGCATGCAACCTTCACTGCATCCAAAAACTTCTGCTGAGCAGCATCGTCACCCATCGCTGAGTCACCGACAGTGCCTGGCCAAACGGGAGCGACCAGCGAACCGACAGAGAAACCTTTCGATGCGATCAAATCGGCAATGCGAAATAATTCATCATCGCTGGCGTTGGGATCGGTGTGTGGATGGAACAAAAAGTAATCGATTCCATCAAACTTGCGACCGTTGACGTTGGCCGCAGCAGTCCAGTCAAGCATTTGCTCCAAACTGATGGCTGGCTCTTGGTCAGGTCCATCGCCTTTACCAACCAAGCCGGGCCACATCGCGTTATGCAGCTTTGGTAATGTATGCTGGCTCATGAAACGAGAACTCCAAATTCAATTGTGATAGAGGAAAAGTTGAGTCGCAGTGAGTGTTGAGTTGCGGTGAATGTGATTCACGGGTTGAAGCGGACAAATCAGTTCTTCTTCCATGCTCCGGTGGCAGGAAGATTTGGATGTACGTCTGGACCAAAGTACCGCAATCCAACCAGTGGTTCTGCTCCGGTGTTGACGATTTCAACGCCGCGAGTGGCAGCTTCGTAGGAAATAAATACTTCGTCTTCAGTGTTTTCGCCAAAGCGAATCATAGCAGGTGTTTGCAAGGCGAGTTTGCCGATGGAGCCCTTACCTTGAACGGTGATCCAACCACTTGCGCCAGGATCCTTCAAGATGCACTTCGCACCGGGTTCAACGGTCAATTCTTTAGCCGAGAACAATTGCTGTTTGTCGATCGTTCCGTAAACAACCCACTTATCGGTATAGCCTGGACCACTGGCAGCTTCATCTACGATTGGCTCGATGTAGTTGCTGTCCTTGAAATGCGTGTCGACATTTTTTTCCCAGTCGAGCTGACCGATGATGAAATCAAGGTCTTGATGTTTATCGGCGGGCATATCTTTTACGAGCAGCGACCAAGGTACATAGCGACCTTCGACGATGGATTGGAACATGCTGAAAACATCGCTACCCCATTGTGGTTCATAGGTGCATAACGAACCTGGAGCATGCAAAACACCTGGCGGAATTAACCAACCGGTGCCACGTTTCAAGCGATAAGCTCGCGATAGATCCAAGATGCCGTTATCACCTTTGTTCCAGTTTTCCAAGCAGCGGCGCAAATCGTCTTTCGACGTTCCCGGCTCCAAGCCCATGAAGGTGTAACAGAAGTTGTTATCAACGTTGTTGTATTGAGGTGGGAAGTAATAACTCTCGGGCTTACCTTCTTGACCTACCAAGGCTGCATCTTCATGGGATTGATGCATGTGGTGAGGGATGGGGCCCATATTATCGAAGAACTTGGAATAGACGGGCCAGCGGTTGTACTTATTGAAAATGCCCGGGCCAATCAAGCGCTTTCCAGATTCTGCTACTGCATCTTTGAGCAGAAATTTCTTTCCTTCAAAGAGGCAGAAGCTCAAACCTTCGTGCCATTCGCGACCTTCGTTGGTAGCTTCTGTAGTACTAGCGAACCAGCGTTCATCGATTCCGCCGCGGTTAGCGCCAAAAGCATAGAGGTCACCGGGGAACAACTTTATGCGTCGGCCAGGGTGCAAGAAGCTGCGTGGAACCCAAGTTGGTGTCAAGCGGAGCAAACCTTCGCCGGCGTTTAACGCCTGGTCCAAGATTTCTGAAATGCTATCGCCTTTGACCAAACCTTCATCCAACCGCACTTGTGTCACGCTCCTGCTGCTTTGATACGATTGCCGCAAAACCATATTCGTGTGGTTTTATTCGCCCAGCGTTCCGTCGGCAAGACGCGGAAGGAAACCTTCACGCCCAAAAACCCCCAATTAGGCCTAATTCACCCACTCAAAGCCCCAAAAACCGGTGTGGTCACGGTGCCTTGACAGTTCATTGCCTTATGAAAGTCCGTGGTTCCCTTTTTTGAACAAAATTCCAGTGCAATGTGCAACACGTGCTCACAAGTCACCTGCCACGACAACACAATCGCACCACGCCCCGTATTGCTAGCAAAGGGTATCGAGCCGCGTTCCGAAACTCTAACAAGGTGCCAGGCACCCTATTCGTTCACGCCCCCTGAAATGCTAGCTTTGCCCCCCAACCCAACAACTTGGTGCCTGGCACTGGGATGACGAAACCGCGTAAAGTTAGGCGATGTCCGCAGTTAGCGATTGCACCTATCCCGTAGATTTCAGGCGATTATTCGAACGCCTTAACACTGTTTCGTCATCCCAGCCTGGCACCTTATGTATTCCCCAAATCACATTGCTAGCATTGCAGCTTTGAGACCCAAATTGGTGCCACGCACCCAAATTCGACGCACGCAAATGCTAGCAAAGGGTATCGAGCCGCGTTCCGAAACTCTAACAAGGTGCCAGGCACCCCTTTCGTTCGCGCCCCCTGAAATGCTAGCTTTGCCGCCCAACCCGACAACTTGGTGCCTGGCACCTTATGTGGGCACCTTATGTGTCCTCCCAAACGCATTGCTAGCATTGCAGTATTAAAGTGCGAGATACTAGCAATTCGACCGAGAGCTGGCCGCCGTTCCTTGAGGACTGCCGTGGCACAGCGCGTTCAGTCTATAATGCTAGCTCTTTCAAATTATATCCCTCCGTTCGAAGGACCTGAACCATGGCCAAAAAGGCATGGACTCTTCTAGATTGGTACGACCGAGACTCTCACCCCCCCACAGATATCCCAACTCCACTCGGTAACTTCAACGTCTACTGGGATCGTTTGCACGGGGCACGGAGCGAAGGAGTCGAACTGCTCCGCGTAAACAGCGGCCCCATGGAAGTTACATTCCTGCCAAGTCGCGGCATGGGTATCTGGAAGATCGCCTGCGATGGTGTCGACATCGGCTGGAACTCACCCACCCGCGGCCCCGTCCACCCACAGTTTGTTCCCATCTTTGATCCCTCCGGTATCGGTTGGCTCGAAGGCTTTGACGAATTGCTCGTACGCTGCGGCCTGCAAAGCAACGGGGCTCCTCAATTTACCCCCCAAGGCCAACTGCAATATCCTCTACATGGACGCATCGCCAATCTTCCCGTTGAATATGTGGAGGTCACCGTCGACGAAGAAAAAGGTGAAATTGCCATCGAATCCGTCACGTGCGAGACTCGCTTCCTCATTTACGACCTCCGCCTCAAGAGCACCGTTCGTCTCCAAGCCGGCAGCCGCAAACTAAAGATCCAAGATGTTGTTCTCAATGCCTCCGCGCGTCCCTCCTCGATGCAACTCCTCTATCACATCAACATCGGTAGCCCCGTGCTAGAAGGTGGCAGCCAAGTTCATATTCCAACAGAACGTGTTGTTCCGCGCAATGCACATGCGGCGAAAGATATTGCCACATGGAATCAATATGCAGAACCCACAGATGGCTATGCCGAACAAGTCTACTTCGCAAAGCCCATTGCCGACGAAAGCGGTTGGACCACCACGCTCCTCGCCAACGCAACCAAAACTCTCGGAGTCGCAGTCCGTAGCCAAACCTCAACCCTTCCCTACTTCATCGTGTGGAAGAATACCGCTGCAGAACGCGATGGCTATGTGACCGGCCTCGAGCCAGCCACTGGCTTCCCCAACCCACGCAGCTTCGAAGAAACCCATCAACGCGTCGTACCCTTGGGTCCAACAGAACAAAAGAGCTTTGAGCTGGAACTGGAAATCCTCACCACCCCAGCCTCCGTTATCGAGTCGCTGCAAACCATTGAACGATTGCAAGGCCAAGCACCTCGCCTTGAGCCCCAACCCGACCCCAACT
>JAFLCP010000046.1 GCA_017303505.1 Planctomycetota bacterium | reverse complement strand
GCTGTAGCATCCAAATACACGCTCTACAAACAGCCGATCGACTTGAGCCATTAGTGGGCTTATTGAGTGTCATCGGAACGCGAATCCTGCAGCTGAAGCTGATCGGTCGAAATCAACCCGAGGCGAAGGCAAAGACGCACATTCCATCCCATTGGATCGAAGCCATGCAGTTGGCCCGACCTCGCATAAATTTCGACACCATAACCGTTTACCAATTTCTTCGAGAAATCGCCAAGGTTGGAGGGATTCTGGCACGCAAAGGGGATGGCGAACCAGGGTGGATCAACATCTGGCGCGGAATGGAATTTCTAATGCAACTAATTGACGGAGTTAACCTAGGTCATAACGCCAAAAACAGCGACATGTGGGTAAAGACAAGGTCTCCGACCCGTCCTACGAAAAAAAGATTGATTTTGTACGTCGGGTCGGAGCCCCACGCCACGAACACCAATGTAATCGAATTAAAATTCACCCACGACTTCACCGCCGTTGCAGCTGTGCAGTGCGCGATTTGTTATGGCATCGATAGTGTTCGGCAGAAATTGAACGGAGCCGTCTGCAAACGCCACGTTGGCACCTCCAGGATGATAACTGCGCGGACCAAAGAAGCCAGTATGGTGCGTAACCAAGTCCGGAACGCGACTGTTGGGGACATGATAACCATTGGTCAATGAGTTGATTGAGCCATTGAAGGCCCAAGAAATTCCACGACCGCGAATGGCTGTGCTGTTGCCTCCGCGCCAGCTTCCAAATGAAGTCCAAATCGCATCAGTGGGTGGGTTGGAAATGTATCCACTTCCGTCCACATATGAACTCCAAGGGCTCCCGGAAGGCTTTAGACCGCGGGCTGCCTGCAACGCCGAGTTGACGCCTCCCGAACCATTTAACGTGTATTGATACGGAAACTTCGGCAAGGTGCCAGGAGGAAGTGACATGTCGTCGCCAACACTACGCACTGTCTCACTAATGATGACGGTGCTCGATGTGCCGTCCGTGATGTCGCGGAAGGCTCGTGCGGTATTTTGGCAGACGATTCCGTCAGTCACCCATCGCCAATCATAGTTCGTTCCCGTTCCACTGCCTGTGCTAAACATATAACTTAACCCGCCATAGGTTACAGCAGTTCCATTGACTTGCATGGTGATGGTCGTTGGAGCAATTTCACTGGGACACAGAAAAATCGGGATGGGAAGGGCAAATGCCTGAGCGAAACGAGGATTGGGGATCTTCGCATTAAATGGACCAGAGAAGGCTGGCTGCGAATAATCGAGTAGATTGTTCAAGTTGTTCTGCTCGATGAATGGCAATAAGCGTGCTTGAACGGAGAAGTCCACGTCAACGCGACCTGCCATGGGGAGCTTACGATAGGTTGATTCATAGTTCATGGTCGCTAAGGCCATCTGCTTGAGACTGTTGGTACACTGCATCCTGCGTGCTGCCTCACGAGCGGCTTGAACGGCAGGAAGCAACAAGCCAACTAATAGACCGATGATCGCAATGACAACCAACAGCTCCACCAACGTAAACGCAGGTCGCTGATTGATTTTGTTTGAGCAAAAAGAAAGCTTCACGATATAGTTCCTTGATTTATATTTCGATGTGGGGATTTAGGGGGAATGGCTCTAGATTCGCCAACGCGACTTGGGGTTATTGGAATTCGGAATAAGAAATGGTTTTCGCGTTGCTGTGCCCTGCTTTCCAGAGCGAGTCAATGACTGCGATTTTCATTGCTGGTAAGGCAAGAAGTTTCTCGATGGGTTGGTTTGAATCATCGACAACAATCCATTCGATTTGATATCTTCCATCGGGCATCAATGTGGCCCAAGGCACCGCTTGCTCGGTCTGTCTCAATTGCGGTGGTTCCAGCAGCATAAGCGTTGTGCTCCAACTGGTTCCTTCTTTACTGGCACGGCCCTCACCTATTGCGACCGCTTCTTCGGCAACATTTCCGTCAGGTAGAATGCGGCGAATGCGGATAACCGCGTATTGTCCAGCTGTAAAATTTGGCAAGTCTTTGATTCGTAAATGCAAACCATTTCGCCAGGTGCGAATCGAGGCGAAGTTGGGGAGTTCACTTGAACTGGTGTACCGAGCCTTCTTTACGGCAGCGTAGTCCGTAAGGAATTTGTTCCACTCACGGTCGGTTTGACCATCTTTGGGAAACTTGCTGCCACCACCATGATCCTCCAGTCCCAAGCCCTTCTTTCGCAGCATACTGTCCACAGGATGATCCAGATCAATCAGCTTGCGTTCTTCCAGCAATTGCAGAGTTTCCTCGGGAGAATTGGGGACAATCCAACTTATCTGTTCGCCATGCTTCTCCACTTGCTTGGAATTTCGATCCGGGGAATGACAGTTGGCACAACGTTCAAATTGAGACCAGATGACATCTACGAATCTTGATACAACCTGATCCCTGCGAGCATGTTGAATGAGTTTTTCATCCAGCTTTAGATCATCCAATTTTGGAAGCGGAGTATTTAGAGAGTCTGGGTCAGCAAGTGACGCTTGAATCCAAGCAGTGATTGCTTCCACCTCTGCCCTGCGAACCTGATTCATAAGTTCGGTTGACTTTTCAGGTTTCTTGGCAATGAACTGCAGGATTTTGGACTCTGTAGGACGATTCGCATCGATCCAACCACGAGCGCGTAGCGCCGCAAAAGTCTCCTTCGGATCTGTTGATAGAAAGTCCGTTAGTTTGACACCTTGCAGATGACATTCCGCGCAACTGCTGCCAGCGGGGGCCTGCAATAAGGGAATGACTCGACGCTGATAAATCTCGGTGGGCGATTCAGCATACAGAGAGGCACTCACCAAGAGAGCGATGCTCCCAAGGATTAACGAATGAATGGTTCGCATATGTTTTGGGCCAATGGCTAATGACTGTGTTAAAGCGGTGGACAAGCAATCATGATGCAATTGGATACGGCAAGGCGCGTTTTGGCACGGCTCGATACGGCGCACTTTACGAAGTGATAAAAACCTGCTTGTGGAGAGCGGATTGATCACCGCGCAAGTGCGCCGTAGCGAGTCGTAGCCGTAAGATCTGCCGTAGCAACAATTGCTGATCGAAATAGTGGGACTTTTTTCCCACTAGTCACCAACAAAAAATGCTAAGTAAAGGCGGCGACAAGAAGTTGCGAAGAAAGCATAAAGTGCGCAACGAGATGTCTGAGGACAGAATCTCATCACCACATTTTTTGCAAACCGCAGACGCCAAGACGTTAAAGACGTGGAGGAGGCGTGTCGGGTTGTGAGAAGATGATGGCAGGATTCGGTGCCGCGACAACAGACAACGGCCAGAAGTATTCCGCCGAAATGCACAAAGCGTGATTAGTTGTCAAAATCGTCCAGGGTAACATCGTAAAAGGTGTACTTTGGCCCTGGCACTTCAACGCCAAAATTGTCAACGTAAATCGAGTATTCTTGGAAGGTTTTGCTGTCTTGGTCTTGGTCGTTGTTGAGACCTCGCTGCAACAGCTCTTTTTACCGACCAATTTTCCTTCTTGAGTTTCAATCGTTTGGCTGGGTGGACAACAGCTGCTCTCCTTCTTTTTCGCTACTGAGCGAATGGTCGTTTCAGTAGTTGGCTTGGTTGCATAAGAGGGCGGAGTTACGCCATTCTTTTCAGCCCATTCGAATCGCTGCTTCGGGGACATACAACAACAGTGAGTCCAGCATTGATGAGCAGACTTACAACCACAAGAAGACTTTTGGCAGGGGAACGCCTGCGACGATTCGATGTGGCCACTTTGAGGAACGGCGATGGGCAATGGAAAAGAGGCAGCGCAGAAACATACCAAAGCGGTAAGGTTTATCGCCTTAGCTTTGAGGCTGCGCAAGCAAGCCTGAACTCGTTTCTTGAAAGGTGAACCTAACAAGGAATATGCCGTTTCTTTGTCGAGCCTTGAAGCGAAAGATTGCTGGGGCCCGCTCTCCACAGCTACAGTCTACCAACATGACCCTGTCGGGCAATCCTTAAATAAAAAAACTTCTTAGTGGACAAATCTTGGCCATTCATGACCGAATCATGGCGAAAGTGGCGGATTTGGCCTTGTATCGGGCCAAGCATCGTTCATCTAGCAATGGAACTGGTGGCTGTTTCGGCACAAGGCTCCTTAAGGCTTGTTTCACTGTCGAAGTTGCGCCAATTAGCCGCATACAGTAGGACGGGGTGAATGGTGCACATGATTCTTGTCTTTCACATTTTCGGCTTAAGATGTGCCACCGTTCCATCGATATGGGCGAGTCCCCATTTCGCCACCGATTCCAAAACCGTTTTCAGCGACGTTCCCATAGGCGTAAGACGGTACGCTTCACGACCTATGTCTGTTTCGGGAATCCACTTCTCCGCGATTTTGGTCTGAACTAGCCTTTCAAGTCGATCTGCCAAAATATTGGTGGCAATCTTCTCTGGCGAGCGGAGGAAATCGTTGTAGTAACATTTGCCACATAACATGTCGCGAATGATGAGCAGAGTCCATTTGTCGCCAATCAAATCTAAAGTACAAGCGACTGGACATGGCGAACGTTTATGTTTGGGTTTCTTCATGGCCTCAACCTCACACTAAGAGCACAGCATTCCTTTCCTCTATCTGTTGACTCTAGCGTGCTTACTTGTAAAATGCAAGCGAGTCACTTGCAAAGTGCAAGTGACTGTGGCTTACCAAAATAGCTAGAGGAAATACGTATGGCCAGCTTTGATGATCACCCCAACGTGCTTGCCGTACGAAATCGATCCGAGTCCACTCAAGCGGATCGACTCGACAGTCATCTCCTGCGGCAGTTGTGCCTGGAAGCTGGTGCGAACGACGTTGGATTTGTAAACCTAGAGCGTCCCGAACTGGACGAAGAGCGAGCGGGAATTCTACGGGTATTCCCAGCTACTAAGTCGCTGATATGTATCGTGCAACGGATGAACCCAGATTCGGTTCGTAGTCCCGCGCGGAATATTGCCAACCACGAGTTTCATGAGACGGGCGATGAGATCAATGAAACGACTAGGCACATCGTCGACAGATTAAGGGAAATTGGCGTACGCGCCGTAAATCCTCCAATGGCTTTTCCCATGGAAATGGATGAGTTCCCAGACAAAATGTGGACCGTGTCCCTCAAGCCGTTAGCGGTGGCTGCTGGGCTCGGACAGATGGGACTCCATCGCAATGTCATCCATCCCAGGTTCGGGAACTTTATTGTGTTGGGTGTGGTCCTTTGCGCTGCTGAAGTCAGCGAAGATGGTAGCCCAATTAACTACAATCCTTGTGTTAGTTGCAAGCTATGTGTTGCCGCGTGCCCCGTGGGTGCGATATCTCCGGATGGCGATTTCAATTTCTCTTCCTGTTACGCACACAATTATCGCGAGTTCATGAGCGGCTTCACCGATTGGGTCGAGAATATTGCAGATAGCGATAGCGGTAAACAATATCGACACAAAGTTACCGATTCCGAGAGCGTATCAATGTGGCAGTCACTTGCGTTTGGGCCCAATTACAAGGCTGCCTACTGTCTGAGTGTTTGTCCGGCTGGCGAAGATGTGTTGTCTCCATTCTTGCAGAATAGAGGCGAATTTGTATCGACCGTAGTGAAGCCGCTTCAGCAGAAAGAAGAGACACTTTATGTTCAACCCAACTCCGATGCCGAGGATTACGCACAAAAACGATTTCCTCACAAGAAAACGAAACGCATTGGTGCTGTCTTGCGGCCCAGTTCGATCCGAGGATTTATCAAGCTGATGAAACATGGTTTCCAGCCAGGAAAATCAGCTGGTCTCTCGGCTCGATACCATTTTCGCTTCACGGGTGCAGAGTCCGCCGAATGCACAGTTACCATTCGCGACCGGAAGATAACGGTGCTGGATCGAATCGAAGGCGATTGTGACCTGTATATCACAGCGAGTTCAAATGCTTGGTTGAGGCTATTACGCAAGGAGGCGACAGCACCTTGGCTTATCGCGACCTTTCAAATTCGTTTGTGGGGGAACCCGAAGCTTCTGCTCGCCTTTGGACGCTGTTTTCCTTAAAAGCATGAATCCCACTCTCGTTTTAGTAAGCTGCGCCCTAAAACAGGGTAGAATATGGCGGAAACCTTGGGGGCTTCGTACCATAAATGCCCTAGTGCTCAACTGTAGCCTCGGTCGAAACTTCGAAACTAAGGGCCGCTGCGATGGATCAAAAGAACCAAAACGTGCGGGATGGGGAGAACGCTTCTCTAGGAAATGAATCCCAAAGACATTTGCAGCAAAATGGTCTTGATTTCAGTGCCGGCTTCTTACGCGAACACGCTGAGCTCACGCGGCGTTTTTTTTCTGCAACAAGGAGTGGTGGCCGGATTAGGCGCGACATTGCTTTCTCCAACTTCACTACTAGCGCAAGAGACTCAACCTAAAAAAACGTCGAAACCCGAGAAGGCTGGAGCACTTGGCGAACCCTACTTCACACCGACGGAATTTTTTCAGGATGTGTCTCGCGGCAAACCTATTCCTCATTCGCTATCAGAGGAGCGACGTCGAGAAGTTGGCTTAACCTCTGATACCTGGAGCCTTGAAGTTGTCAGTGATACCGCGAGTCCTGCAAAGCTCCTGAAGCCGATGTCGAAAGCGAGCGGGACGGCGCTTAACTTTGAGGCATTGTTGAAATTGGGAGAGCAGCACTCAGTTCGTTTTCCCAAGGTCATGACCTGTTTGAACATGGGCTGCCCATTGGGAATGGGGCTGTGGGAAGGAGTTCCCTTGCGAACTATCCTGTGGTTAACAGAGCCTAAGGAGAATGTACGAAGAGTCTTTTACTATGGCTATCACAACGACGACCCAAAGCAAATTTTTCGGAGCTCACTTCCGATCGGGCGAGTACTAGAAGATCCGATCGGTCTCCCGCCAGTCATCTTGTGCTACAAGCTTAATGGTGAATGGCTTAGCCCCGAGCGCGGTGGCCCAGTTCGATTGGTTGTGCCAGAGCATTATGGATTCAAGTCAGTAAAATGGCTTTCGCATGTAGTACTTACCAACGCTCCGTTTGCTAATGATACCTACGCGGAACAAAACAATGACGTCGATAGTCCGCTCAAAACATTTGCTGCATCATTGTCCGTACCTCGAGAAGTGAAAGCGGGTGAACCGATTCCCGTGTCGGGGTATGCGCAAGTCGGTGTCGCGGGCTTAGCGAAGGTCCAGGTATCCATCGAGCCCAGTTCGACGGAGAGAATGGATGATCCTTATCACGCTCAAGCTCCATGGCTTGATGCCGAAATTCTCCCGCCACCCACTCAGTGGCATTCACTAAAAGACGGGCTCATTCCGGAAGGTACTTTTGGTTTTGCACAAGGTAAGCCGGTGGAATGGCCATTGAAGCTGGCGAACGCGCATTGGGCTGCAAACTTGTCTCCTCTGGCTGCGGGTGAGTACTTATTTCGCTGCCGAACCATTGACCAGCAAGGTAACGCTCAACCTTTACCGCGTCCCTTTCGAAAGTCAGGTCATGCAGCAGTCGAATCGATCACGGTCATTGTAAAAGATAGTTAAGCGCTTGATTATCGCTAGACCTCTTCTTGAAAGTATCGGAGTTTCGGCGTGTCGTTCATCAAGCTTTACTGGAAGCAGATCGTTTGCAGCATCGTTGGTTCATGGTTTTACTTGACCAGCCTCGCGCTGGGTGTCGGTGAGATTGTGGGCCATCATTTGTTTAGGGATGCTCCCTTCTCTGTGCTCGATTGGGTGGCCGTGAGCTTGATTCTCTTCGAAGCCTTCCCGTTCCTTCTTAGCCCAGCATCAGAGCTTTTTCCTTTGGCAATTTTTCTATGGTTGTGCAAAGGCTGGTTACTCGGATTTGGAATTTGCCATTGGTATAGAAGGTCACTACGCTTTGAAAGTAAATGGCTGGCAGTTCGATGGTGGTTCTGCGCTATCAGCTTTTTGGGCTGTTCGACATTACTGCTGATTAGTTTGACGGAGTCGCTGGATATAACGATTCCTGACGAACGTGGCCGGGCTGCCTATTTCTGCCTTTGGTCTCTATGTTTATCCAGTACCTTGCTAATTCCACTCGCCATCGGGCTGGGGTACACAGGTTTATTGAAACGTCTACTTTCCATCAAACAGCAATCGATTTCTGAAGTGCGCGACGCAAAGGATTCATCAACGGGGATGTAGTGCACTTGCCTGTCCAATTACGGCATTACGAACGGACCGATCTGAGCCCATATCAAGATCCCGATTATCGGGCCGATGATGGCCGCTGGGAGTTTGAGCCAGCGATCCGGAGTTAACTTGGGGACGACAACGATCCATGCGATCAGAACCAATAGAAGACTTGGCCAAGCGATCCAGTCTACGGGCAGGTCAAACGCTCGAGCGATGTTGATTTCATCGAAGAATGGACGGGCATCGGGATAATAGGGCCGCACGGCAAGTATGTAATAAATGCCAGTGACGGATCTCACGCCCGCCATCAACGCCAAACCAGCCAGAAATCCTCCGATGAAGTTGTTGGGCTTTGCCCAAAACAGAATACCAACACCGGCTAAGATCAAGATAGCGGTAACCGCAGGTCCGGCCGCCGCCACATAGCCAGCCTGATGGAGCGGATAGATGGCTGCGGCGGATTTTCTATCCCCACTAGCCAGCGTTTGCCAAAATTGCTGGCTGTTCTGATAGCTGGCGGATGCGAAACTCATTCGCGTTTCTGGAAATCCACAGGCCATAGCTACCGTAAAATGCCCAAGTTCATGCAAAACGATTCCGACAGGTCCAGACAAACCAGCTGCTAGAAGCCATATGGCAAAAAGGGTTAGGCGTTTCTCTGGCATGGATTTAGTGAACCTAATTTCGCGATGAACCCTGAATCGTTACAGCTTGTGAAGCAAATCTTAGTCGAGGTCGAATGCAGTTTCGAGCGTGACTTGTTTAGATTTTGATTTACTTGATGACCATTCTCTTTCAGCTTCGGACCAGGAACTTCAAGGTGAAGTGTGGATCTTTAACGCCTTGATTCGTGAGACTAGCGTTGTCGGTTTCATGCCTAACAATTTTGCTGCGCCATCGTCGCCGTAGATTTTTCCGTCCGAGCGCTTTAACGCTGCAGCGATATTGCGGGCTTCGAAGTCGCGAAGTTCCGCATCGGTGAGAATGTGTTCCGCCTCAGCGTTGGTTGGAATCGGTTCCGACGGCGAAGTACTGGCACGCAGGTGGTCGAACTTCAGCTTACCTCGTTCTGACACGATGCATGCTCGTTCAAGTTCATGTTGCAATTCCCGAACATTACCGGGCCAATCATATCGCTGAAGATCTTGAAGGTTGGCGAGTGTCAACTTGATCTTCGCTTGTCCAACTTGCCGCGCGAAGCGTTTGAGAAAATGCTCAGCCAATAGCGGCACATCTTCAAGACGTTTACGGAGTGGTGGTAACTCTAACGGAAAGACACTCAGTCGGTAATAAAGGTCTTGTCGAAATCGCCCAGCCTCCGCTTCGGCTCGCAAGTTTCGATTGGTGGCCGCGAGGATGCGAACATTAACTTTGCGAGTTCGTTCTTCCCCGATCCGCTCCAGTTCACCTTCCTGAAGTACACGCAACAATTTCGCTTGCATGTCGAGTGGCACTTCGCCAATCTCATCCAGAAACAACGTGCCACCATCCGCCAATTCGAAGCGACCGACTCGATCTCTTACCGCGCCCGTAAATGAACCTTTTGTATGCCCAAAAAATTCGCTCTCATAAAGTTCGCGCGGAATGGCGGCGCAGTTGACTTTGATGAGCGGCCGAGCGGCACGTCGACTGCAGCGATGAATTTCTCGTGCGACAACTTCTTTACCGGTGCCGCTTTCCCCTAGAATCAAAACCGTACTGTCGGTGTTGGCGACCAATTCGATTTGCCGCGTAACCGTGTTCATCGCGGGACTTGCACCGATCAAGTCTCCAAAAGAAGTGTTGACCTCAACTTCTTCTCGCAGATATTCGTTCTCGATCTCAAGACGGCTCTTGAGGGCTGCGATCTCATCCAGCATACGCGCGTTCGAGATGGCAGCCGCTAGATGATCGGTAATCATGCGGAACCACTCAAAGCAGGTTGGACCTGGTTTAGTTCTAGCGAACAACCCCAGTACACCGAGAACCTCTCCACGATGAACTAACGGATGGCCAGCGAAGGATCGGATACGCTCCTTCTTGATCCACTTTGGCTCGGCGATCCACTCTTGATCGGTTTCGACATCCGAAACCTCTAGCGCTTGACCGGTAGAAGCGATTCGTCCGACTTTCCGCACTCCCAACGGAAAGCGTTTGAATTGCCCGTCAAGTTTTGACCAGTCGGCGGATTTGTCCGCTATGGATGAGCCGCAACTCGCAACGAGGTGCAAGCAGGAGCTACGATTCGGGCATTCGGTCGCAAACCGACAGTGCTCGCAATCGGTGGGTGGTGTAGGGAGCTTGAGCCAAATTCGCGCCAGGGCAACGTTTGGATTGGCCGCTAGCCGCTGAACCGCCAGGGGAAGAAGTTCACCGAGCAAATGGTGGCCCGCTAATTCCAACAGCATCGCTTTGGGATCTTGCAGCAGACCTTCTGTTTTCAGGTGGGTTGGACTTTTCATCGCTGTAGGGTAGCGAAAAGTCGTTGTTGGTGCAACGAAAAATCGTGATTCAACGAAAAGTCGTTGCTTTTTTAGTTGGGTTGGTTGTTTGTAAGTGACTTGGCAGGAAGGGTTTACGGCTTTCTCGCGGGTTTGGCACGGGATTTGTTTATTACCTTGTCAGAGGAGTCAGACAGTCTGGCTCGCAAAAACAAATCTAACAAAAGGACAGCCACCATGACTCGAATCCAACCGATTGCCCCTGAACAAGCCACCGGCAAAGCCAAGGAACTACTAACGGCCGTAAATGGAAAGTTGGGGATGGTTCCCAACATGATGCGAACCATGGCCACTGCACCCGCAGTGCTAGATGGTTATCTGGGATTCAGCGGCTCGTTGGCCAAAGGTACTCTCTCGGCCAAATTGCGCGAGCAAATTGCACTAACGGTCGCCGAACGCAATCGTTGCGAATATTGTCTCGCAGCCCATTCTACGATCGGCAAGATGGTAGGGCTCACGGAAGAACAGATTCTCGATAGTCGTCACGCGAAAGCCATCGACTCTCGCAACGATGCGTTGCTACGGTTTGCCGGACGCCTCGTCGAACAACGAGGAAAAGTAAACGACAGCGATTTGAATGAACTCCGAGACTTGGGTGTAGAGGATGGTGTGATTGCAGAGGTCGTCGCTAACGTGGCCCTCAATATCTTTACGAATTACTTCAACCATGTCTCTGAGCCCGAAATCGATTTTCCCAAAGTAGCTTTTCTACCGGCTGCCAATGACTCGTGCTGCAGCAACGGAGCTTGTTCAACAACACACTAATCGCATCGTAACTCTAGCCCTTGACTCTTTGTGTTAGGTGATCGTCATGAAGGTATCTCCCCTGCTCTCCCCTCCTTTCAATTTGGAAAAGGCTATTGCAAAGGTTCGCGCAGCTGAAAATGTTTGGAACTCTCGCAATCCGGAACGAGTCGCGCTTTCTTACAGCGAAGAATCGATTTGGCGTAATCGAGACCGTTTCATTCGCGGGCGAGCTGAAATCGTGAAATTCCTCAAAGAGAAGTGGAATCGCGAGCATGACTATCGTTTGATCAAAGAGCTCTGGGCTTATAGCGAGCATCGCATTGCCGTTCGTTTTCAATACGAATGGCATGACAGCGATTCTCAGTGGTTCCGAAGTTACGGTAACGAACTTTGGGAGTTTGACAACCAAGGATTGATGCTTAGGCGTGAAGCGAGCATCAACGATGTCGCAATTCAAACACATCATCGCCGCTTTCTTTGGCCTGCCCCTGGCAATCGACCAGAATCGCATGCTGGCTTAGGCGGCGTTGACTAGAACAAATTCCTTCATCAGGTGATGCAGGAAACCCTTACAACAAACACAACATAAAGGTAATAAAAATGATTCGATACTTCAAAAAGACAGCTGGCTTCATGCTCGCACTGGGGCTAATCCACACAGGTTTCATTTCCCAGAACGCTGCAGCTCAAGAAAGCGTGACAGCTAAGGCAAAAGCTGAGATAATCGTTCAGCATAAGACGGTTACAGTGGATGGTCTCGATATCTTTTATCGCGAGGCGGGGCCAGCGACGGCTCCCACAATCGTGCTGTTGCACGGTTTTCCTACCAGTTCGCAGATGTTTCGCAACCTGATTCCGAAACTGGCGGAAAAGTACCATGTGATCGCGCCCGACTATCCAGGGTTCGGTGAAAGTTCCATGCCCAAGAGGTCCGAGTTTGAATATAGTTTCGATAACGTTGCAACAGTAATGGATCACTTTCTTGAACGCCTCAAAGTGCAGCAGTACTTCCTGTATGTTCAGGATTACGGTGCACCGATCGGATTTCGAATTGCAACGGCTCATCCCGAGCGAGTGCGAGGATTCATCGTTCAAAATGGCAATGCCTATGACGAAGGGTTGGATAACGAATTTTGGAGGCCCATCAAGGAATACTGGAAGAACCCCAAAGACTCGGCAAAGCGAGAGGCATTGAGAGGGCTGCTGAGCTATGAGGCTACCAAGTGGCAATACACCCATGGAGTCCCCAACGTTGAACGCATCAGTCCCGATGGTCCGGCTCACGATCAGTTTCTGTTGGATCGTGAAGGCAACAAAGAGATTCAGCTCGACTTGTTTCTAAGTTACGGAAGTAACCCGCCGCTTTATCCACAGTGGCAAGCCTACTTTCGCAAACATCAACCACCGATGCTGATTGTGTGGGGCAAGAACGATCAGATCTTTCCTGCTGCGGGGGCTGAGCCGTATCGCCGTGACCTAAAGAATGTCGATTATCATTTACTCGATGCGGGACATTTCGCTTTGGAATCCAATGGCGATGAGATTGCCAAGCTGATCGTCGCTTTCCTGGGTAAGGCCGCTTCCAAGTAGAGCTATAAGAGATGAACGCGCTCGCTCAGTCGTTCAGATTGGACGAGTGCGGTCCCTGCAACAGCAGGATATGAAGCTTAGGTTAAGTTGGCGAGCGTTGTCGCACAGAGCGACGGAGTCGAGGGCTGTAGAATTGTTAAAATATCGCGAAATCGTGACTTGGAAATAGACACTCACCTCCTCATTTCTTAACATTTACTCTTCATATTTCGCCCTGCGCCGCACCTGCTGCGGGTGATCATTCCTAGGCAGAATGTATTTGTTAGGTGCAAGTTTTTGAGGAGTTTTGAATGTCAGTTAGGAACAAATCACTACGCGGCTTTACGCTGGTCGAGCTGCTGGTCGTCATCGCCATCATCGGAATACTCGTGGGGCTACTACTTCCTGCGGTTCAAGCGGCTCGCGAAGCTGCTCGGCGTATGCAATGCTCGAATAACCTGAAGCAAATCGGCTTGGCTCTGCACAACTACGAATCAAGTTTCAAAGCGATGCCAGCAGGTTGCAATGGAATTCCTAATGCAGCGGGCACAAACTTCAACGGGCATGGTTGGACCTGGCATGCGAGTATTTTACCGCAGCTCGAACAGAATAATTTGTTCAACGCCGTTCAAGGTCCAGATGGCATGGGGAATGAGCTTGGTGGCACAACCTCGGGCAAGCCTTTGGTCGTAAAAGCTACGATCGTGCCACTCTTCTGGTGTCCATCGCAACCAGATGTGACAGCTGCTTCCCAGAAAAATGGATTCCAACCCTCGAATTATAACGGAAACATGGGCACTCGCATTGGGAATGGCAACGATGACTGCATTTGCACTGGCGTGTCAAACCTGCAGCAGATGATGTCGGATCCATGGGGCTGTATGAATGGTGACGGAATCTTCTATGTTCGCAGTCGAACTCGATTTGCAGACGTGATCGATGGTTTGGCCAACACGATCTTTGTCAGCGAAGTTCCTGATTCTGGTGGAGATGCGATTGGGCAATTCAGTGCAGGTGCAGACGGCAAAGCCATGTTCTCTGGCGGTGCAGACTCCAACCCTCCTACCGAAATGTCCGAATTCTTGATCGCGGCTGAAACCAACGACCCGATTAACGGTGGAGCCGAAGAAGCTGCGGGCAGCTGGCATCCAGGGGGAGCCATGTTTCTGATGGGAGACGGCAGCGTTCAGTTCCTCTCCGAGAATATCGACATGCGAATCTATCGCGGCTTGTCGACTCGAAACGGCGGCGAAACGGTTACACTGGAACAATAATGATTGATGGTGATTAAGGATGGTTCAGAACGTGAAATCAAAGAGAATTTTTTCGGCCTTGTTGGCACTAGGTCTGTTTTGCTTGTGCCAGTTTGGTTGTGGTTCTAAGGGGGATCAACCCGAACTTGGTACCGTCAATGGGACTGTTACTTTAGACGGTCAACCTTTGGCTGGTGTGGCAGTAGTCTTTCAGCCCGACAATGGCCGCCCATCGCGCGGCACGACGAATGCTGAGGGCAAGTATGAGCTGATTTACATCAGGCAGACCAAAGGAGCAAAAGTCGGTCCGCATCGTGTGGAGATCGCTCCTAGTGAAGAAGGTGGAGTCGAAGAAACTGAAGGCGACGGCGATGAAAGCGCAGCTGCAGGTTCTAAGCCTGCAGGTAAGTCGAAAGTTCCGGCCCGCTATAATTCCAAGAGCGAGCTAAACGTCCAGGTAAAGTCAGGGGCCAATAAGATCGACTTCGAACTGAAATCGAATCCAACCTCGTAGAGTGTTAGCACTCTAAAGGAATTGAGCTTCAACCAGCGGCAAACAAGAAGTGATTTTTGTTTGCCGTTTTTCGTGCCGTGTTCGAACCACGAAAGAGACTAAAAGTACGAAAATTGGACTTGCATCTCTGGGCTGTGTATTTGCAATAAGACGTACATAAGCTCACAATGAAAAAGCTAGGGATCTGCAGGTGTCGTGCTTTTCGTTACTTGCTCTTTTTGAGTTCCATCGGCACCCAAAAATCGGCTTTCTCCAAAACCGATTGTACAAAAGCACGGAACTCAGCAGTTTCCGCAGTGATCACCACATCTGGTTTGGTCGGTGGTTGCTTTTGCGTATTCAACTCATGCTTGAGCGATTCCGGATGACTTTTCAAATGCTTCATGATACGGTCATGGTTTAGATAGCGAACTTTCAAGAAGTTGTCTTCCTGCTGGTCGATCAGAAAGGTTAAGTAAGCAATCTTCAGCGGCAACTTTTCCTCAGGTTTACTTTCGAATTTCAGCGTGATAAATCTCTTCTTTTCGAATTCACATAAGAAGCCTTCCGCCAGTCCAGTCTCTTGGCTTTCATTTTGATCAAAGAAACGAACTTGATACGAATCGCTGGTTGGCGTAGATCGCGAAACATCCAGCCTGCCGATACCGGGAATGTCTTTTGTTTTCCAAGATCCGCTTAACTTCTCATCGAACCGCAAGTCGTCTTTCGTGAAGATCGGATGGGTCGAGTAAGTACAACCGATCGATAGTAGACATGCTCCTAGCATCCAAACGACGGGATTCCAGCTAATACACCATAGGCGTTCTTCCGATTGAACCGATCTTCTGAGTCCAGGGATCCACGGAATCATGGTTCTACCTCTCTTTAATTCGAGTAAGAAACGGACTGTTGTGATACGATCGCAATCTTTGAACGCCCTTCAGCAAGTATCTACTGTTGTCAGCTTACACTTCTTCTGGCTCTGTTACTAGCAAGCACCTTTCGGCCAAATAATGAGTGGGAGGATAAAGTGATAGTTGTGTTGGGGATCGTTCGCAGGAGCACTCAGCGACTTACGTTTCGCCTCCCGCATGGCTCCCAGTTCAATCGCCATCCGTAACTCTGGATCGGTGAGCGTGGCGGTCCACTTGAACGTCTCCGCTAGACCTCGCTCGCGATACGAGGCTACACCTAGAACAGAGTAGCTGGTTTTCCAAGCTGTATTTCTTGTGGCTAAACGTTGACACTGGGCTGCGGCCGCTGGCCAGTCGGATTCACCAACCAAACGATAAAACTCGCGATGCTCTTCATATTGTGTTGCCTTAAAGAGAGGGGCGGCCTCTCGCCGGGGTAATACACGAGTCACATCGCGATAAATGTAGGTGTAAGTTAAAGATTGGTGACCATTCCACTCCGTCAATTGTTTTTGAATGTTCTGCGGCAGCTGATCGGCGGTGATTCCACCCACCATTGCCACTTCCGATGCCAGGACCAGCGTGTTGTAATTCTCCTTTTTGGAATTCGAAACTGATTCCTTACCGAACAGCTCCGTCCAATGTTCGATACTCATGTTCCAAAAACGCGAACCCACTGCAGGTTCATTTGCCTCATAGAATGTAAGTGACGTTTCGAGCAAAGCTTCGATTCGAGCTCTAAGGTCGTCCTGGGAAAGTTCTGAAGTCAAAGCGAATTTCGGTCCATTCTTGCTCCAGTACTCAAGCAATATCTTACGCAGCCTTTCCGCAATTTCGGGATGCTGGCTGCGCAGTTGTTTCGCTGCTGTTGCAATGAGGCGAACGCGTTCCATGGGCTGATTTGGGGAACCAATAAGATAGGCCATCGCAATCTCCCATTGCCCTTCCCGCAGTTTGTGCTCGAACCAAGGTGTGGCGATCGTAGAATTCAGAGCCGGGAGTTCCTCGCTCAACCAGCCGATGTTCATTTGTGGAAGCAGTTCAGCCAGTTTGGTACCGAGAAAATCGTCAGGCTGGGCATGAACAGGTCGTAACTGATAGAAAAAGACGTTAAAAGGAAAGGACCTTCGTGACGGCGAATTGTTGTCGGTTGGGGGGACATTGAAAGTAATCCAAGATTCCAAAGCAATCCAATCGCTACCGAACTTCAAGTTGTTTTTGGATTGAACGGGGAAGAAGGAAAACCTCTCGAAGCGTGGCGATTTTCCGAGCACTTGCTGAGCTTTATTCAAGATACGCTCCCGGGCAACGACAGCCTTCTTAAGATCTGCCTCTTGATGCAGTTGGTTGTTTCGAGCTGCCGCTAATTCGATTTCCTGCACGAGTCGCAGCGATGTCATTTCGCTCATCCACTCGGTAATGGCAATTTGAGCCAGGTTCATCTGTTCCTGCGAAGCCGATGATTCAGCCAACTCAGGCTTCTGTTCGTACCTTGCGGCAAGTTCCCTTCGTGATTTCTTAAAGAGCTCGATGTAAGTCTGAAGCTCGGCCTGCAGCAAGTGAACTGCTTCCGGATCATTTTTCAGCGCCGCGGTATACGCAAGAGATGAAATGTATTGCATAGGCATGGCTGCATCTATGTTTTTCTCGCTGTAGCGTTTGACGATATCTAGGATGTCATTCCAACGCCTTGACGCTATGAGACGACTCACAAGCTCTTGACGGAGAGAGAGCTCCGCATCGGGCAGCATTTCTTCGATCTCTAGAGCTGTACCGAGATCCAGGCTGGCCCAGGCTTCTAGTAGATAGGCTTGATGCGAGGAATTTATCTTGGACAAGATTTGCGCTGTCTCGGAAAAGTTGGCGCGCAGTTCATTTAAGCGAACCCGGATTAACTCTTGATCTGTTGCGGTGGTTGTGTCAACGGCGTTAGTCTCTTGAGCAATGTGTGACCCGGTTGTCGCGACGGGATCTGTAGGTAGCGTCGTATTTGCTGCGGAGAAGCCACTGAAAAGCCAGCCCGTCAGAGTCATAAACACAGCAACGGCGAACGCAAACTTTTTGCTGACGGTGAGGTTACGTTGGCCCGTAGGAGTGAGGATGGAAGAAATCCTTCCTTGCAATTCTGACTTATCGGCCAGGACACTCGTCGCAGCAAAGGGTATGGATGTTCTTCGAAAGGCATTCTCAAGCGTTAACTCAGCCACGCGCAACAGTGTCTCGCCATAGGCCACTGGGGTTCTGTTCTGCAAAACGAGATCGTCGCAGAGATGTTCGCGGCAAATCGCCAACTCCCGGCAGAGTCTTCGAACAGCTGGATTGAACCAATACATAGCCAGTACAAGCTGCTCCAGATAGCGTACCCAATGATCTCGGCGGGCTTGATGCGCCAATTCATGATCGAGAACATCTTGAAGTTGTTCTTCGGTGAGCTCCGCCAGCATCTTGGGATTGAGCAACACATAAGGATTGAACAGGCCACCGGAGACCGCATTGTGAACGCGCTGAGTTACGCGAATGGTCGGGAGGCGGCGGAAATGGTATTTGTTTGTTAGGAATGTCGCGATGGAATCAGGCATTTGCCAGGGTGTAGCTGTTTTTACGACCCGATGCCAATATCGATGGGCCAAGCAGCCTCGTAGAAGTTGAAGAGAAAATCCCACTAGCCACAACGCACAGAGCGTAAAGGCGATACTTGATTGCGAAGGTGGATATGTATTTTGGTCAGCAATCACTGCAGGACTTGTTGGGACTGCCACTGGAAGTGACGCTGATGCTTCGTCGGCTCCGGGCTGCGGTTTGGGGGCATTCGTGGTGTTACGCTGGGCAAGTTCATCCGTTGTTCGTTCGGATAATGGAACGAGAGCGAGTTGGTTGAGATCCTTGGGAGCAAGCGATGTGAAGGGCTCACGCGAGGCGACATCTTCTGAAATTGGTTTTGTAGAGTCCGAAATGTTCGATGCCTCAAGCGGCTGAGTTGGCATTGGTTGTACATTATTGAGAGCTTTCGCATTGGACGTGAAGCCAGCAAGGTTTGGGACAGGAGCTGCAAGAAACGTTGGTGTCAGCCAAACGAAAAAGGGTGTTGCTAAGATGAGCAACATGGACCCCAGCAAGACACAGTGCCGATGAGCCGCACTTCGCAAAAGCCAGCGACTGATAATTAACACTGAGAGGGCGAAAGCCGTCACCAAGACAACCAGCACCGCTGCAGTTTGTTGGTTATTCGTGTCCGACAGCAGACTGACAATTGAAAATTGCATTCCCATTCTCCTCGATTCAGCCGTATCGTGTATTTATCGAAGCTTGTTTCGCATACGGCTCCTACTCAAAGAGGCTCGTATGGATTAGGAATGAGTTCAAATATGGGAGTCGCAGCTATTTCTTTTCATTTCGCTGCGGTTTTGATTTTGCCTCGTCCAACATCGCGCGAATTTTTTTGAGCTCGGTCGTAGAGAGGCCGCGATAGTTCAGCAGCGCGGAGACCAATGATTCCGCTGAACCTTCGCAAAAATCATCTACGAACTCTGCGATCTTGCGGCCAATCGATTCTTGTCGAGGGATCGCAGCAGAATAGAGAAACGTTCGACCGATGGGGCGGTATTGAATCCAACCTTTGCTTTGCATGCGTTCGAGCAATGTTCGGATCGTATTACGAGACACGGGGCGTTCGCGGCTCACGATTTCTCGGATTTCACTGGCGGACAATTCGCCATGTTTCCAAATGATTTCCATGATCTCCTGCTGAGCGGCCGACAGATCGGCTTCAGGCAGGTTGTTTTCGTTCGTCATCGATTGGTAGTCCTTGCTCGTTTCGTGCTGGCTGTAATCTGATCGCACGTTATCGTTGATTGACGACAGTTAGACGTCTTTATAACGACACGGTGTAGTCATGGCAAGGAAAATCTCTGAAAAATCTCTCTGTTCGACTGTTCGGGCTCCTCGTTCCCATGGCTCTGCCTGGGAACGCACTGCCCGAGAGGCTCCGGCCTCGACTCCCTCCACCGCACATCGATTCTGCGTAGGATCGGCGTCACTCTCTCGCCCACCTAGCCTCCGCTGCGCTGCAGCTACGGGTTATACGAAACGCACTTTCACGGAACTTTCACTGTTTCCGTCAGGGCTGCTTTCAAGTCGGCATCGTCGATCTTTTCTAAGGCTGCTTGCAGAACGGCATGAGTTACGTAGGGTTGGAAGACTTCGTGTGTCATGTCTTCCGCTGTAGGGGCTCCCAGGCCGTACATGCCCAGCAAGTCCCCCTGCTCGGTGAACGTAAAGCCGAAAGGAGTGGGGCGAGTTGGACACAAGACTTTAAACATCTCCGCTCCGTTGATGTTATCGCCATAGACTGCACCAACGCCTTGTACTGTCTGGGTTTGCCAATGAATGGGTGAATTAAAACCATGTATCGGTGGAAAGCTTCGCTCACGCGCAAATCCGCCTGATAGGACAGGCTGACTGATAGAAGGTGTTGCCTTATCGGTCGCTAACCTAACAGTGGTTAAGCCATGTGCGCCGCGAATGTGATAGATAGCTGTCCCCACATCATAGGTGTCAAGCAGCTTCGTAAAAGACTCGGGATAGAGACTTGCAATTTGGACGTTGCTTGATGTACCGTCGGTATTCTTGACCTGAACCGATCCTTCAAGGTCGCTCGCACCCGCGCTGCGCGGCGGTAGTTTGACCGGCCCACTGAGAATCACATCCATTGGAAGTTGCTTTGGCTTTCCGTTTTCATCTGTGATGACTGCTACACATGCATATCCAGAGTCTATGTAATTCGCGATACTTTCAGGGCCAAGCAATAAAGCCTCATCTTCATGAGTGGCAACAACAGCAGTAGTAAAAGCAAAAGCTCCGCCGTGCTGGCTTCCAATGTTATTGGGGCCCGGATTGATGTAACAGTCAATGCGTACCAGCGAATTCTCTTTGATTCCTGTTGAACGCGGTGTCAGCCAGCCGTTAGCTTTAGCGACAAACTCTTCCAGTCTTCGCTCGGTCATTAAACCGGTTCGAGTCCCCACCAGTTGCCTGTCCTTCATCAATACAAAATGCGTCGCCTCGGGACTCACAACTTTCCGCCATTCGCTCATGGGAAGCTCAATCAATTTTGCAGAGTGTTTTTCTGCAACTTTACTGGCTATCGGTAACATCTGTTGTTTGGCTTCAGCTTCGTAACTGAACATAACTAATGCAGTGCCGGTCTCTGGCATTTGTTCGATGAAGGAGTCCCAGTCATACCCTGCTATTCTGGGTGTTGCGGCTGCACCATTAAGACTCATTGGCTGCGGTGATGCAATGGTTTCAGGTTTGTCCAGCTTTGCGTTGCTTTCCACAAAGAGGGGAACGTCAGTGCTGCTACGAACACAATCAATATACGTGTTACCATCGCCTGGGCAGACTTCCACAGGATTTTCACCATACACTAACTGAAAACTCTGGCCATCATAGGCAATTAACCCACGCATGGCAGAGTTGTTTTCAACGTCATTTGGATTCCAAATAACTCCGACCTCAAAAGGCTTTTCTGAATTTGACCATTCGAGTTTGAAGGGCGATACACCGAGCACCTTGCCATTTACAATCGTATGAAACAGCAATAAGTCACCACGGATCACGACCAGTGAAATGCGTTCGTCTCCAGCGCCGTCCTCCGCCTGAAAGACCCTTACTTGCCATGTGCCTTGGAGAGCTGCTTGCAATTCTTTAGCCGTTGTAGTGTTGGATGGGGTTGGCGTCTCTTTTGGTGAATTGGTGAGGGGGGACCCTTTATCTTTTCCGTCGACTTCCCATTTCAAGTTTGGGTCCAGCAGATCTTCCACGCGGCGTTCGATGACTTTCTCAGCCAATTTGTCGCGCAGGTCAATCGATTGCTGCATGCTCTTCATCCGTTTTGCAAGGTCAGCCAACTCGGCTCGCTGTAGTGCCTGACGCGCTTCGAAGGATTTGCGAACAGCAGCTTGCAACTCGCTGCGCTCGGTACTACCTACAGACTCTGATTGTTTGAGTTTGTCAGCGAGTCGATGAGCTTGTGTTTCAAGTTCGCGGTAACGTGTCTGGAGTGAGTCGATGGACTCCTCGGCTGAAATCAAGAACGAGAAATCCAGCGTCACAGGTTTCGGACCGAGAGCAGGAATTCCCATCGCCCCTTTGCCATTCGACCCATTACCGGTCGGACTGGGGCTGGGGGATTCGGTATCAAGCAACTTAAAGAAGTCTTCCATCTCCTGCGGCTTAACATCGCTTTCAACCAAAAAGATGAGGGAGTTTGTCCTTTCATCCACCGCAAAACCGGTTATGGAAAACCCGGCGAGTTGATTCATCAGGCGCAAAACATCTGCTGCTTTCGCGTGCTTGAACGTATATTTCGAGATTCCGGCTTTCTCAGAGATAAGGGGGTTTTGTTCTGGCGTTTCCTGGCTCAGGACCATCGATCCAGCGAGCGGATACCAAGCGATCAGAAAGGCTTGCAGTATCATTTGGTAGAATGACTTAGTGAGCTGGTGCATTAGATCCACTCCATTTTTAGTTCGACTCGGTCGAGCCATAGAAATCAACCCATCAAGTATCAGATAAACTTCAATTACTGCTTTGGTTCAATATCCCACAGTTTCGTGGATTTTTTTTCAACGGGAACAAAGTCTCTTCGCAGTGATTCCATTTCTGGCAGATCGCTCTCCCATTGCAGTACAGATTCGGTGGACACAGTTTCTGTGGAGACAACTGTAGCAGTGTCGGCATTCCCCACAGGCCGTGGTTGAGTCCACCAAACTCCACATGTAAGCGCAATTCCGATGGACGCGATTGCCAGTACAGGCAACCAGAGGCGTCTTTGGGGTTTCTGTTGCAACTCAACTGGCAATGGCACAATGGTTGGTTGCTGAACGTGTGCTAAGCATTTCTCGAGCAACGTGTAGACCTCAAACGCCGATGAGTAGCGAGCCTCGCGCGATTTGGCTAGGAGCTTCATCACGATTCGTTCGATCCACTCGGGAATAAGCGCATTCGTTTCGCATATCGATCGCGGGGTGTCATCTGTGATTCGACGCAGAACAGCATAGCTGGTTTCACTGCGGAATGGCGGGTGACCCGTGCACATGGCATACATGACACATCCGAGACCAAACAAATCGCTGCGAGCATCAATCGCTTCGCCACGCACTTGCTCGGGAGACATGTAATGTGGTGTACCGGGATGAAATCCACTTCGAGTTAAACTGGCATCATCGGTAGTTCGGGCTAATCCGAAGTCAGTGATCAAGGCTCGATCGACGCCTTCATCCAATAAGATGTTCGATGGCTTCACATCTCGATGAATCAGGCCTTGCGCATGAGCTGCCGCCAGTCCCTTCGCTGCTTGCATACCGATTCGCAGGATTTCGCAAAGCTCTAGTGGTCCTTCGCGATCGATACGCTGTTGCAAAGAGCCTCCAGGGATAAATTTCATGACAAGGAACGGCTGCCCGTTGTCTTGCTCATTGCCTGTCTCAACATTGTGAATGGGGACAACATGGTCATCGACCACTGCAGCCGCTGCTCGAGCTTCTCTGGCAAATCGATTTCGTGCTGATCCACTTCCAGCCAAATAAGGGGCCAATAGTTTTATGGCTACCGGTCGATTCAGTTCAGTATCGTAAGCCTTGAAGACAACTCCCATACCACCGCTACCAATCAAGCGTTCTACATCATAACGCCCAATTCGTCCCAGCATCTCAGGGTGGCTGGCAGGTGATAGAAGGGATTTCGCCATGGACTCGGTCCACGTTGCATGACGCAGCCAATGGTCGCGGTCCTTATTTGGGCTTCGCGACCGATTGTTCTCTAGCGGCAACTCAAATCCAGGTTCGAAATCTCGCTCGAGCTGCAGACTATCTCGAATCTCGCTCCATTGCTCTGCATCGGCGGCCAATCGCTCCAGTCGAGCTTGGCAATTTGAGCATTCGGCTAAATGATCCACGGAGCCAGTAGGTCCGTCGTCGTTTCCCAGCAACAGTTGCCGCAATTGATCATCGGAATAGCTTGCGCAAGTACGGATCATTGGGACACCTCGAATTGTTTGGCCAATTCACGCAGTCGGTTCACGACTCGACTTCGTGCGATGTAGACGTTGCCGATCGACATTCCCAATCGCTCGGCTGCAGCAGCGATTGAAACCCCTTCGATATGGGTTAATTGAAATGCTTTCCAAGTGTTCGAGGCTACCGTATTCTGAACCTGCTCCGCCGCCCAGCGATAAACCTCCTGTCGGTATTCGAAATCGAATTGACTGGACCAATCACCATCCGGTGCGGCAAGATCGTTCCAGCCACGTTCGCCACCTAGGCCAACACCACCGTGCGGCCTGCGGGTAAGAGTTTTGATGGCGATGTTGCGTGCGATGGTGAGCAACCAACTCCGAAATCGATTGGGCTGAGGGCGATCGAGCCATTGATGAACCGATTGAGCCACTGCGATAAAGACTTGCTGCACAACATCCTCCGCATCGACTGCCTGCAGTCCTTGACGAATAGCCAATCGATATACCAGGGGCCCATAGATTGTCATAAATTCATCCCAGGCCGCCACATCCGCCACGTCTCGAAGACGCACGATCAAGCTTGCTCGGGTTTCGGGGGGACTGGGAAGCATAGGGAGTTAAGATCAATGTCGCGAGCTTAAGGGGCGGCAGAAATGTGGAAAATTGTATTTGTTCCACTGCAGGTTTGCAGTGATGCACACAAATAAATTCCACTTCACTCGCGAATCTTGCACGAGGTTGGGATTTTTTTAGAAAAAACTCCCCGTGCATTAGTCAATGCGGCGAACGCCCTATTCTTTTTCGTTCATAGAGTGAATTGACTTGTGGGATAGGGCCCAATCCCTTATCGCAAGCCGCTATTCTTCTTGGACGACTTCGACGTGATCCAGTGTTTTGTCGATGGATTCTATTTCAGCCTGTGACAAGCCAGACCATTTGGATAGCACTATTTTCTTGAGCTGGGGGAGTTCTCTGAGTGCATCAAAGACGCGCACATCATGAACATGCTGGTTGATATAAAGTTCTTCGACCTGAGTTAGCCCGACGAGTTTCGATAAGTCATAGATTTCCTCGCAGTCCAAAGTGACGTGTTTTACGGAAGAAAAGTAGTCGATTCCGATAGTGTCTACCAAGATCTTCGGCAAAGGCAAAGCTCCTTTGGCAACGTACCATGGACCTTCGAATTGATAGTTTGGTGACATGACGATGCGCCCGCGTTGGGACTCGACCCAGCCACGCGACGAGGCCTGAGACTGCGCGGCAGTAAGATAAGTTCGCAGCTTGGTGGTCGTGAAGGAGTCATCGATCTTCACTTGACTCGACGATGGATTCTCGTCAGACGCCTCGCTGCTCCTGGAGTCGTAAATGACATCCGACGGAACAACATCCGCTGATTTTTCATGCCCTGCATTTATCTTGTTCTGCGTGGAATCCCGTATAGAGAGTGGCTGGCCAACAGAAGCGGGCTTGGTGTTCAGAAATTGTTCGAGTTCCTTGGCTACTTCTGGCTCAATGGTGACTTCAACTTCGCCCGCACTCATGTTTCCTGCATCTTCGTCGGCAATATTTCGGACTGAAAATTGCAATCGATACGGTTTGCCAGGCTGCTCGACGAAAATCAATATCGAAGCACCCGTCTGCGCTCGATACTCATCACGTCTGTCTAACGGTAATGAAGTGGGAGCAAACGCGAAGGACAGACCGTGTGAAGTCGTAGGTTCGTTACCTATTGCCTCGGAACGCGCCCCTCCCACGATTAATGGTTCCTGAAAATCTAAAACTTCCATGAACGCATCGTTCGCATCAAAGGCTTTAACTTCGTAGCCAGAAAAGTTGGGGACTCCAGCGGAGATAGGCTTCGTCAAGATATTTCGATAACATAAATCCACATTGATTTTCTGACCAAGTTCGTAAGCCAACAAGGCTGGTGCAAGTCGCACTCCAGCTTGTAAGCCGTTTTCGGCAGGTTTTCCCCAATGTATCTCGCCTGCATTGCCATGCTTGACCGATACAAATTGCTCACGAATGGTAAAGGCGTAAGTCCAACCCTCCTTACCCGCTTCATCCTGGAACAACTTGATGCGTACCGACCAAATGGTGTAGGTTGTCCCCCCTTCGCTGCCAAAGGTTGGTATCACTTCGAAAGAGACATCTTCTGGAAGAAAGCGAGTTCTGGCGATCTCCTGAAACTTCTCGAGAAGCGAGTCGCTAACATCCGCCTCATCGCGTTTGGTTCGATGATGAATAATCGCTGCGACCACTTCATCGTCGGTAAGTGGTGGCTGCATCACTCCGTTGGCTTGGAAGTATCGGGAATTGAATCGTTTGATGGCTGTTGCCAGTTGCATGCCTTGAGCACTTGTGTTCAAAACAGGTGTTGCGAACGCAGGGGGCGGTTCGAGATACCGTTCGCGAATCGTAAACTGTTCGCCGGTAGTCGCATGAACCAACGAGATGCGATAGGCCCGCACGGGCGTTGCGTCGGGCGGTAAGTCAAGGTAGTTACCCTCGATATGCCACCCCTCCGGCCACTGATGTCGCTTGGCGATCTTTGCAAGAGCGGACTGCAGTGTCTCTGTGAGTTCCTGGTTTTGCTCCAGATTCCAAGAGGCACAAGCAAGGATTTCATCTTTGGTTAAGATGGGCTGATCATTGAGTGGGGCCTTCATTCGCAAATCATTGAACTGGTAAACGGCTAATGCTAAAGAATCAGCGAGGTCTGATGAGGGGGATTGAACGGCCTCAGTAGGGGACGGATTCGTCGGGAGATTAGCGTCGTTGTTGTTGAGTGTGATCTTCACGATCTCTGTATCGGCTCGCTGTAGAGTCACTTGTCCGTTCTCGACGGTGAGCCCATCGGTTTTGCCGATGATTTCAACTTTGTATTGGCCAGCAGCCACGCGTACGGACTTACTTCCCTTGGTGACATTTAACTCGTTCACTACATTTTCGCCGCGAGTGATACGGACTTGAATATCGTCCACATCCGATTGAATGGTCAACGTTCCCTTGTTCAACTCCAACACGATGAACACGCCTGCCAGCGCCAAAGCGAAAAAGAACACTGCCGCCGCGATGAATTTTTCAATTGGGGGGCGGCGAATCTTCTTTGGTGCCAACGCCAATACTTCCTGTGGCAAGTGGCTTGTATGCGGTTGTTGCACATGTGCCAAACACTTTTCTTGCAAATCCGCGATCTGGGCTGCTGATTCAAAGCGCTCGTCAGGATGTTTGGCCATGAGTCGCTGGATGATGTGTTCAAGCCAAACCGGTACATCGGAATTGACTTCACACACCGAAGTTGGATTGTCGTTCGCAATTCGGTGCAATATGCCGTAGGTTGTCTCGGCGCGGAATGGGGAACGACCAGTACACATCGCGTACAACACGCTGCCGAGTGAGAATAGATCACTGCGAGCATCGATCGGTTTACCCCGTGCCTGTTCGGGGGACATGTATTGCGGAGTACCTGCTATAACACCACTGCAAGTCATTGATGCATCATCGACGGCGCGGGCTAGGCCGAAGTCAGTGAGCGTGACGCGTTCGACACCTTCTTCGAGCAGGATGTTGGCAGGTTTAATGTCGCGATGTACGAGGCCCTGATCATGAGCAGCTGCCAACCCTGCGGCGATTTGCGAACCGATGCGCAGCGTGTCTGTCAGTGGTAATGGGCCGTGCGAGTCAATTCGTTTTTGTAGTGATGTACCACGAATGAAAGGCATCACCAAATAGGGCATGGAATCTTCACTGGCGACGCTATGGATAGCGATGACATTGGGATGAAGAACAGCCGCAGCCGCTTTGGCTTCGCGCGCAAATCGTTTGCGTGCTGCCCCGCTGCTGGCCAGATGGGGTGACATCACTTTGATGGCCACTATTCGATCAAGCGATCGATCTTGTGCCTTCAGAACAACTCCCATGCCGCCAGCTCCCACAACCCCCTTTATTTCATAGCTTCCGATGCGACCGAGAGAGTTTGGGTCGTCTGTCGGTGCGAGTTGTTTAAACGCCGATTCAATCTGTGGTGAACGAGTCGAGCCAAAACGGAAGTCGCGGCTCGTATTGTACGAAGAAGGCTGGCTTCCTCCTAATAACATCGATGCTTCCTGCCAAAAAGACTCTTCTGCGGCGCGATACTCCAGTTCTTCTCGGCAGGCGGCACACTCATCCAAATGGGACGTGAGCAATTGCTCCTCTTGCTGTGTCATGTCATTTCTCAGAAACGAATCGAGCCGCGAAATATTGCAGGTTTTAATTGTCATTGGTGGTTTTCCTCAATTTCAGCGATCGCGGTTCGAAGGCGTTTCATCACGCGACTGCGAGCGGCGTAGATGGTTCCGATCGATCTACCAAGTTCCTGGGCAGCTTGCGCATTACTGAGGCCGCCGATCACTGTCCTCTCAAAGGCCTGCCACGTTATTGGATCGACATCGGTGCGAACAAAGGCCGCTGCTCTCAAATAGAGCTCGCGGCGATATTCTAGTTCAATCAATGAATCAGTCTCATCGTCCAATGAATGGTCTGCGCGCTCGGGAATCTCTGTGACAATGTTCTGGTAGGATGAGGTCCCAGTGGCTTGATCAGGTGGTCGTCTAGAAATGGCATTGAGAATGGCATTTCTGGTGACACGACGGAGCCAGTGGCGAAATCGCGTTGATTCAGTCGACTTTTCCCAGCGACCGATGGATGCAGCCACAGCCATGAGGACATGTTGCGTCAAATCCTGAGCATCCGCATCTTGCAAGCCACGGGCCAGCGCGATGCGATGGATTACCGGTCGATAGAGATCGACAAATTTACCCCACGCGTCGCGATTGCTCGGATCTTTGATCTGAACGATCAGGCTTTCTCGCGTTTCGGGAAATTGCGTCACAGCTTTCTCGCGTGTCAGGTGCAGGAAACTTTGGTTCTATAAGGATAAACACAGCTTCCAAGAAATTCTGACACAAAAACGATTCGCACAATATAGCTGCAAACGGAACTGGCTTGGATGTTGCAAGTTTTTGGTGGATTCTTGCGGTTTTGAGGTTACCCAAAGTAGTTTAAGGTGGGGCATCCAGCCACATATAGTACTTCCAGTCGAGTCGGGATTTTACGCGAGTCAACAAACCTGGGAATATCTCATTCTAGCGTGTTTTTGCCCGCCGATACTGGCAAGGGGAACGCTGCAGTTCACCTGTTTGGAAGCGGTTGACGCTTCAGGTCAGCCCACCAAAATGAGCCAAGTGTCAGCCGAGTAGAACAGCTGACACTTGGTAAGCGCGAAGGATACGCTTGTCGTTCCGATGTATAGGCAAACCAATCAGCCCTGGGTTTCCAAGTTCTAATGAAATGCTTCGCTCGACGAAAATCCAACAAGCAATTTGAATGGTACGAAGGAAACTCAACGGATGGTCGTGTCTATTTTTCAGCCTTTTCCATTTCAAACCGGTGAACCTCTGTGCCGATCGCAAATCCAACGGTTTTTGATGGAGTCGATAGTAGGCGGATCCTGTTCACGGCGTCGCCTATTTTGGCTCTTCGCCAAGTTTTGCCGCCGTTGTTGGTGAAGAAGCCATGTGGGGTCGCGCCGACCCAGCCGGTTTGATCATCTAAAAATGCAATTCCAAATTGGCGGACCTTGAAGTTATTGACTAACGGAATCTCGCTCCATGTTTTTCCGCCATCTTGGGTTTTGGCCACGTAGCGAGCTGAAGCAGATTTGTCTCGGTCTAAAGATTGAATCGTTACATAGCCCGTGTTGCGACTCGGGAAAGACATCTTCCAAGTCCATTCATGGGGACGAGGCGACTCGTAAACCTTCTGCCAGTTAACACCCCCATCCTCTGTACGCAAAACAGCAGCATGACACTTCGACAAATCGGGATCCGTTGCGGCAGCAATGAAGCCCACGTTTCGATCCAGAAAGTGAACGTCGAAAGCCATGGCTGCATGTGCTGAGATATCGATCTGTTGCCAAGTTGCACCGAGGTCGTCGCTAACAATCAGCGCGGCGGGACCAGCAACACGTCCCACGCCTATCAATCGAATCTGCTTCTCTGAAGCCTTTTCGTTGTTGGCTTCGTAACGTAACACTTGCATCGCACATAGGCCTTCGACAGGCTTGCCTTCAATCGTCGTTACGGCATTCCAGGTTTCGCCTCCATCTTTTGTCTCATACAGTGGGTTAGAATCTGTTACGTTAGCAAATCGCTCCAAGCCTACATTACCTGCAAAGCCATGCTGTTGATCGATAAATGCTAGGCAACGAAAGAACGTTCCAGGTGTATCGCGTTGTAGCTTCCAAGTATCACCGCCATCGGTGGTCTTGTAGATTTTGCCTGCACCGTTGGCGTACCAGCCAACTCGATCATCGACAAAGTAGATGTCATCCTGCTTATCATCGTGTGGTACGGTATCGAGCTTCTTCCAATTCGTGAAAATCTTCAATGGATCGTTACTCGATTCATTGGGGTTCGCAATGCGCTTTAACTTCCCAATTTGTCGGGTTGATGGGTAGAAGCTTGAGACTTCGGGCACACCTTCGTTACCATCTGAGGGCACTTTGATGTTTAGCGCTTCTATCGTCTCGAAAATCAACTCAGAGGGATCTGAGTCCGTAAGCTCATACTTGCTCAAAATCGTTTGACGGCCATTGGAATACTGCGACAGTATCGCTTGCTCGACCATAATCGCGGGAATCTTGCCGCCGTTCTTATCCACTCGAGAAAAGAAGGATGGATGATTTCCCTCCTTCACAAGCTCATAGTCTTGTGTGGTTTTGCCAAGGGGATGATCCAAGATAATTGTCCATTGAAGCCTGTCAGGTTTGTCGCTAGCAGCAATGGTTAAATTTAATTGGAGGGAATAACTCGGTCTTTCAGCCGATTCAAATGTCACCATTCCCTGCCAGCTACCAAGCCACTCATCGGCCAGGATGGGATCCGCATCGGAAGTCGTTGCTGTAGGGACTTGTGCATTTGCAGTTGAATCTGGCTCTTGAGCGTAAAGCCTGTCCCACTTCGAATGATTCCATGACGATTGAACGAAACAGAAAAAGAAAAAAAGTTGTTTCCAAAAACGCATGTCTCTACCTTGTTCTACATTCACTCAAAAAAGAACGAGCTCCAAATCTCTGCAGACATCCCTACGTGCATTCTGCGATCACTCTTGATGACAAAACGTCGCAGTGGCTGAAAAATCGCATTTTGGTTCAATAGCGAAATTGAAGCCGTCAAGGCTCAAATGTCTCGCACAAATGTTGAAGGCTCGGTGTTCACATTCTAAGCACTTCTGCCCTACAAATATGACTCAGAAATGTTCCCAAAAAGGGAGCGAATTTGACGGATAAAAACGGCAAGAATTTCTGAAAATCTCAGTAGTTTTGGAACTTTCTTGAGGACAATTTCAGATGCGTTAGAGGGACGCTATTCTCGTCGTTCCCATGGCTCTGCTGTATTTCAACTACAGATGTTATTTGAGATCTAATTGGGGATTGGAGATTTTCTATAGCCCATCTAGCCTCCGCTTTTGATGTTACGTATTTGTCTTCAGGGCCGGACGAATGAACATTCCTTTGCATAGACAATTTCGTTCGGCGCGATTGTTTAGCCTGTTGCCGGAGGCACCGCTGCGCGAGAAAGTAGATATTGGAGCAGTAGAACAGTAGAGCAATTCAGAATCGACTTCCGGACGCGAGGATTGATTAGCCCGTGTGCTGCTGGCAGCGTATCTGTCGCCCTAAGCACTTTCCACTGAGTACTCTTAGCAAACTCGTGATCATTGACTGGTTTTCTCTACTTTCTACTATCTCCTTTCTACTTTCTCGCGCAGCGTCGCCCGTTGCCGGAGGCTAGGCGTACTACCGTTTGATGCTCGATCGGCGTAGACCAATGGGGGTACTGTCGTAGATACGGTCCATATTGGTGCAGCGTTCAGCCAGGGAGAATGAACCGCGAAAAAAACGAAAACCGCGAAAAAGGAAAGCGCTTGCATTCGTTCGTAAGGCTTGCAAGACGTCTGGAAACAAAAGGAGCAAAGGTTTAGCCGGTACGTCGCAGGTTATGATGTTGCGTTTTTCTTCACTCGTTGCCGAGCTCTCTTTCCGTGGCGATATCGGCTTCGTCTACGGAAGAAATCTGCAGAAACTAGAACTCCGTAATGTCGTAAATGGGCTCGTATTGTACGCGGGGTAACCCCAGTTCGCGACCTACCTGCTCATTCTTCGACTTGGAGGAATATCCAGGCGTAACTTCCGTTATAGAAGAGGATTTCGCTAATGCACGATAGTCTTCGATGGGAATTTGGTTCATTCCATAGACATGCAAGCGGGCAAGTGCACGCAACTTGGTTATAGATGCGAGTGAAGTCAGAGATTTCAGTTGATCGAGCTTTATGTAAGTGAGCCCTTTAAGCTTAGCAAGCTCTGGAAGTGATTGGATATTGGGTAGTCCCCCCAATTCCAGGCTTACGAGACTCGTTAGCGAGCCGAGCCAGTTCAAATCGTCGAGACCCTTGATTTTCCACAGGTTGAGTTTTTGTAGTTTTGAGGTGAGCTTCGGTCCAGGAATAGTCATGATCGATCCATGCTGGACTTTCAGTGCGGTCAAACTCTTATGCTCAAGCAGAGGCTTGAGTTCAAGGTTGGGGAAATAGCAAAGGGATAGGTCCGTTAATTTTAGGAAACGCGCTATGTCTAGGTCTGTGAGCTTTCCACTTAAAGTAAGCCTCGTCAGCGACGTGAATCGTGACAATGTATCAGCAAATAGATTAGGTTTCTCATCAATACCAAGCTCAAGCTCGCGTATGTCATTAGGGACATGTTGGAGATCTTCAAGATTTGTTTCACCTAGGCCATAAGCTTGGAGTCCAACTAGGTTTTTGAAAAGCCTGAGGGAGAGCCAAGCTGGGTTCGATGGTCCAACGATGACGAGTCGGACACGAGGTGCTCTGCTCGCCGCTTTGGCAAGCGCCGTTAGTTCCGCAAGTTTTATCGTTGGTCCTACGATGATCCGTACGCTAGCGGTCTGTGGAGGTGAAAGATTGGAGATCCCGTTCGCATCTTTACCTGCATTCCAGATGGTTGTGTATTTGTAGGTTTGAACTTCCATGGTATCGACTCAATAGGGGTGATGATCGGTAGATTATTTGTAACCCTGTTACGGTAAATTCACCAGCACAATGAAGGGCATTGAATCCGGACGGTAGACTCGCTCGCCGCATTGCTCAACAGATGGGATGCGACTATTCCAGGTAAGCATACCACTGAGAATTAGTTTGTTGCGTGAATTCCACTTTTATACAATCCAGGGCGACTTTGATTCTGACACGAAATTTGCAGATTTTCGAATGCATCATTCACTATCAGGCATGTGACGATAGGAAATGCCTTCGCCCCGTCGAGGTTGTTCTGAAGTTTCCGGTCAGCATCACGAAATAGAGGATAATGGATGGGCATTCTTACCTTTGGCAAATCACCTATGTTAGTCAAGGATACACGATTTATCTTTGGTTTGGTGCTATTTGGTCGGTGCTTATGCCCGGATGCAGTTGTCAATAATCTCACCGGCGGCGCGTCAATTTCCAGATGACTCGACCACCTTTATCTGTAAATTGAATAGGACGAGCTTCGCCTGGATGTTCATGGTTGCAGATTCGCAATTCAGTACTGTCGCCTTCGATGATCGCATAGAACACGGGATTGGTTATCGATTCGGGAGGAGTCTCCGCTGTGCCTTTCCAAGGTTTCAATAGCTCGTTTCGATCGTTTTCGCTCAAGATCGCTTTCATGTCCAATTGCTGTGGAGGGCCTGCGTCACCCACAATTAAGTCAAAGATCATTGTTTGGTTGTCCTCGACACTCACAAACTCGACTCTATTTCCGACGACTTTACCGGTAAAGCGGTCGAGACACTCGCCCCTTTCAGAGTCCAGGTACTTTTGTTCGACATCCCAGTCCCCCTGCAATTTGTCGAGCCAACTGTTCGATGGAACCTGCGAGACTCTGTTTGGTTCTTCATTGCGATTGCTGCCACCTTCTGTCGCCGGTCGGATGGTTGACTGCAGAGCTTTGTTGATTTCCGCGATAATTTGGGGTGGAGCCTGCACTTTCAGCCGTTTTCCTTCTACATATTCCAAGATCTTTGCGCCACGATCGGCGAAGCTCTCCACAATCGATTTCGCTTGCGGTGCGATTGGTTCGAGAGTGATCGCCACGGGCTTGTCCAAGTCGACTTCGCGAGAAGTCGGTATGCGAACCAGCGCTGCTTTCGGGTTACTCCGTGCTGCCTGAAGAAGGGTTGCAATCGCCGGAAGTGGCACCGCGACGGTCATAGGCTTGCCTTCCAAACCGTGTGAACCAGAAGCCAGTGAACGAGGCGCGAAATCCACTCGAGAAGCCAAGACTATACCAAGTGGTATATGATCTTCGGATACCAACAAGCTACCGAACATGGACAATGGACATGCGATATCGCACAGGATGAAGTTCGCCTGACTTTCTTCGCTTGGACTAAACTCGACGCTTGTGATTTGACCACGGCGCACAGACTCATCAGCTTCTACTGGCACAATCAGGGCTTTGTCAGAGACCTGCGGTTTATAATCGCTGTTGAACCCCAACGCTGGAAGTGGTTCGTTCAGGGATATCTTTATTAAGCCTATTCTGTAGGATTCATCTACCGCGACGAGTTCCCCTTTCGTTTCCTGTTGATTTCCTATCGTGACGACAAATGTTTTAGCCATTTCAGGCAACATTGGGACCGCGATATAGCCCTCGGAATCGATGATCACACCTTTGAATAGGATCGGCTTTTGATTGGCTTCTTTGCCGGATGCTTCAGCTTCTCGGACCAACACGATGTGCGACCGCAGGTTTGGGAGGGGAACAGCTTTTATGGAAGTGGGCGTAACTTGCATGCTAACCACCTTATTGTTTTCGTCTACAAAGCAGTAGACTTCGATGGAAGGGCTTGTGTTGAGAAGCGAAGCTCCCCTGAGTCTCCCATACAAGTAAGTTGTGGCGCCCATTTGTGCATACGCTTGAAAATTGATATCCGGATTGATTTTCTGAGCGATTTCCTCAGTGAGCTCACCAGTAGAGATCGAGTCAAAGTTATTGTCGGTCATCCACTTCTGAGCATCAGCGGCATCTTTGGGTAGTTCCGCTGGGATCTTTTTCAGCCACACATTGATCCACGAGTTATCCTGCGGTGGCTGTTCTGTCGCGGGTGCGGTTGCGACTTTGGCAGATCGAGTAAAGTGCTGCAGGACTCGCTGGTCATTGGGAAGGGAGGCTAGCGAATCAGGTCTCGCGCCACCTTCTCTGGTGATGCAGAGGACGAGTTTGTCGTCGGTAATTTCGTAAATCCCATGGATGGTGCCCATGGAAAGATGGAAGTCCATGGTCCGATGGTCTTGGTCGGTGCCTACGGAGATTTGGCCACTTTCACCACGTAGTTCTTCGCCATTCGGCTTTGTCTGCAGACGTACAAATTTGGCTGAATCAAACACCAGCTGTTCGTTGAATAGTTGATCTGCGGGAACTGCGACGCCACCGCGTGTCATGCTTTGCAGCACCCACTCTCCTTTCAATTCGGCAAGCGCCTTTTGATCCGACTCACTCAAGGGCTGGAAGGCAAAAGCCAACATCGCCATTCCGAAGAGAAGCATGATCCCCCACACAAATTTGGAGTAGATCATATTTGAACCTCCTATGAAGACACTAGGAAAACTACCTTGAGCATTTAAGCCGATCGTTGGTGAAGTGACCGGACATGGATTGGCAATGGGGTTCTGGACGTAAGCCAAGCCTGCTCGCAGAACATTGGCTGCTTCGACAGCGGACTGGTAGCGACGCTCAACCCGCTTCTCCATCAGTTTGGTAATGATTTCGACAAACCATTCCGGAATGTCAGGGTTGAGCTCGCGAATCGGACGTGGGTCTTTGTCGGTTATCAAGCGCAATACGGCGTAGCTTGATTCGGCGCGGAACGGCGCATGTCCTGTGCACATGGCATACATCACGCTGCCGAGACTAAAAAGGTCGCTGCGATGATCGACCGACTCAGCCCGCGCTTGTTCGGGGGACATGTATTGCGGTGTACCAGCTATTATTCCGCTGGCGGTCAAAGACGCATCATCAACGGCACGCGCTAGGCCAAAGTCCGTTAGAAAAGCCCGATCGACACTCCCATCGAGCAAAATGTTCGAAGGTTTCACATCGCGATGAACTAAGCCTTGAGCGTGAGCCGCTGCCAGCCCTCTCGCGGCTTGTAAGCCAATGCGCAGTATTTCTTTAAGCTCCAGCGGACCTCGATCGTGAATCCGTTTCTGCAAACTGACACCACGTGTGTATTGCATGACCAGGTAGGGAATGCCTTGCCATTCATCCACGACATAGATCGGTAGCACGCAATCATCGATAATGGCTGCGGCAGCTTGCCCTTCACGTCGAAAGCGAGCCCGGGCCGCACCCGAGAGAGCCAGATGCGGGAGCAGGATCTTGATGGCAACATAACGATTTAAGCCAGGATCGTGAGCCTTAAACACTGCTCCCATTCCACCGTAACCCAAAAGGCCGATGATCTCGTAGGATCCGATTCGGCCAAGCATGCTGGGGTTGTCTGTCGGCCCCAACAGAGCCGCTAGTCTTTGAGTTAGGTTGTCTTTCGATGGTGCGTTGTCTATTTCGCAATCGTTACTGTCTGAGCTGAGGGCAGATTGGAGCTCTTGCCACCAAGCTTGATCGCCCACCGTCGCTTCTAGCGATGTACGACATAATTGGCATGTCGATAAATGGTCCTCTACTTCATCGATTCGCTGTGGAGGCATATTGCCAGCGATGAACTTCTTGAGCTCGTCCGGAGGTAGGCAAGTGAATGATGATTGCATTAAAGCTCACTCCAATATGCGGAAGCTTCTAGTACTTTTTGTTGTAACCGAGCCGCGACTCGACAGCGGGCTGCATAAACAGCCCCAATGGTTCGCCCAAAAACTTGTGCGACTTCAGCTGCCGGACGACCTTCGATTCCCGTGGCTTGGAAGATGGCCCAAGTGACCTCGCTGAACTCCGGTTGGATCTCCTGGGCGGCCCAGCGAATTGCTTCGAGTCGACATTCCACAAGCAAGGATTGTTTGGTGTCTCTGTTTTCTGGAATGGCTGCCAGAGCCTGCATGACGCTGGAAGTTCCTGTAGCTCGATCGGGCCGTGCTCGGGTGATGGCATTGAGGATGGCATTGGTCGTAATTTTCCCGAGCCAGTTCCTAAATCGCGGTTGGTCATCCCCCTGCTCCCACTTCTCGATCGCTCGAGCGACCGAGAGGAAAACGCCTTGCACGAGATCTTCTGCATCTTCATGTAGCAATCCTTTTCGCCGCGCCAAGCGAAATACTATGGGGCGGTATATGGCCATAAGCTCATTCCAGGCTATGGCGTTTTGCGGATCCTTGATTCGTAAAATCAGGCTCGTATTGGTTTCTGGCCAGTCGTTCATGGTTGTCCTCTACCTTGTTTCACCCATGATCGCAGATTTCCTTACACAGCACGACAAGATTTTCGGTCGTAATTTGGAGAACGCTGCGCTGCGCGAGTGAGTAGAGATTAGTGAGTAGTAAGTAGAGTTTCTCGTTTAACCCGTATGCCGAAGGCTAGGCCCGCGCCGTTTGATTCGTCAGCGGAGGAGCCCTCTTCGTTCGCTCGTGTCGGTCATGACTTTACTGCGTCTTGCATGCGGCGACATGTATTGGCATGTCTCTTCCGCATACAAGATTGAGAATCTCAAGGACGGCGCATTTTTCTCCTCTTTCGCGTCTTTCGTCCCTTGCGCGGTTCATTTCACCCTACGGATCATGCGCGAGAAAGTAGATATTGGAGCAGTAGAGCAATTCAGGATCGACTTCCGGACGCGAGGATTGATTAGCCCGTGTGCCGCTGGCAGCGGACCTGGCGCCTTAAGCACCTTCCCCTGAGTACTCTTAGCAAACTTCTGATCATTGACTGTCTTCGTCTACTTTCTCTTCTCTACTTTCTCGCGCAGCGGTGCCGTTCCGCAACGGGCTAAACAACCTTACCGTCCCCAAAGCTGTCCTTAATAGCTCTCCTGTTCTACTGCTCTAATCTCTCCTCACTCGCGCAGCGTGGCACGCAAGCTAAACACCCCCTTTCAAATTCGTGTATTTCTAGTTTTGTCGAAATAATTCTTGACCGACAGGCTGGAGTCCCATATTATCTAGTTAACTAGAAATTGACTGGCTGCGCGGAGGGAATGCAGATGGCGAGACCGAGTTCGGAATATCCAACGGAACTAGAGTTGCAAATCCTAAAGGTTTTGTGGGACGCGCAGCCCATGACGGTTCGCGAAGTACGCGACGCTCTCGAACAAAGTGGTCGTGATTTGGCGCATACGACCGTTATCACCATCCTCAGCACGATGGTGGATAAAGGGCAAATCGAAAAGCTGGAGCCATTACAAGGTAAAGCGTTTCGATTCTCGCCCCTTATTGGTCGCGAGGATGTTTCCAAAGGAATGCTCGGTGATCTTGTCGACCGAGTCTTCGACGGATCTGCCGAAGCGGTAATGTTAAGCTTGTTTGATGTGAAAGAATTGAATGAAGATGAGCTGGATAGCCTACGGAAGTTGATCAACAAAAAAATGAGGGAGTCCAAGTCATGAGTTCCTACACGCTGGATTGGATGGAACTCTCCATTCAATGGTTGATCACTTGCGGACATTTCTTGTGGCAAGGTTTTGCAGTAGCGTTTGTCTTTCTGTTGATGGAGCGTATTGCAACGCTAGTACTGGCAGCTCGAATCAACGCAAATCAAGCCTCTACCTTAGCCTCTGCGAAAGCAGAGGAAAGAACAGCCCCATCACCCGCTCAAGTTCGTTACCTACTCGCCTGTTTGGCCCTGTTGTCGTTGCCGATTTGCATCGTAACAACGTTCGGATGGGTCCATAACACGCGCGGGTCGATACTCAAAAGAAACAATCCACCGATAAACAACACGGTGAGCCTAATCGATTCACCATCTACCACTGCGGACCTGTTCGAGGGTGAGCGTCTGGTTGCAGATGTGAAAGATGTTCCGCCAATTCCACTCGCTTCTCCAAGAGCTACCGAAGCTGTTAAGGCAGGTGAGGAACCGCCCAGCATAGCCGAATCGGATGTAGTGCCGATCTATCAACGCCTACAGTTCTTCGCACCCATTCTTTCCGCTGCCTATGCAATGATTGTTGGGTTGTTACTTTTACGAACTACCGTGTCGTTGATGGGAAGTCTTCGATTTAGAAAGGGCTCCCAACAAGTCACGGATCCCGCTCTATTAGAATTGATTCGTACACAGGCGAAGCGTTTGAAGCTGAAAATAGTCCCCATCGTGGCGATCTGTGCCCGGGTCTCATCGCCGGTTGTGGTAGGAATCGTCCGGCCGATGATCTTGCTACCGCCATCGCTATTATGTGGCCTCGATGCAACGCAGTTAGCGGCCATTCTCAGCCATGAAATGGCCCACATTCGTCGCTATGATCTCGTTTTCAATCTCGTGCAGCGACTAGTGGAATCGTTACTATTCTTTCATCCGATTGTCTGGTGGCTCAGTCGCCGCGTGACGATGGAAAGAGAGAATTGTTGTGATGATGTGGCCGCCTTGCAGGTAGGCCGACTTCTGTATGCCGAAGCTCTCGTGCAGATGGCGAGTATTTGTCTGGCTAAACATCGCAGCCGTAGCCAGGCCCTTGCCACTCTGGCGGCTGATGGAGGGAATTCATCCGACTTCGGTTACCGTATACGCCGTTTGATGGATGTTCAAGCCACGCCGAGGATCAGAATTACAAAACGCAGTGTGGCGTTGGGTGTCGTTGCGATAGGTTGCATGTGGGCTTCGTTAGTGGCACTCGCACAATCGCCGCCGATAAAAGTCGATGAGCCCGTTGCCAACGTCAGCCAAGATCATCCGCTGGAAGAGGGCATTCAGTGGTCCACATGGGGAGCGCAGGATGGTCTGTTGTCTGGAGCACGGTTGCTACTGGCCGAAGGGGGAGTGCAACCAGGTCAACCGGTTACAGTCGAATATCGCTTGAAAAATGTCTCGACGGAACCTAAGCAGTTGAATTGCTATGTGAGGAAGAATTGGGACTACATCACGCTCGAAACCAATAACTTCCTACGCGATATGGGCATCAATTCTTCGGATGAAACCATTGAGATCAATATCGAGCCAGGCAAAGAATATGTTCTAACATCGCATACGGCCACGATTGACACGACGGGCTTATTGCCTGGGGAATATCATGTCGCTCTGGGAACCGCGTTTTACTATCCCGATGCCAAGGCTCCTGGAACAAAGCATGAGATACCTCATCGCGGAAGTATGCCTTTCAAAGTCCTGGGAGAAGCTAACGCAAATGTAGCTCCATCGCTCGATAAGAGCATTCATTGGGGAGAAGCCATTTCGGGACTTAGGTTTGGTGCCAAGTTCACCAACACTACCACCAGTTTTGACGTCGGTGACGTTGTGGAGAGCGATCTGTGGCTGGCGAATGTTTCTGAAAAGACGATCGAGTGTTCGATTCGGCTTCCGCATCCGAGTGATGGGTGGTGGTTGAACATTGCAAACGACCAAAGTGAGCCCATCCTGCTTGAAAGGGAGCCGTTGCTTGACATCCCGTTCCCACAAGAGTTCTACAAACTCACGTTGGCTCCCGGCGAAGTCAAACCACTAACAGGTGATCGTATTGAGGGGCAACCGGAGAAATTCGCGGGCCGGCGAGCCAAGTTCAAAATTGTCAGCAAGATAGTTGACCGAGGTGTGACAGATTTTTCGATCAAAGAGCATCTAGTCACGGAAGGGGGCAACTACTCTGCAAGATATCATGTCGTACTTGAACGACCTGATGTTCCCGGATTACGCATCGAACTTGCTACGAGCAACGTTCCATTTGCCGTATTGAGACCGATCGCAGAAACGTTGTCTGTCGAACTGCCTAATAAGCTCTTGAATGGAAAACGACAAGTAGCGGAAAGTCTCAGCAAGCCCTCAAAAACTGGAGCTTTGCACGGGAGGATTGCAGTCACTGGCTCAGTTCCAAAGCTAGCGAAGTTGCGAGTACCTACTCCAACGACTCCGAGACTCAGCAAGCGGGCTAGCGAGGAAGAGGTAGAGATGTATGAGGCTTCACTTGTTGAGATCGAAGATGAATCATTGCAAGTGGACGCAGAAAATGGTCTCGCCAACGCATTTGTGTACTTGGCCAATCCACCTTCCGATTGGCAACCAAGCACAGCTGAGTTCAAGCCGCTCACTATAGAGATGCAAGACTATCGTTTCGAACCGCGAGCCGCGATTCTCCGAGTGGGGCAGGACATGCGTCTGAAGAATGCAGGAGTTACAGAGGATAATTTCAATTTTCAAGCGTTGAACAATGGTGGGCAAAATAGGCTTGTGAAGGAAAAAGCAGAATTCACAATTGCGAGTCCTTTCACTCGCGCTGAGCAAGTCCCTATTCAAGCCAAATCCGGCGTGAACTCATGGAAAACGACATACTTGCTTCCGTTGGATCATCCATTCGCAGCGGTTACTGACAAACAAGGTCGTTTTTCTGTCGAAGGCTTACCCTCCGGTTCACATACTTTTCACATTTGGCATGAGCGGACAGGTTGGCTAGAAAAATCACTTACTATCAACATTGAGGGAGGGCAATTGACGGAAGTCAATCGAGCCTATGGGATGGATCGATTTAAGTTGACAGCGAATCAGGACGACTTGAAGTCGCCACCGAGCGATATCCTGTGGGGCGAAGCGGTAGGTGGAGTGCGCTTGGGCATTCGGCAAGCGGAGCTGTCGCGTAGGCGAACGATCTTGCGACATGGCGAACATCTTGATTACGAAGTCTGGATCAAGAATGAAACCGATGGAGTGCTGGAGTTTGAGCGTGACCCGCGTGAGCATCAGAGCCCTGGCTTGTGGGATGATCGATCGATCAACATCATTGGCAGAGGACTGTGGGCGAGCTTTTTCATTCCGCCGGAAGAATTAGTGAAGGCTAAGCTCATACTGGGGCCGGGAGAGGCAGCTAGACGATTTCTACCTCAGAGTCATTCAGCGTCGATTCGTCCCCCTGGAACGCCGCGAGGTCGCTTTGGCTCTGAACCGTTGCTTCTTGAGCCAGGCAAATACAAAGTCGTTGCACAGTTCGATGATTTGAAATCCGGTGTCGAGGAAGTTGAGGTCATCCCTGCCGCGCGCTTACAGATTCGCAAGTCGAGTCGTCCGACCGAAAAAAGCCGAGAGTACGCAGCTCAGAATCCAAGTGACTCGATTGTCGAGTGGCAGAGCGGTAGCGGAGAAAAAGAGGAGGCGTTATTCAACTGGGATAGTGGAGTCTTTATCGATGAACGCGATTTAGTGGCTGCGGAAATTGTGACCGTTGAAGGGCAACCTGACAAGTATTCCATCGCGCTACAGCTTCGGCCCGAATCAGCGCTGTGGCTTTCACGCTCGATCGCCACGTATTCACTCTGGGATGATCCCGATATGGTGGTCGTATTGCTGGATGATAAGCCGCTGGGTGCCCTTCGTGTTCCTGCATCGATTGCAGATGACAAGTTGCTTATCCCAACTCAATTTACTCGAGAGCAGGCAGAGTCAATGCTCAAGGAGATTCAAGCAGCAATGGCGTCGCGTCACGCTCAGCTCAACGCAACCGCACCACCCTTGGTTGCCGTTCCGCAGACTCAGGGAGTTAAGCTGGTTGGCGAAGTCAAGTTACCCAAAGATGAGTGGCTTTTTCGTCGACAGGTGAATCAGGTGCCTAATTCGATTTCACGTGAGCGACCGCCGGGGTTCAAAGGTGATTCGCTTGATCCAGACGATGGGCGAGTGGTTCATGAATTAAGTTGGAACGATGTTATCGCGATTCATGTAACCGTCAAAGCGAATGACGGCCGCGACTATTTGAAAACGATTCAGGCGGATGAAAAGGGAAGATTCCGTCTCGAAGAAATGTTGCCGAAGGGGAGCTACCAAATCAATGTCGACGCGGTGCTAACCATGGATGACAATGCCCAAGTACTCCTTGGAGAGCCTGCTGCGGAAATGCGATCAGGCACACAAGTGCTTCGTGTTGAGCAAGAAGATACAGGTGAGAGGTCGTTGGTATTTGAATTGTTTCCGGTACTGTTTAACCAACGCGTGGTGCATTCAGATCCAGCCCATCGGACGACGATCCTGGGAACTCTTACCCAAGATAACGCGCCTGTTCCAAATGCAAAGGTCGTATTGTATGGCGGTGTCGCAACGCGCAAGAAGGTGGCGGAATGCGTAACCGATGTACGTGGGAAATATCGATTCGAGAATGTGATTGCTGACTTTTTGGGAGTTCAAATAGAACATGAAAAATTGGTTCCCGCTGACGGAAAAAGTTGGCGCGATATTGACGTCGAATTTGGAAAGTTATTGCAACTCGACGTACCGTTGACTGCGGGTGGATATGTCACAGGCCAGCTACTGGACGAAAACAACCAGCTACGAGCGAACCTCAGTATCCGCATCATGCGTACCGCGGCCGGTTTTAGTAAGGGCTCAACCGACTTTATTGCTTATGCGAAAACGGATACCACAGGTCGCTTTACTTCTGAACCGTTGCATCCAGGGATTTATGTGATTGAAGAGAATGCACAACCCTATCCTGTATTGGCTAAAGTTGAGATCAGGGCCAATGAGACCACGAAGCTGTAAGTGATTCCATGGAACGGAAATCAACGATTGGCAATTTACCTACAGACGCAGGAATTGGTTTAACCCGTACGCCGTAGGTTAGGCCCGCGCCGCTGGATTCGCCAGCGCGTTGGACGAGGACTCATTCGGCCTCCGCTGGTTTTGTGACGGTAGGACCGCATCTCTTATTTCTTGATTCGACATCACACGTACATGTGTACGTATTGTGACAATATGATGTTGGATCAACTCATTGCGGCTCGGCCAGCATGAATCAATGGGACGACAAGCTCTCGCCGCCCGGGTCCTCCGAGAGATTGACTCGAATCAAAACTGTTTGATTTTGGTTTGGCGTTCGTCTAGGTAGCCGGTCAGGCGCTGCGCGAGAAAGTAGAGAGGAGAAAGTAGAAAGTAGAGGAAGACAGTCAATGATCACGAATTTGCAAAGAGTACACAGTGGATTGTGCGTAGGGCTGTAGATGCGCTGTCCATCGGCAAAATAATCCTTCCGTCTGATTGTCGTTTGTTAAACGGAGACGTTCAACGCGCTGACGAATGCAACGGCGCGCGCCTAGCCTTCGGCATACGGGCGGCGCTGCGCGAGAAAGTAGAGAGGAGAAAGTAGAAAGTAGAGGAAGACAGTTACTGAGCACGAGTTTGCAAAGAGTACACGGTGGATTGTGCGTAGGGCTGTAGATGCGCTGTCCATCGGCAAAATAATCCTTCCATTTGATTGTCGTTTGTTAAACGGAGACGTTTAACGCGCTGACGAATGCAGCGGCGCGGGCCTAGCCTGCGGCATACGGGTTAAACGATGATGTCGCGAACGATTTCGCCGTGAATGTCGGTCAAGCGAAAATCGCGGCCGCTGTATCGGTAGGTGAGTTTCTCGTGATCGATTCCTAACAGATGCAAGACCGTAGCGTGCAGATCATGCACATGCACGCGATTTTGAATCGCTTCCATACCAAACTCATCCGTCGCCCCGTACATGATGCCCCCTTTAATCCCCCCTCCAGCTAACAGTGTGGTAAAGGCAGTGTGATGATGATCGCGACCATGCTTGCCTTTGTCGTTCGGTTGAGCATAAGGCGTGCGGCCAAATTCCCCCGACCAAATCACCAGCGTATCTTGCAACAGACCACGCTGCTTCAAATCGGTAAGCAAGGCCGCCGTGGCTCGGTCGCTGTCCGCGCACAGCTTTTGGTGCTGCTCGTCATTGTTGGAATGAGTGTCCCAAGGTTGATTGCCCCCTGGCGTCAAATAATACGACGTCACAAACCGAACACCACGTTCCGACAACCGTCGAGCTAACAAACATTGGCGCCCGAAAAGTGTATCGCCATACATGGCCAGCGTTGCTGCCGACTCTTTCGAGATGTCAAAGGCATCCGCTGCTTCCGCTTGCATCGAGAAAGCCAATTCCATCGATTTCATTTGTGCTTCTAACGCTGAATCGTTTTGGCGTTGTTCCAAATGCAACTGATTCAGTTTGCCGAGGAGGTCTAACTGTTCTCGTTGTTCTATACGACTAAAAGAAGGATGATTGAGATTGGCAACTAACTTATCCACCTTCATATCTTGAGTGTTTACTGCCATGCCCTGATAAGAAACGGGCAAAAAAGAATTGGACCAGAGATGGGGGCCAACAACAGGACGCCGCGGCCCGAGAACAACATAGCCAGGAAGGTTCTCATTTTCGGTCCCTAGTCCATAGTTGACCCACGAGCCAATGCTCGGTCGTGTCGGTTGCTGAACCCCCGAATGCATGATGATCAAACCAGGTTCATGATTCGGTACATCCGTATGCATCGAGCGAATAACACAAAGGTCATCCGCGCATTTTGCTAAACAGGGGAACAATTCGCTCATGACGACGCCCGAGTTACCGTGCGGCTGAAAGCGAAACGGTGATGGCACATAGCCCGCTTTCGCTCGTTTTTGTGTGTCCTTGGTCGGCTTGTCCCCTTCGTATTTCTTTAGAGCCGGTTTGGGATCGAATGTATCGACATGACTCGGACCACCATTCATAAACAAGAAAATGACCCGTTTCGCTTTGGGGGCAAAATGTAGTCCCCCGGCGAGTTGGGCTGCACCATGTGCGCCACTCTGTTCGCCCGCGTGGGCCTGAGCAAGTAGGCCCGCCAATCCCACCACTCCGAAGCCCATCCCCGCAGACTGCAACCATTGACGGCGAGAGATGGGATTCCAGTTCATCGTTGATGCCTTTTCCGTTATTGGATCGTTGGGACAATGATTCTCTTGAACAAGCCAAGTCATGCGCAGTGACCGACTTTTTCTCAATCGACATATAGCGTTTCGTTCGCTGCTAATAATGCGTGCACGTACGATGTCCAACGAGCGTTTCGCTCGCCGTTGCTGAGATACTGTACTGCTAAATCAATTTCTGCCGTGGTTGGGGGCCGGCTGTAGAGCCACTGGTAAGCAAGATTGATTCGAAGAATATCGCCGCTTTGTGCATCGTCAGGTATCTCGCGACGCAATCGTTCCACTAGAGCTTGAGACTGAGCGAGCATAAAAGCACTGTTCATCACAAACAGTTTTTGCAATGGGGTAATCGTCTCAGCACGTTTTTCAGCTGTGACATTGGGATCGGGAAAATCATGCATCGCTAAGAAACGATGGAGTTCCAAGCGGCTGATCCGACTGTAAACGGTGCGTTTGGTTTGGTTCGTGTCGGCGGGATCGATCGATGGGCCGCCAACCGTCGAGACATTAAGTTGACCACTAGCAGACAGAAGCGAATCGCGCCAGCTCTCTGCGCTGAGTCTGCGACGCGGCATTCGCGCAAGCCACTGATTGTTAGGATCCGCCGCCAACGAATCTTGTGCACCCATGCTCGATTGTCGATAGGTTCGCGAATGTACGATCTCACGATGCAACCATTTCAACGATGAGCCTTCTTTCACAAAACGAGCCGCCAGATCATCCAGTAACTCAGGATGTGTGGGACGCTCGCCTAATGTGCCAAAGTTGCTAGGTGTACCCACTAGGCCTTTTCCGAAGTAGGCCCCCCACACACGATTGACGATCACTCGGGCCGTTAGCGGGTTACTTGGATCAGCAATGGCGTCCGCTAATTCGCGTCGTCCACTTCCTTCACGGAAGGGGAGCGACTCGTTTGTTAGAACGCTGGGAAAACGCCGTGGTACCAAATCGCCTTTATGGTTGACATCGCCCCGCACAAAGACGTTGAGATCGCGCGGTTTATCTTCACGCACGATGTGCATTGCTTCAGCAGGATTTTTCGCTTCGCCATTGGGCTTGGTTTCCGATTTGGATTTTGCGGTTTCCTTGGCGGTTTGCTCAGAACTTGGACTAGACGTTTTATCGTGTTCCGTGCTATCCGGTGCGAAAAGTGGCTTGTTGTACATTTGCGTGCTCGCAAACACGCCAGCCAGCCCATAATAGTCTTGCGTCGTAATGGGATCATATTTGTGATCGTGACAGCGTGCACAAGCGATGGTCAGCCCCAATAATCCACGCCCAACGACGTCGACTCGATCTTCCCATTCTTCTGCCATGACAAATAATTGGCCTCGATCGTAGTATTTCGGCCCCAAACCGATAAAGCCTAAGGCGGCCAAGTTCGGTGAGTTTTCTCCTTCGATTAAGTCCGCTGCAAGTTGTAAGCGAATGAAATCGGAATAGCTTACATCGTTGTTGAGAGCCTGAATGACCCAATCGCGATAGAGATAGGCATTGGGATAAGTCAAGGACTTATCATCTCCGACGATGTGAGCCTGATCTTCAGCATAACGCGTGACGTCGAGCCATAGTCGTGCCCAGCGTTCGCCATATGCGGGAGAAGCCAGTAGTTGTTCGACGATCGTTGCATAATTGGCTTCCGACGGATCATTGACGTATCGATTGACTTGATCGACCGTGGGTGGTAGTCCAATCAGATCGAGATAGAGGCGACGGATTAAGACACGTGGATCGGCCAAAGGTGCGGGGGTTAATTGTTTCGCTTCCAATTGGGCCAAAACAAATGAGTCAATCTTGGTCGATGCTTCGTATTTCGATGGAGGTGCAGGGGATTCCTTCGGCGCTTGAAAAGCCCAAAACTCTTTGGCCTGATTGGGATCGAGTTTCGGTTTATTGTCCGGCATGGGACTACTGTCGAGACGCGGGTCGACGGCACCCTCTCGAATCCAACGTTCGAAGTTCTTGATTATCTCCTCGGGCAACTTTCCGGCTGGTGGCATTTGCACATCATGGTCATAGCTGAGGGCAAGCATCAAACTGCCTGCAGCAGGGTCATTAGGGACGATAGACGGGCCTGTGTCGCCACCGAGTTCCCAGCCCTGCTTGGTGTCAAGCAGTAAGCCCCCTTTAAGCTTCCCTTTAGATTGCGCTTCTGCAGAGTGGCAACTGTAACAATGCTCGATGAGCACGGGGCGTATCTTCGACTCAAAGAAATCGAGCTGCTCACGTGACGGTTCGTCCGCGACTAGGGAAGCGGGAAGCGAAAACGAAAGCAGAAGTATGGGTAGGATGTACTTCATCAGCCAGCCTCTTGATGCTAGGCCGTAGTGGGGGTGGGGGTGAGCGGGTTGGTTGGTGTGAATATCGCCGATATTGTCGGTGATGTCACGCAAAAAATGGACCAACCAGGAAAAAAGGCGACGCCTCCTTTCGGTGGAAACTCAAGGCCCTCTTCGATATTTGTAAAACTGGGAAGATTGAGCGACTCTATGCGGGTTTTCCGGTTTGGTCGTATGCAACACGTTTACTTAAGATGCAACGAGCTCTATAACGGCTACGCAATCACGGAGTATCGTAGATTTACTTTTTGGTTCGATTTCACTTGGGGCGTCAGCTGTGAATCGTTTCTGTCTATTCCGAACTCGATTTTTAGCTGTGCTGGTCGGTTGTGTTGCGTTGGCAACCTCCACATTTTGTATGGCACAGGTGGAAGAGGGACTGGTTCAATTAGACGAACAAGCAGCCTCGATATCTTCCCGTTTTTTGGCGTCCTATTGCAATGACTGTCATCGCGAAGATGCCAAACAAGAATTTGATTTGACGTCTTTGTCGACGGATTTTTCGGTGGAAGGTAATCAGCTGAATTGGCTCAGGGTGCGCGAGCAATTGGTCCATGGCTTTATGCCACCCAAAGAGGAGAAGCAGCCGGAAGTTTCCGAACGCAACCAGGCGATTGATTGGATTGAACGTCGCGTTACTGAGGCCACCAAAATCAAACGACAATCCGTCGGTCGCGTGCCACTGAGACGGCTGAGTCGCGTGGAGTATGAGAACACGGTACGCGATCTGTTGGGAGTTGAGGTGGATCTTTCTGATCTGATACCGGATGAACGAGTCGCCGATGGATTTGGCAATAACGCCGAGTCTCTGCATGTCTCCTCGTTTTTATTGGATGCCTACTTAGCAGCCGCCGATCGAGTGCTCGAGGGAGCCATTGCCAATGGGCCTCGCCCCAATACGTTTAAAAAACGGTTTGATATTCGCGACGAGAGGACCGTAAAGCCGAAGGGGAGTGTGTATCGGCATGAAAGCGATGGAGTGGCCGTTTTCAGTTCGTGGGTCTCAGCGAACATTCAAGTAACTCTCTGGCAATTCAATACACGCAGCCGGGGGAAGTATCGCTTCCGCATTTCTGCCTATGGAATACAGACGGATAAACCGATTACGTTCTTCGTCAAAGCGGGGCCCATGAACGCAGCCGCTGAACAATATCTCATCGGCTACTTTAGTGTGCCACCCAATGAGCCGAAAGTGATCGAGTTTGTAGAGAACATGGAAGCAAATCTGACGATTCGAATAGTGGTCGATGGGTTGGGCGTTACACCCCCGCAGGTCGAGAAAATTGGGGCTGAGAACTATACCGGGCCTGGGCTCTTGATACAGCATGTGGATGTTGAGGGGCCCATCATTGAAACGTGGCCACCCGTAAGCCACCGGCGTATCTTTGGCGATCGAAGACAGGTACCAGCGCCCAATAAACCAAACTACCGTGAAGTTGTATCTGACAAACCGCTAGAGGATGCACGTGAGATTTTGACCCAATTTGCACAGCGAGCATTTCGTCGCGATGTAACACAATCCGATGTTGAACCCTTTCTGAAACGATTTCAACGACTTCAGGAGCAAGGTCGATCGTTTGAAGAGTCGGTTCGAGTGGCTTTGAAGGGAATACTGCTATCCCCCGATTTTTTGTTTATCAAAGAATCGGTAGGGGAATTGAATGACTTCGAACTCGCCAATCGCATGTCCTATTTTCTTTGGAGTTCCATGCCCGACGATGAGCTCTTTCAATTAGCCAGGGAAGGTAAACTCAAGGATGCGGCTGTTGTCCAGCAGCAGGTAGAGCGGATGTTGAAGGATGCAAAATCATCTGCATTCAAAAAGCAGTTTGTGTATCAATGGCTTGGCTTGCAGGCGATCGATGATACCGCGCCCGATGCCCTGCTCTACCCCGAGTACGATGACTTACTGAAAGTTTCGATGCTCAAAGAGGTTGAGTTGTTTTTTTCGGATGTCCTCGAAAATGATTTGAGTCTTGAGACGTTCGTCGATTCCGACTTCACTTATTTGAACGGACGCTTGGCGAAGCACTATGGCATCGCGGGTGTAGCTGAAGGTGTGGATTTTCATAAGGTAACATTACCCGAAGATTCGCCTCGCGGCGGTTTGTTAACAATGGGGGCCGTGTTGAAGGTTACCGCTAACGGAACCACGACTTCTCCAATCGTACGCGGCAGCTGGGTATTGAATCGCTTGCTGGCATCTCCACCACCCAAGCCGCCAGAGAGTATCGAAGCGGTGGAGCCTGATATCCGGGGGGCGACGACGATTCGTAAACAACTCTCAAAGCATCGTGATCTTGCACAATGTGCAGGGTGCCATCGTATTATGGATCCTCATGGCTTCGCTCTTGAGAATTTTGATGTGATTGGTGGTTGGCGCGATCATTACCGAAGCATCGGTGAAGGTACGCCGATAACTAAAGAGGGCCGCAGTATGAGATACCGTCAAGGGCCTGCAGTAGAGTCCGCTGATGAGTTAGCCGATGGCAGAAAATTCGCTTCGATCCAAGAGTATAAGCAACTCTTGCTCGCGGATCGGGAGCGACTTGCGGAAGCATTAGCGGGAAAACTGTTCTCTTATGCGACGGGTGCAAATGTTGAGTTAGCAGATCGTGAGGATATCAGGGCTATTGTGAAAACTGCTCGTGATAAGAACTATGGATTCCGCACCATGGTCCAGGCTGTGATTAGTTCCCCAGCGTTTCGCCAAAAATGAAGTAGGAAAGGAATTACGCTCATGTCGGATATGACGAGACGAAAGTTTCTTCGGGCAGCGGGAATCGGCTTGGCACTTCCCTGCTTTCATTCTCTCCCCCGCAGACTGGCCGCAAGAGAGAATGGCACTGCGATTCGACGCATGGTTTGTGTTTGTGCGCCGTTAGGATTGTATTCTCCCCACTTCTTTCC
>JAFLCP010000045.1 GCA_017303505.1 Planctomycetota bacterium | reverse complement strand
ATGCGATATGGGGCCAGGTCAGCCACCGAACGTATCACGCGGCAAAATGACGGGGCGATCCCTGGAAGGACTATGGACTTTGTTAGAGGGTGTAGGAGAAATGCCGGGTGGTGGAGTTGGTTATTCCCTTTTCACTTTAGGCTACGATCCGGCCCGCCAAGCGTACGTTGGAACGTTTATTGGTTCGATGATGACCCACTTGTGGATTTACGAAGGAAGTGTCAATGAAGCTAAGAACATTCTCACGCTGAATGTGGAAGGGCCAAGCTTTACTGGCGAGGGGATGACGAATTATCAAGATATCATCGAGATTGTTGACAAGGATCATTGGATTCTGCGGTCACGCATGCAAGACAAAAACACCGGCGAATGGAAAGACTTTATGGAAGGTCACCATTATCGAGTGGGTTGATTCAATTGGCCCTCGAGTTAGGTGTAGATGATGAAATATCTATTGTTGATCTATAGCGCAGAATCTGTTTGGACAGACGAGTCTCGCGCGGCATGTATGGTCGAGTCGATGGGGATCGGGCTTGAACTTGCTAAGCAGAATAAGTTCATCACCTCGGCACCTTTGCAGTATGTGGCAACCGCCAAAACCGTAAAGGTGGTGGAGAACGAGACAGTTCATACGACTGGGCCATTCATGGAAACGATCGAGCACTTAGGTGGTTTTTATGTGCTCGATTTACCTCATCTCGACGAAGCAATTCAAGTCGCGTGCAGATTGCCGCCCGCTAAAAAAGGAACCGTGGAGATTCGGCCTTTGCAAAAAGGCTCACTCGATACGAATCTATCCACTCAAGGTATTGATTTGGTTCATGTGGATCAGCCTGCCTACATGTTGATGCAATATGGCGGTCAAACGGTATCCGAATTGGATCAACACTCTTGCTGGTCTCTGGCCAGCGACTGCCATTTAATTCTTCAGTTGCCGCTCTGTCCGGCGAGCAGCGCAACCTCGGCTCAGGTTAGGCCGGAGGGGCGGCGCATCTCAGATGGTGCGTGTGATGAAGCGAGTGAACAGCTCAATCATGTGGTTATTCTCAAAGCCAATCACACGTCCGAAGTACAGGCCGTTGCGGAAAGTTTGGCGCGACAATTTTCGGGGACTTGGGAAATACGACCACTCTTCGATTTGAGGCCGATTGCGAATCAAGTTTCTTAAGCTTTTCAGTGTCTCCACTTCAGAAAGAAATCAAAATGACCCATACAAACATCTCTCCCTACTTGTTCTTCTCTGGTCGTTGTGAAGAAGCGTTAGAGTTTTACAAAAAGGCATTGGGGGCTGAAATCTCCTTCGTGATGCGGTTCAATGAAAGTCCAGATCCTGTACCCGAGGGGATGTTGCAGCCTGGTTTTGAAACGAAGATTATGCACGCTACGATCGCGATCCAAGGGACCGTAGTGATGGCAAGCGACGGCTGCAACGATCAGGCAAAGTTCAGTGGTTTTTCGTTAGCCCTAAGTTACGATAATCAAGATCAAGCGAAGAAGAGCTTCGCAGCGCTCAGCGAGGGTGGGACAATACTGATGCCGATTGGTCCAACGTTTTGGTCACCATGTTATGGAATGGTTCTCGATCCATTTGGAGTTCAGTGGATGGTGATGGTGCAAGAGCAACCTTCTGCTTAGGTTCGAAGAAGAATCCAAGTGGGCTCAAAAGCAGAGCGGGAAGAAGTACTAAATCGCCGACCACTGCTAGTGCCAATAGGCCTGCCATCATCCACGAAAAACGAGCCGTTGGAATAAAAGAGTTGAGCGAGAAGACTGCCATCCCACATACACAAACGATGGTGGTGTTCAGGATGGCTCTTCCGCAATGTTCGTAGACGTATTTGACGGCTTGCTTGCGAGTCATCGGCGATGCAAGTGCTTTTTCGAACATCGTTAAGAAGTGAAGCGTATCGTCAACTGCAATTCCAATGGCGATACTAGCGGTCATGATGGTACCAATGTCGATGGCTTTACCGGACCACCCCAGTCCGCCGAACATCAATACCACGGGAAAAAGATTTGGAATCATCGCGATAGTTGCTTTGGCAAAACTGCCAAGTGACAAAGCTAGGATCGCAAAGATCACAGCAAAGGCAGAGAGAAAGCTCGAAAACAGATCATCCAATAACTGCTGTTGAATATTGTGTACCAGCGGCATGATGCCCGCAAATTGAAATTTAACCGCTTCGCTAGGGCGAGTTTTATCAACATCGATCGATCGTTGAACATCCGCTTCCAGTTCGGTCAACAGTTCATTGTACTTAGTATCACCTAAAGCACTGGTCAATGAAGTGATTCGCCAAACCTCACGTCCCTCGGAATCCATAGCCAAGTAATGCATGTCGCTCAAGCCAGGTAGACTTCCGTGAACCAGAGTCTCGGTCACTTCGGTTTGAGCTTCAGGTATTGCTGGAACTTGATTGAGAATTTGATATTGCGCGATCGCTTGTTGGAGCAAGTCGAGGCTTGAAAAAACACGGTCTATTTGCGGATGAGACGTAAGTTTGTCGGAAACGGTTTGAAGCAAATCAAGTTTCTGTTGATAGGTCCATGAGTTCGCTTTTGGAAATGTAATCGCTAGTTCGAGAGGAACCAAAGGACCAACTTGATTTTCTGTTTGGTTGTAACTTTGGACTAACGAGCTATCTGGGGCAAACAGCGTTTCAATACGTACCGATGCATTTAGCGAAGATAAGCCCTGTCCTAGTCCAACCATTGCCAACAGTGATGTAAGGCAAATCATTGATGCATGGGACGAAACAAAGCGAAAAAGAAATCGAAATAGGAAGGGAGTTTCCCCCTCGGTCGCCTGATGTCGCCGCTTTGAGCCGATTCGAAATAGAGCCAAAGCTCCTGGAAGCAAAAAGCAGACAATAGCCCAATTCACAATAACACTGATACCCGAGATAACACCGAAATCACGTACCGCCGAAATTTGGCTTAGAGCTAATGAGAACATGCCAATCGCGGTAGTAATTGCAGATAACGAAAAGGGTACCCAGTTATCTCGAATCGTGATGGCGGCAACCGCATACAGGTCGTTTTCCTTTTGCTTCACTGCCGCAAAGTAATAGTGAATCAGGTGCATACCGCCAGCGACCGAGATGACTTGTAGAAGCGGCGGCAGAACGATCAATAAGGCCGTCATGTGGGCGCCACTGTAATAGACCAAGGCCAGTGATATCGCTTGAGCCAAAAGCGAAATTAGAAAAAGCAAAATTCCTGCCATGGGAGATTCGACGCATAAGATGCAGAGGCACAACACCACTGCTGCCGATAAGGGTGCCGTTTTTTGCATGGTATTGGTGCTGGCGGCGTCAACCGTGTAGCCATCCATCACGGGCCCGGATAGCCAAATCTCTTGAGCGGGAACCTCACACGTCTTGCGAATTGCTTGCTGAATCAATGGAACAAGGCGACTTCGTTCCTTGAGGCCCGCTGCATTAAACTGAATCGAAACCAAAGTTGAGAAACCATCATCGCCAATAAAGACCCCTTTCAGGCTGCGCGTCGCATCGGAAAATGGGAGCTGAAAGGGTGGCTGGATGAGTTGATTCACGGCATCTCGACCAGATTGCACGTGAGTGAAAAACGATTCGCCCGTCGAATCGTGAAACGACTTATTCTTGTTCAAAACTTCGCGGAGTTGATCGAGTCGTTCATCATCGACGCGACAATCTTTCCATGATGCGATGAGAACATCACCATCGCCAAACAAGGTACGAAACGATTCGTAGTTTGCGCGCGGCGCATACTTGTGATCGACCCAGTCAAGCGGCGAGCTACTGCTTGCATGTAAGATGGTGACTGCTCCGTGGATCACCCAAGGAAGGATGAGCACAAGATATAGCAGCAGAATGAAGAATCGCTGGCGAAAGAAAGTACTGAGCGGTTGCATCATGACCTCATTCTGCTGGCCAGCGAATCTAACGGGAGTAAGAAGTGATTATGGTCTAGGGATTGGCTTTGACGGATGCGAGAGTTGATGTGGCCGAATTATCCGCCAGCGGCGTTCCGCTGAGTTTGGGATCGTGGGCAAGATCGGTACGGGCCAGAGGTCCGATGGGACACAAAGGATAGCCGGGCACTTGCTTGGCATATTCTCGATAGGGCTTGCCAATGAATCGATAGAGGCGTTGATCCTTAAGGATGCTGCCAATAAAGATATAGCCTGTCCATACTGCAGTTAGCAATGCATGATCTAGGGTCATATGGGGTGTGAACCAAATCAGTCCCAAGAAGCTGAGGTAGACTGGATGCCGCAAGTATTTGTAGGCGCCCTTAGTGACAAATTCGCGTTTAGGTGGAGTGCGTCGAATCAGCCAGTAGTAGAAGGGTGTCCAACCGTTTTGATAGCCGAGGCCTGTTAAAGCTAACGAGTAGAGCAAGGCGAGCCAGGAGCCGTAAAAACAGATGCGAACGGCGTATAGAGGCCAACCGTCCAGGTGCCAAACAGTGATTTCGCTAGTGCGCCAAAAAAGAAACAACAGCAATAAACTGACACAAGTCGAGGCAGAGAAAAACGATTCATAGAAGCCAGCGGGGACAAAACTTTTTAGTCGCTTACGCATGAAAGGGGCTAGAATGATCGAATGGCTAACTGCAAAAAACAGCGCCAATAATAAATCGATTTCGATCCAATGTTGATGCTCGTGGTTGAGTGATCCGTCACGCAAAAACCAAAATAGATACCAAACAGTGATCAGAAAGAGGGTTTGGTTTCCAAAGCCGAAAGCCATGCCACCCAGTCGAGACCAAGCAAAGAAGGCTGGATTGGGAGCCGAAATGTTTTTGATCGCATCCATGCGTCGTTCCTTTAAGTCCGGTGGGCCACCAACGCCCCGTATTCCATATCGCCATCTTCAAAGGCTTCGATCAATTTGTCGAAGCCGTTGATAAAGTCCACTTGTTCGCGGCTGATCCATTTTGCGAGATGGTCTACTCTCGTTTTTTTCACACGTTCTTTGCAGATTTTCCAAGTGCGAGCAGCGTGTTCTGTCCAATCATGATGCGCAATCGAGGAAAAGCCGGCTGCAGTCAGCCATGAACTATATTCATCCACGGTGGCAAAAGATGGACAAACAAAGCGTTGGCATAATTCTTCCACACGTTTCTCATGACCTGGACGTCTAGGGTTTCTACCTTGAAACCAAACGACAATTGCGATTCTTCCGCCAGGTCGGACCCACTCCCCGGCTTTCTTAAAAAAGCGAGCTTTGTCGTATAGGTGTTCGGTGCATTCCACAGACCACAACACATCAAAGGAATTCGCTTCAAATTCAATTTTCTCAGCATCGGCTGCCTCGAACTGAACGCGCCGGGATAGCCCCTTCAGAAATGCCGAAGTGCTGGCCCAACGTTTTTGAACGGGGCTCAATGTAATTCCGCGACATTGGCACTGTCGTTTCAGCGCAAGTCGAATCGATGAGCCTCCCATACCGCAGCCTACATCGAGTACTTCGTCTTGGCTGGTGATATTCGCAAGGTCAGCGAGTGTATCGGTGAGTTGGCATTGGGCTTGATAGGGCGTCGCAGCGTCATCGAGCCAAAGTCCGTGGTGGATATGTGGTCCCCACAGCAAGCGATAAAAAGGAGTGGCCAGATCGTAATGGCCGCGGATAGATTTCTTTTCAATCGATTCTACCGAAATCATGCTACCGGTTGCTTTCGTTACTTGATTTCGGGAATCTTGGAGAGATCAAGGCTCTTTGTCGGAGCCACCCAGATCGCACCATGAATTCGCAGGGTGTCGGCCACACCAATTGCGCCAAACGCTTTCGAAAAAGGCTTGATGCCGTAATCGGTCTGCTTAATTTCGAAGTGCCCTACTAACCTTAGCCAGCCTCGTGTTTGTTCCACATTGCAGAGCAAACGCAGTGGTTTGGTGACGCCATGCAAGGTGAAGTCACCTTTCAATTCGAACTCTGGACGCTGTTTGGAATCTGCTTTGCCAGTGGGTAGCGATGAACTAATCGTAAAGATCGCTTCTGGATACTTTTGTGTGTCCAAAATGTCTCGCCCCTTCATGTTGTCGTTGACTTGTTTGCGTGTCCCTTCTGCCGTTGAGCCCTCAAGGCCAAAAAACTTTCGAGCTGTATCGGTATCTGCATCAAAGCTCGCCATATCGAACACAAGCTTCCCTCCCCCCTGCTCTGCATTGAGAAGGATTTGGCTCGGTTTGAGCCAGCCTTCGACGCCGTGTTGATGGCCGAGACCCGTTTTGTCCACAAAGGTAAAGACGCGACTGGCACGAACTTCAACATCCCCTTCCGCAACTTGCGGTGCGGGGTTCTGCCAAGCCAAGATTGCGGACCCATTGCTCAGGAAAAGGCAAAACACGAACGCCCAAACAGAACGGGCTTTACTGATTGTCCGGAGCATCTTTCACGTCCTTGCTAGCATTAACACTGAACTTCGAGCGTCCTGTCCAATTTTCATGTGGATAGCAGATTCTATACGACAGGTACAAGCCCGAGGGGAATGATGGCAGCTAATTACATTTTTGTAATTCGCAATCGATACGGGCTATGTGTGCGGCTGAACTTCATTGAGACAACTGGAGACTACTGTCTCAAGCGAAGGCCATTTTCGACAAGAAGAAGCCCAAGTGCTAAGGAGAAGTGGTGCCGCCCAAAAGCGATCTGAATGCCTTTTGACACTATGGTCTACAGATCGACGAATCGTTAACAAACTAAGTGACGCACACGATCGTCTCAACTTTGAAGCGCATTACGTGTCAGATTGGGAAATCAGGGGGATGCGTTCCATTGAACCTGTTTGGGAAGCCATTCGGATTGACTGGCGGGCTCGTTCAGAGCTGATTTGGAGAATGATTTATCGAGGAATTTCTGCAACAAGTTACCTGCATAGAGTTGCCTCAAACCGGCATAGGAAGTGGTCCAGCGCGGATTGACTTCGATGACCGAACAGCGGGGTTTGCCGCTCTCCAGGTTGAGCACAAAATCGAGGCCCACCCATCCAAGTGCTCCTGGGCCTAGAAGATCGAGCACGCGATTTGCGAATTCGTGAACGGCATGCCAATGCAAATATTCAATAGGTCCACTTCCACCTAAGTAACTGGGGCGATCGAGAATATTGCCGCTGGGGAAGGTATGTGACTCCCACTGAATGTCTTGCCAGACGGGTGGAAGCCACCAGCGTCCGGTATCGGTAACCCATGCGGATACGCTGGCTGCTTGGCCGGGCAAGTAATGTTGAATTAATGCATCGGGGCACTCTGGCTGTTCGTCGAGAAACGTGGCCAGGGCTTCTGTAGTGCCACGCCAAATACCATCACAACCAGCTCCATCGATGGGTTTCATCACCCATTGTCGGCTGAACACTGCAGGTCGTGAGCGAACGAACATGCGAAACTGTGCAGGTGTCAGAGTTTGTGGATGGAGATACTCGTCGGAGATGTAATCGGCCATCATGAGTTTGTTGGAAGTGCGTTCGAGAAAAGGCGAACGGCACCCGAGTCGTGCATCGGAAACTTCATCGATGGCCGCTGCAAGGCGTGAAAGTTCACCACCGCTTTCCGGTGCGATCAAAATAATGGCGTCGGCATCAACCGCATAGCGACACCATTGATCAAGAAAGTTGGTGCCTGGGTCTAGCAGCCGATAAATGTCGTTGGGAGAAAAATCGAACCAAGAAGCGACTCGCGGGTCGATTGGGGCAACAACTTCCCAGGAGTCCTGAGAGGAGCCTAGATCGTTCGTGCAACGTTTCCAATCATCGACGATCGCCGACAGCATCGTCCAACCTTCATTGCGAAAGCTGGTACTGATGGAGGTACTGTCGACCTCCATTAGCCCACCACCCACAATGTACTCTAACACAACACCACGCTTGACCATCTAACACACTCCGCATGCTCGGTAAGAGGAGTGAGATAGCGTGTCGGATTGGGCAAGCGGCGTCAAGCGAGGTGGAGTTGAATTCGAGGATATGACTATCGCGTTATCTTAGAAAATGCCCAATTGGTCGCGAGCTTCTTCGGTCATTTTGTCGGGAGACCAAGGGGGATCCATGACGACCTTAACGTCGACCACTCCAACACCCGGAAGTTCTTCCACTGCTTTACGACTTCCGCCAACCAACTGCGGTCCAGCGGGACACATCGGACTGGTCATCGTCATTTCGATATTGACGTTGGTTTTGTCGTTTTCACCCGGAATTAGATCGACGTTGTAGATCAAGCCAAGGTCCACGATGTTGACAAACAATTCGGGGTCGATAACGCTTTTTAAGGCTTCTCGAATCTTTTCCTCGCACAGTGGGGAAGCCGAAGCTGAATCGCTGTTAGCGACACGAGCCACTTCCGCCGTTTTGCGTGGTTCGTCGAAGAAGCGAACAAAAACCTGATCGCCTTCGACCTTCACATCGTGTGCGACGGTTGCTTCGGTAGCGGGCATGGTCAAAGCCTGGCCATTCCGGACATCGAACTTGGCCCCATGACGAGGGCAAGCGATAGCGAAATTTTCCAATTCGCCATCACCCAGCGTGCCTCCATCGTGTGTGCACACATCATCGATGCACGAAACTTGTCCATCGATTCGGAATAGAACCACAAAACGTCCATCTACCTCAATTGTCTTTTTGCCTTGAGGTGGGATTTCCGATAACTTGGCAACTGGTACGTAGTCGCTCATCCGTCGCATTCTTTCTAATGATTATTGATATTCGCGAACTTGTCGGGCGATGGCCATGCCAAGAGCATCCCGCACACTTTCGATCGTGATTCGATCAAAAATTTGTTGGAAGAAGCCGGTGACAATCATGCGGATAGCTTCTTTCCGAGTGAAGCCGCGACTGCGGGCGTAGAAGATCAATTCTTCATCCACCTTGCCCGAAGTGCTGCCGTGTGTGCAACGAACATCGTCCGCTTTAATTTCGAGTCCTGGAATCGAGTCGGCTCGGCATTGATCGCTGAGCAACAAGTTGTCATTGCGTTGATAGCCGTCCGTTTTTTGAGCGGCTGGATCAACCTTGATCATCCCACGCCATACGGTTCGCGAGCGATCTTGCAAGGCAGCCTTATACAAGAAATCGCTGCGGCAATGATCCGCACGATGATGCTGAATGGTATTGTAAGTGAGTTGTTGGCGATCTTGAGTAAACATAACGCCGTTTACTTGAGATTCAGCCCCTGGGCCACACAAGGCGACTTGTTGACTTACCTGAGCGAAGCGACTGCCGAGGGCAGCGATGGTCCACTGCAACGATGCATCGCGATGTAGCTTAGCGCGTTGATGGGCAAAATGCCAAACGCCTCGACCCCAGTCTTGCAAATTGACATATCGCAAACGTGAGTTGGCTTGCATCACGATTTCAACACCACCGCAATGAAATCCGCTAGCGGATGCATCAGGCGAATTGGACTCGTACAAGAAGGTCGCTTCAGCTCCTTCTTCCAGCACGATCAACGTATGGCCTAAATCGGTGCCACCATTAGACATTCCAGCCAAAACATGGAACGGTTCACGAATGGTTACGCCGCGTGGAACATACAGAAGTTGTCCTCCTTGCCAGCAGGCGGCATGCAGTGCGGCGAAGCGGTCTTGGTTCGTTTCCAGCACGCTGAAAAGATACTTCTGAACGACTTCAGGATGTTGGGTCGCCAACGTTTCAAGCGAACCAAACAGTACACCCTTGGCGCGATAAGCATCTAAGAGTTCTGACCGACGCGCGAAACCGTCCACGATTTCCATTCGTCCCGCGAGTTCAACACCCTCGGTGAGCCAACATGGCAATGCGAGATTATCGTTGCTCGCTTCCAGAGGTAGAGCAAAGCGATTCAATTGGAAGGCTCGCAGGTCGCTGCGCATCCAATCTTCTTCGTTGCGTGCCGGCCATGCCATGGAAGAAAATTGGTTCCACGCATTGCGACGCTGCTGTTCTACCCAAGTGGTGCTCGAGTTGTTCTTCAGAAACTGCTCAAACGTTGAAGCATCAAACGTTGGCACGAGAGTCGACGACGACATGTAAATGTATTCCTTACGCTATTTCGCGATATGTCTGGTAGGGATTAACCGACTGAGCCTTCCATCTGAAGCTGAATCAATCGATTCATTTCCACGGCATATTCCATTGGGAGTTCTTTCACGAGCGGCTCAATAAAGCCGTTAACGATCATGGTGCTGGCTTCAGCTTCCGATAGACCGCGACTCATGAGATAGAACAATTGCTCTTCACCGATACGTGACACGCTGGCTTCGTGACCAACACTCACATCTTGTTCGGCAATTTCAATATACGGATAGGTGTCGCTGCGGCTTTGTGGATCGAGAATCAAAGCGTCGCAGACCACATTGCACTTGCTGTTTTTCGCGTTCTTTTCGACGCGAACCAAGCCTCGGTAGCTGCTGCGACCACCACCCTTGCTGATGGACTTGCTGATGATCTGACCGGTAGTGTTGGGGGCCGCGTGAACGAGTTTGGCACCCGCATCTTGGTGCTGACCTTTGCTGGCGAACGCGATGGACAAAATTTCTCCGCGAGCACCTGGTTCGACCATGTATACCGCTGGGTATTTCATGGTGAGCTTGCTACCAAGGTTACCATCCACCCATTCCATTGTCGCGTCGGCGTAGGCTACAGCACGTTTGGTAACGAGGTTATAAATGTTGTTCGCCCAGTTCTGAATGGTCGTGTAGCGGCAACGGCTTCCGCGTTTGCAAATGATTTCAACCACTGCAGAGTGCAGGCTTTCGCTGCTATACATCGGAGCGGTACAACCTTCGACATAATGCACCTTGGCACCTTCATCAACGATGATGAGCGTTCGCTCGAACTGGCCCATGTTTTCAGCGTTGATGCGGAAGTAAGCTTGCAGTGGAAAATCGATCTTCACACCCTTAGGTATGTAGATAAACGAACCACCTGACCAAACTGCAGAGTTCAAAGCGGCGAACTTGTTATCCGTTGAAGGAATCACGGTGCCGAAATACTCACGCACTAAGTCGGGATATTCGCGAACGGCGGTGTCGGTGTCTGTAAAGATCACGCCTTGATTGGAAAGCTCTTCTTTAAGCGAACCATACACAACTTCGCTTTCGAACTGAGCTTTCACACCAGCCAGAAACTTCTTTTCTGCTTCGGGAATGCCCAGCTTATCAAAGGTGTCTTTGATTTCTTGCGGGACTTCATCCCAAGTGCGACCTTGTTTGTCGGTTGGCTTGAGATAGTAGTAGATGTCTTGGAAATCGATGGCGATATCGCCACCCCATTCAGGCATTGGCTTGGAGTTGAAAATCTCCAGACCCTTAAGGCGGAATTGCCGCATCCACTCAGGCTCGTTTTTCATTTCCGAAATCTGGTTTACGATTTCGGCATCGATACCTTTGCGAGCTTTGAAAACAGCCTTGGTTTCTGTGCGGAAATCGTACTTGTTGATTTCGCCAATTCCATCCTCTGAAGGGCTCATTACATCAGTCGCCATTGAGGCTTTCTCCGTGATCGTTTCCATTCGGGTAGAAACGTTTTTTGTGCTGATTGTTTTTAACTTCGGAAGCATTGGCTCTCAGGTCGAGAGCTTAGATGCTGGTTGAAATCGATTGGTATCTACAAATAAACGGCTGCTTAAGCGGTAACTTCAACCGCTTCTTCTTCGTTCGAACCTAACATCGCCCGGTTCGCTTGTTCGGCTTCTGGATAGGTTTTGCGAATACGTTCATAACCAGAAGAGTGCAATTCGCGAGCGAGATCGGCACCACCTGTTTCGACGATGCGTCCACCCAACATGACATGGGTGAATTCAGGAGGATTGTGTTCGAGCAATTTGTCGTGGTGGGTGATGATCAACAGGCCCATTTTTTCACGACCAATTTCAGCGATACTTTCGCTGGCTAGGCGAACAGCATCCGCGTCCAAACCGCTGTCTGTTTCGTCGAGAATCGCAAACTTCGGTTGGAGCATCGCCAAGGTCAAGATCTCAGCTCGCTTCATTTCTCCACCGGAGAAGCCATCGTTGACATAACGTTTGGCGAATTCGGCGTCGATCTTTAGTTGTGCCATTTTAGACTTGAGTTCCTTGCGGAAATCTCGCATAGGAATCAACTCTTCACCTTCCTTACGATCAGGTCGGCGAACGTTGGTGGCTGCGTGTCGCAAGAAGTCGGCCATCTTGACGCCAGGGATCGCAATCGGGCGTTGGAAAGCCATGAAGATACCAGCCCGAGCTCGTTGATCGGCTTCCATGGCTAGTACATCTTCACCATCCAGAGAGATCGAGCCTTCGGTCACTTCATAGTTCGGATGTCCCATAATGGCCAAGCCTAACGTGCTCTTGCCTGAACCGTTTGGGCCCATCAAAGCATGGGTTTCGCCATGTTTCATTTCCAAATTTACGCCGCGAAGAATGGGTTTGCCATCTACTGAAACGTGCAGATTTTCGATCTTCAAAACGTGGGTCATCGTCGATCGCTTTCAACTTTCCTAGTAGGGATATGAATTCGAGTTCGTGGATATTTTTGGGTAGCGTTACGATGGCGACAGCGGCAGTGAAGCCGCCGTCGGAGCACCGGCAACAGGTTTAAATTGACAACAGTTATGGCCATCGAGGCGGCAACGCGAGAGTTCCATCGGTTGACCCATCGCAGCGCTCAATACTTCTTGTTCCATTTCGCAGAGATGTCGATTAGCAGGATCGCCATTGACCAGTTCTGGATAGGGGCAAGCTTGCACTTCAAGAATCGGGAGCTGACCGTTCGAGATCAGAGTCGCGGGAATCTTGCGATCTCCCAGCACTTTGACCAAGTCGGTGAGTCGGTCTTCAACCGTGTCGCCCTGAATCTCATCGCGATAGGTGCGGCCCATGCGCTTCGAGACTTTTTGCAACAACCCTTCTTTAATTGAAGAGTTTGGAAGCGAGTTAATTTCATGCCACAAAGCGAGTGCCAAGTCGGCATAACTCACTCCGGCAAATCGCAAACCGAGATTGGTAATGGAATAGCGGAACGAAGGTCGTCCGCGTCCAACACCCTGCTTTTCTTTGACAATCAGACGCAGCTGTTCCAACCGGTCCAACCTTTGGCGGACGGCAGTCGCAGTTACATTCAATTGCTCAATCAGATCTTGGATCGTCAGACTTCCATGGCGACGCAACAGATCAAGAACGGCTTGATCGATGGGGCGGATCGCCTGGCCAACGCCATCATCAGCATTGCCATCATCGAAAAGAGGATCGTTAAAGTCTTGCATTACCGGAGTTCTCTCGAAGCGAAAATCAACCGCACTTCGAAGACACTTTAGGTATCGATTCTTTTTTTGACAAGTGGCGTTGCGAAAATTCCTGTGGAAAAGACTACGCCCTTCCGGAGACGATTCCGGCAGCTAAGGGAATTTGTTCTCCCTTATTGAGATGCTGTCTCAGTAAGGGCGTTTATTGCAGTCTGGAATTTGAATTTTACTCTCAAGCGGGTTATTTATCCCCAAAACGGGAGCCACGAGCATGTTGAGGGGGACGATAGCGCGGGCCCGTCCGAGAGGTCGATTCGGAAGCTTTGGGAGGCGTATCGCCTTCCGCTTTCATCATCATGCCGCCATAGCAATGATTGAATTGTTCGATGAAATTGGGAGAGCTTTCCGACAAGCAGACGGCGCCAACAATTTTGTTGGCTTGACGGATGATCCCATTCATTGGGCCGCGATCATGACTCGACATCGGCGATAGTGACCTCCCTGACGCCTCGACCCAATAGCTCAACTAAATTATGCGTATTCTAAGCCCGTTAATGCCCTAACGCGTTCTTGATAGTTTCCAAGTAGGCCGCCGACAACATCCCAACGATCAGTGCGACGCAACTCGATGTCACCTTGCTCGTTAATGCGCACGATGGCATCGGGAGTTACTCCCGCCGCTCTCAACTCTTCGGGTGGCAAATCGTGATCGGTTACTACGGCAAGTAACGTCTCACCCGTCATTTCAATAAAACGCATAGAATACCGATCCTCACAATAAAATCCACTTCTAAATCATACTCGACAACCGAACTAATCCATAGAGATTAATCGTCGGCTTGATTTAGGATTCGTTTCAAAAGTGCAACTCTTGAGACGCACAATTCCGAATTTCTGCCCGACTTACAGGCGGCCCCACGAACGGCTACTAGATCGGGGTGGGCAGCCTGCGCAATTCGTGGAATCTGTTCCGATTGCAATGAACCCGCCAAGGCAAAGCCCAAATTCAAATTCGAGAGTTGCTGGCGAAGAATCATCAGTTCTTCCAACGATATGAAGTCTAAGAGGGTTTGACCATTTTTCAAAAAAGTATCAATCAAAACGATTGGCGAACCTAATTCTTGAGCGGCCTGAATGGTTTCGTCCCAAGAGGGTGATTGAGCATTGAGACGGTCCGCATAATAGACCATAGCCAAAGAAATCTGCGGGTGATTGCGTCTAAATTGCGCCAAACTTTGCCGCCAATGGGGACCACAATGCGACAAGCCAATCTTTACCATGTTTAGGTTTGGCAAAGTTTGAAATGCATCGGTCCATTGGTAATCAGAAAGTTCGGTTAGTTCGCCTAGGGCAGCACTCCATCCGGCAAAAGATCCCGAAATCGTTGATATTTCTTGCAAAGTCGACAGTGAAGCTGCGCCCAAAGAACCGGCAGATGGCTCTTTAACATCCAGCCAATCACAACCACCTTGCAACGCCGCCAATGCTTCGCCCAGGCTTCGAACGGAGACCAGAAGTTTCGGAGGTGAGAACTTGATCACAAAATCGGTCACTATGAATTCCTAAAAACATGGGCATCCCAGCTTTTGGGCGTAAGTCTCTAGTCGACTTGGCGGGTCGTATACTGTTATCTTAGGAGTCTTGTAAACGAGCATTCGACAGATGATTAAGTTATCCGCTTTAGAAACGATCTCATAGAGGCCCCTTTGGGTCGGAGCAGCCGACGGTGAATTTTCAAGTCATTGAACAACAAAACGAGTTCGACGCGTTGTGCAAACGGCTCGCCGAAAGCGATTGGGTCGGATTTGATACGGAGTTCGTATCGGAAGATTGTTATCGACCTGACCTCTGTTTGATTCAAGTGGCTACACGATCGGAATTAGCCATTATCGATCCGATCGGTTTACACGATATTACGCCATTCTGGGATTTGCTCTTGGATCCGGCGCGACGAGTGGTGGTCCATGCAGGCCGCGAAGAGGTGCTGTTTTGTTTTCGAGCTACTGGGCAAGTGATTCCCAATCTGTTTGATATCCAACTGGCTGCAGGTTTTGTGGGCATGGAGTATCCCGCTTCTTACGGCAATTTGCTTCAAAAGATTTTGGGACATCAACTCGACAAAGGTGAGACTCGCACCGATTGGAGAGCGCGTCCCTTGTCGGCAGCCCAATTACAATATGCGGCCGAAGACGTCGCACATTTGGATCGCTTGCACAAACGATTGGAAACTCAATTGGACGACTCTGGCCGTTCTGAATGGCTGGTTACTGAAACGGCTGAATGGCTACAGCGTTTGGTCCATCAAGAGAAACAAGAGCAATGGCATCGCCTGAGTGGTGCTCAATCTTTAACTCCGCGTGGCAATGCCATATTGCGAGAGCTGTGGTTATGGCGACACAAGTTGGCTGCTCAACGAAATATTCCCCCACGGCGGTTAGTCAGGGACGATTTATTAGTCGAGATGGCGCGACGTGCCAGTCCTGATCCAAAACGAATTGCCAATCTCCGTGGTATGCATCATTCCGGTATGAAGCAGTATGTGGATCCCATTGCCAAATGTATTGAGCGAGGTTTGGCAGCACCGGAGATTCGGGTCCCCAAGAATCGACGTGGACGTCGGGACGATGTCTCTGGCATGGTGACTCAACTTTTATCCGTTGCCTTGGCCACGCTTTGTCGCTCCAGAAAGATCGCATCTCAACTGGTAGCCACCAGTGATGATCTCCGCGAATGGGCCGAATTTCGACTCGCCCAAAATCCTAAAGCGGCAAAGTCCAGGCAAGATGAGATTTATGAAGATATGCCTCGCCTCTTGAGCGGATGGCGCGGCGAGATTTTTGGCAATGAACTCGATGGCATCTTGCATGGTGACGTGGGTGTCTTTGTACGTAACTTACATGCCGAAAATCCATTGGAACTGCGGCATGTGAATGACAAATAAATGCCGGGCCCAACGTAAGTTTCGCATCCGCCACTAATTATCGCAACGGATTTGTACAGACGACAAATTTGCCAAACGAGTTGCGTTCTACCGCAGCGCGGGTGATGACTTTAGGCGAGTAGGCCGTTAACCACTTTTCCATGAACGTCGGTTAAACGGTAGCGTCGGCCTTGGAACTTATAGGTTAGCCTTTCGTGATCGATACCTAACAAGTGCATCATGGTCGCTTGCAAGTCATGGATATGTATACCATCGGCTGCAATGTTATAACCAAACTCACAAGTCTCACCAAAAACAGTTCCACCTTTCACGCCGCCCCCCGCCATCCATAGGCTGAAACAGCGCGGATGATGATCACGACCAAAGTCTTTTTGAATCTTGCCCTGGCAATAGTTGGTTCGTCCGAACTCTCCACCCCAGATCACGAGTGTGTCATCGAGCATGCCTCGATCGCGCAGGTCTTTGATTAAAGCCGCCGCTGGCTGGTCCGTTTCTTGACACAGTTTCGGTAATGCGAAAGGTAGACCGCCGTGATGATCCCAGTCTTGATGATACAGTTGAATAAATCGTACACCGCGCTCTGCCAATCGGCGAGCCTGAAGGCAGTTTGCTGCAAACGTGCCTGGTTTGGTGACGTCTGGACCATAGCTGTCCAGGATGTGTTTCGGTTCGCCGGAAATGTCGGTGGCTTCAGGTACACTCGATTGCATTGCATAGGCCATTTCATAATGATCCATGCGCGATTGAATTTCGGTATCGGGTGTTCGAGTCAACTGATGTTGATGAAGTTCATTGATCCGATCCAAAAGATTGCGGCGACTCGCCGTATCGATGCCGGCTGGATTACCGAGATACAGTACTGGATCTTTGGCGGCTCGGAATAGCACGCCTTGGTGTTTGGTCGGTAGGAAACCACTTCCCCATAAATGAGCACCTAAAGGTTGGCCACCCTTATCACGAGTAATCAATACCACAAAGGATGGAAGATTCTCGTTCTCTTGTCCGAGGCCGTAACTCAACCATGCACCGATGCTTGGTCGCCCCGCGATTTGCGTTCCTGTTTGAAACATGGTCACACCTGGTCCATGATTAATGGCTTCGGTGTACATCGAGCGAACAATACAGAGTTCATCGGCAACAGATGCTGTATGCGGTAGCAGTTCGCTAAACCAAGACCCACTCTTGCCATATTGAGCGAATTTGAAAGGCGAACCAACTAACGGAATCGACGATTGATTACCGGACATTCCTGTCAGACGTTGACCACCGCGCACCGAATCAGGAAGCTGTTCACCATGGCGTTGGTTGAGCAGCGGTTTGTAGTCATATAGGTCGAGTTGAGAGGGGCCACCCGACATGAACAGATAGATGACTCGTTTCGCTTTGGGTGGGAAATGAGGCTGGCCTAAGATGCCACGTTCTTTAGTGGATTTGGCGGCAGAGTCGTCTGCTTTTCCATCTTTCGAAAGTAAGTCAGCTAGCGCCATCGAGCCTAAGCCGAGTCCAGCTTGTCCTAGAAACGAACGACGATTGTGTGCCAGTAATTGTGAAAGCATTTGGGTTCGTTCCTTTACTTAGCGTTTGACGACGCATTCGTCAAAGTTGAGCAGGGCTTGGGCCAACACGGTTGCCGCGGCTGCTTGAGCTGCATCAAGTTTGGCATCTTTGGGTCGATTACCAATGGCGAGCAGCTGATTGGCTTGATCGAGATGGGTTGTGAAGTGCTGAAGCTGATCGTTCCATAATTGCGTGAGAATCTTGAGTTCCGCATCGTCAGGCTCCCGGCTCCAACAACGCAGGCAACCTTCCCTGATCATATTTTCCACATTGCCTTCGTGGTGATGCCACAAATCTTGCCCCAAGATTCGAGCGGCTTCAACATATTGAACACCATTCAACAAGATCAACGCTTGCAGAGGTGAATCGGTTCTTTCGCGTTTGGCTGTGCAAACCGCTCGACGGGGCGCATCAAAGGCCAGGAGTGCAGGAGGGGGGCCCGTACGTCGCCAATTGGTATAGAGGCTACGTCGATACGCATCATCACCACCACTGACACCCGCTGGCTTAAACGATTCGGTCATTTCATAAGGGTTCACGGGTGGACCACCCATTTTCTCGTTGAGTAAGCCGGCTGCTGCTAGGGCATTATCGCGAATCATCTCGGCTGTGAGCCGGAATCGTGGCCCTCGAGCGAGCCATTCATTGTCTGGATCGTCTGCCATGATGTTCGCGTCGGCCACACTGTTTTGTTGATAGGTTTTGGTTAGCACAATCGCCTTGACGAGTTTTTTCATATCCCAGCCCGAGCGGATGAAATAATCAGCTAATGCATCTAACACTTCGGGATAAAGTGGGCGGCTTCCTTGACTGCCGAAATCCTCAGATGTCTTGACGAGTCCTCTACCAAATATCGATTGCCACACCCGGTTAACAGTGACGCGGGCCATCAACGGATGCTCGGGGCGGGTCAGCCATTTTGCTAATCCAAGCCGATTGCGGGGCGCACCCTCGGGGAATGGCGATAGTGCCTGTGGCACTCCCGCCTCGACCTGCTCGCGACGCTGAGCGTACTCACCACGGAAGAGAACAAACGCTGGCTTGGGTTCAGGTAGTTCCTTCATTACCATGATTTCTTTGAGGCTTTCGAAAAGTTTGGCTTCCTCGAGCCGCGCTTGTTGTAGTTCTTGTAGTTTGGTTTGATAAGCCACATCCTGCCGCAGCAGATACCATTCCAACAATTGTTCGCGATGTTCTTCCGTAAGTTGCTCAGGGGAGGCCGTGAGAACCTGAGTTGCTTGAGTTTCATCAAAGAGAGTTAGCGCTTCCAACGGTGTTAAACAAACATCGAAGACGCGCACGTCGTCGATTGCGCCTTGGCTAAAACCGCGATCTCGAAATCGTTCGCCTAAAGCGATGTTGTCGCCGCCGCCGCCAGTGATTTCGCGTGTGAGCGAGTCCTTCATCGTCTCGATTGCCGCTCGTTTACCATCGATGTAAATAGAAAGTCCACTGGCCTTGCTACTTCCGTTGGAGGTGACCGTGACATGAACCCAGCGGTCGATTGGAAGTTTTTCTGTGGCCGCAATCGAGGCTGCGTTGCCCGGCCAAAAATGAATCAAGGACCATTTCAATTTCCCATCTTCGATCAACAATTCGTAACCGCGGCTGGCGGCATCAGTCCAGGCTCGGGAGCGATGCATCACCACAGCGCGACTCTTCTCGTCTGGTGTCTTGATCCACATCGAGATGCTAAAAGGTTGATGTCGATGGAAGTTACCTAGAGGGAGATCGACTGGATCGTCGCCGGTAAATTTCACAGCTTGACCGCTATGTCCTTCGACCAATTGATTTTCTCCGCGAAGCATAGCGGGCTGATCTCCCTTGATCGCATTGGAGAGCTTGTTCGCCTCGAGCGAATCCAAAGGAAATCGAGCTAATTCACCTGATAAAAGTTGAAGCTCCTTGAGAGTTGTGTTTTTGAGCCAGCCTTCAAAATTGGCTCGAGACACAGACCGTTGTTCAGTCAGGCTTTTTTCGAGTTGGGCAATTTGTTCTCTCAGAGAACTCAGTTTGGAAGCCGATTCTGCGTTGGTCAATGTTAATGCCGGTGTTGGTGGCGACATGGTGAAATAAGAATAGAGGCCTGCTTCATCAATGTTCTGGAATATGGAAAAGAGCTGATAATATTCCTTTTGAGAAATGGGGTCGTACTTATGGTCGTGGCATCGTGCACATTCGAAAGTTAGGCCCAAAAAGGCGGTGGCAAAAGTTTGAACGCGATCGCTGACATACTCCACGCGATATTCTTCTTCGACGCTCCCACCTTCCGATTCCTGCTGGTGTAGGCGATTGAACGCAGTGGCCAAAATCTGTTCTTCGGTGGCATTGGGCAATAGATCACCGGCTAATTGCCAGGTGACGAATTCGTCGAAGGGACGATTGCGATTGAACGAATCGATCACCCAATCGCGCCATGGCCAAACCTCACGCTCGCGGTCGACTTGAAATCCATAACTATCTGCATAACGCGCAATGTCCAACCAATCCACCGCCATTTTTTCGCCATAGCGCGGGGAAGCCAACAGTCGATCCACCAGACGCTCGACCGCATTGGGAGCTGAATCGTTGAGAAAGTCCGTGACTTCTTGCGGAGTTGGAGGAAGGCCAGTGATATCGAAACTCAATCGCCGTATTAGAGTGGTTTTCGATGCGGCCGATTGTTGAGATAAACCACGTTTCTTTAGTGCGTCTTGAATGGACTTGTCGATTTTGACGCTGATGTCTTTGTCAGTGGAATCGAGTGGTTTGACGGGAATGAATGCCCAATGCTTTTCATACGACGCACCGGCGGCGATCCATGCTTTCAGTGTCGCAATCTCAGCGGTGGTCAATTTATCCAATTTGGCATGCGGAGGTGGCATTACCGTTTCAGCATCTTCACTGAGTGCCCGCTGTAGCATCGCACTCTTTTCGGGATCTCCAGGAACAATGGCTCCCGATTGAATTGCCGCCTCGCGGTCGTCGAGCCTTAAGTCGGCTTCTCGTTTGCTGCTGTCGGGGCCATGGCAGAAGAAGCACTTGTCCGACAAAATGGGGCGAATGTCATTGTTGAACGTGATGTTCTCTTGGGCCCAAATCGAACTCGAACTCAACAAGCAAGCAGCAGCCAGGAGCCATAAGCAAATTTTCATTTCCAACTAGCTCGCGAAATGGAAGATCTCAAACCAAGCGTGGGTGAGGTGGGGTAAAGGAGGGTATAACAGCAATTTTTTTGAACAGCTGCAGCTTTCATTATACCTCGTTTCGCGATTTGAGTCGAATTCGTGGCAAGGGGACGGGATGCCCCCAAGCGTGACTTTCTGTTCAGACCATTAATGCATTTTTCTCACCTGTACTTCGCCTGGAGTAGCAAAAAAAAGAGCGGAAACAGGCTGGCTGTTCCGCTCCAGTGAGAATCATGTACGACGAACTGCCGGGATTAGCAGCCCGCAATTTTCTTGCGTAGCGAGGTCAATAAGTTGACTGCGCCGCCGATTTCGGCCTTTTGTCGCTCTGGTTCTTGCGGGATTTCACGTTCGATTGTTAGTGGACCGCGATAACCGATATTCCACAAGGTTTGGAGATACAGCTCCATGTTGACGTCCCCTTGGCCCAAGGGAACTTCGCAACCCCAAGTAACACCAGGTTGGCTGCTCCATGTTCCATCTTTGCAATGGATGCTGCGAACATAGCTACCCAAATATTGAACGGCTTCGATGGGATTACCAGTGCCGTACAGAATCATGTTGGCGGGATCGAAATTCACGAACAGATTTTTGCGTTCCGTGTCTTTGATAAATTGGACCAACGCAGGAGCGGTTTCCTGTCCAGTTTCTAAATGAACCGCTTGTTCATTGCGAGCAGCATGGTCGCACAATTGGCGGGTGACTTCCACAACATCCGCGTATTCGCGCGTGTTGGTATCATGAGGAACAAAGCCGAGGTGGAGTGCAACGACATCGCAATTCAATAGTCGTGCGAAGTCAGCGATCTCTTTCATTTCTTGCAGGCGAACTGCGCGGGTATCGGCAGGTACCAAACCGACGGTGCGTACAACCGTTGGAATGTCCGCATAACTTTCGCCATCGAAGCCACCGAATACGCAGGTCAATTCGACGCCGAGTTGATCGAGTGTTTTGGTGAATTCCTCAGCACATTTGGCGGTTCGCGTCGCACGGTGTGGTGCGTGAAGTTGAATGGTAGGGATGCCGAGTTCTTTGACGACTTCGAGCTTTACACCTAAACCAGCATCAACACTGGTGAAGACACCAATAGGCCATGTACTCACAGATTCTCTCCTGCGGACAAATCGATTTACCGTGACGGTAATGAGAGGAAATAACGATGGAAAAAGGGCGTCCCTGCCGGGAGTACAGTCCGTTGGAGCAGCATGATACGCGATTCAGTCGACTTGAAACACAGGGCGTGTCACTTTTTCTCTTTGGTATAGCTCACGAGGAAAAGTTGCGTTCCATTCAGCGATTTGAATTCTTTGGGAAACTCTTTGCCGGATAGATCGTAGCAGACTTTTAGCTCACCCTCCTTGACTTCGTAAATTGCCAAAATGGTCTTCCCTTTGTTGGGGCCTTCAACACCGGTGATTTCGAGTGTCTTGGGGGTAACATCGGGATTGAGTTTGCAAGTTCCTTTGTCACTATTGCCGCCTGCCACAACGGTGTAGTTGTTCCCTTCGATGGTGAGCTTGATCGATTTGCTCACTTCGGGCGGAAATGGATTGCCGCTCAATTCGGCAGATTGAATGTTCCAAGTACCTTGCATGAGATCGAGGTCTTTGGACGGTTCATTGGAGATAGCGAAAGCTAGAGCACAAATTGCGAGTGCGACCATTGTTTTCATCAAAAAACTCACACAATCAAAATTCGGTTGGCCTAATAGTTATCCCCTAAATCTAGATGTTGAAGGTCTGTTCAGCAATCACATTTTTTGGCGAAACTTCGGCGATTTGACGAGTCCGAGCTGCGTGGGCTCACATTTTCACCCCAAAACAGTGCCGATTTCCATAATACTGCACAGCTGTGAATTCCCTGACCGGCTTAATAGGGAGACTCGACGTGCGCCAATGAAATCGTCACTATTGTTTTTCGATAACGTCGACGGTTTGTCCTGGTTGGAGTGAGTTGGCCCTCGCGAGAACGATTCTGTCGTTTTCTGTGATACCCTCGCTTACCTCGACTTCATCACCAACACGCAAGCCGAGTCGAATGGGACGATGCTCGATTTTTCCATCAACGACACTGCAGCAGATGGTTTGTTCCCCGTTTTTCACCACAGCAGCGATAGGAATCACAATCACATCTTGGCGTTGTTCCAAGAGAATCTTGGCCGTGATAAATGCACCGGGGAGTAAACGAGACTCCTGATTTTCCAAATCGATCTCGACCGAAAGCGTCCGGCTTTGTGGGTTTAGTTGGCGACTCGTGCGCGTAACGCGAGTTTCAATGGGCTTGGTGAAAGTGGGCGAGTTTAACTGAACCGCATCGCCGAGATTGGGATCGGAAAATCCAGCGTCGATCCAACCAGCTTCACTTTCGGGAACATTGACAAATACTCTGACCTTTTCAACATTTGCGATCGTAAGCAGTGGCTGAGCTGAGCTGCTTCCGGCAGGCTGAACGAAATGTCCGGCATCGATACTACGGCTGGTAACAACACCATCGAAAGGTGATTTTATTTCCATGTAGTTCAACATGGTTTGGGCTTGGGCAAGTTCCGATTGGGCTACATTCAATTTTGCCTTGGCAACATCAATGTCCGATTGCGCCTTCAATACATTGGCATCGGCTTCAGCTGCTTTGGCCTTGACCGAGGCAAGCATCGCGACGGCTTCATCTTTATTCGCCTTAGCACCTTGATACTGACTCAAAGTTTCTTCGGATAGTTTATTGGTTACCGTGCCGGTGGCTGCGAGTTGTTGTATTCTCTGGCTTTCCGATTCCCAACGCGTGTATTCAGCTTGGGCTTTGGCGATCCCTGCTTCAGCTTCAGCGATCGTGGCTTTGATCGACGTTGCAGCAGCTTCGGCTGCAACCACTGCAGCTTCGGCCTGTTTAACCAGTGCTTCGGCTTGTGTCACTAAACCGAGCTTTTGTTTATGTTGGTCTTGATACTCGGGGGCGTGCAAACGTACTAACAATTGGTCTTTCTTGACTTTATCACCGATATCAACACTCACTTCTTGAATGTAACCCGCTAGTTTCGACACGATAGGGGCTTCTTCAAAAGCTTGTACCCGAGCTGGCTGTTCTGTGTAGAGTTTAAGTGTTTTTTTCGAGGGCTTGCCTACTGTAACTCGGTCATGAGAGCTGACCGAAGTTGAGGAAACTTTATTTTCTTCTTGGTGTTGGCATCCGCTGGTGTTGAGGACGACAAGCAAGCCGAGACACGTTGCCGTCAAGGCAATTTGTCGTGGTTGTTGAGATGGCTTGAATGGATGCATAATTCTATTTCGCAAAATGGGGGCTAGCAGGGTCATCTGGATCAAGTGAGGCAGATCGAGAATCGCTGGCGCGATCAAACATGACAAGGAATTGAGGGAGGATAAACAACGTTGCTAAGGTGGCCGCAATGAGTCCACCGATCACTGCGCGTCCCAGTGGAGCGTTTTGTTGGCCGGCTTCACCGAAAGCAAGTGCCATCGGAATCATACCGGCGATCATGGCAAGGCTGGTCATCAAAATCGCTCTCAAGCGGGAGCTGGCACCTGTCACGGCAGCTTCTGTTACTGAAGATACTTTAGCTCGCTTCTGTTTCGCAAAGGTCACCAACAAAATAGAGTTGGCCATGGCAACTCCAACTGCCATGATAGCGCCGATAAACGATTGAATGTTGAGCGATGTGTTCGTGATAAAGAGCATCAAGATGACACCCGCAATAACCGCCGGAACAGTCGAGATGGTCGCTAGTGCAAGACGAGGCGATTGGAAGTTCGCAGTGAGAAGTAGAAATATCGCAACGATTGCTAAAAGCAGGCCAATTGAAAGTCCAGCTTGCATTTCTTGCAGCGGCGGAATCTGACCACGAAGTTCGGCTGTAATGCCTGTTGGCGGTTGCCCAGCTCGAGCAAGCGCCTGTTGTACTTGAGCGGCCAGAGAACCCAGGTCACCGCCGACCATGTTCGCAGTGATCGTAACTTGGCGTTTCATGTTATAACGATCAAATTGCCCAGGCATCGTGCCACGCTCTAACGTCGCCACATCGCGAACCAATACTTCGCCTTGTTCGGTACGTCGCAGCGGGATAAGCCCCAACTGCGCTAGAGATCCAACGGTTTCCATGTCGTAGGGAGAACGGACAACAGGACGCGGTATTTCAACCTGAACTTGATAGGCCACGCCACTTTTCGGATCAGCCCAGTAATTCGGAACCACAAAGCGACTCGATGAAGTAGCCGTGACCAAGGCACGTGACACATCGGCAGGCGTGACGCCCGCCATGCCCGCTTTTTCTCGATCCACATTGACTTGTACGGTTGGATAATCCAGCGATTGACCATATTGAATGTCGCGCAAATCGGGAATCGCTGAGAGCTCCGTTCGGATCTTCTCCGCGAATTCTCGGCTCTTAGCAAAGTCCGCACCACTCACGACCACTTCGACAGGTGTCGGCGAACCAAAGCTCATCACTTCATTGACAATGTCGGAGGGCTCGAACGAAAAGCGGACGTCAGGCATCTCTGTCGATAAACGAACTCTAACTTGCTCTTTCAGCTTCTCATCTGAAATGCGAAGTGAATTTTTGAGGTCGATATAGAGGATCGCTTCCTCAGGACCGCGAGACCATTGATAGACGGCATTCACGGGGAAGTTGGAATGAATCATTCCCACATAACCCAACGTCAACTCGATATTGTCGGTCCCCAATTCATCCGCAATGAGGCCCAACGCTCGCTTGGCAAGGGCTTCCGTTTTTTCAATATGAGTTCCATCCTGAGCTCGCATGCGCAAGCGGAATTGGCCCGCATCGACAACCGGGAAAACACTACGTCCTAAACGTGGAGTGAACCACACCATAATCAATACGCAAGCGACCAGATAACATGGAATCAGAATCCAGCGAGCTTGCACGATTGGCAGCAGAATACGTGCGAACAAGCCTTTAGAGTTAGCTGTGGATATATCTTGTGTGGATGCTGATGAATGATGTCCTTTCAATAGCCAAACCGCCATCACTGGAACAAAGGTGCCGGAAAGCAAGTACGAAGCAATCATCGCAAATCCCACCGCTAGCGAGAGCGGAATGAACATCGCTCGAGCTGCACCTTGCATAAAAAATGAAGAGACAAAAACGGCCAGAATGCACAACATGGCCAACAGTCTGGGAACGACGGTTTCTTGTGATCCGTCGCGAACAGCTCGAGCTACGGGAACACCTCGCTGAAGGTGCGAATGAATGTTTTCAATGGCTACGGTGGCTTCATCGACCAAGATGCCAATCGCCAACGCCAAACCACCCAAGGTCATGAGGTTTATCGTTTGGCCTGTAATCCACAAGGCCACAATGGAACAGAATAAAGCCAACGGAATATTGAGCACCACAATCAGCGAGCTACGCCAATCGCGCAGAAACAGCAGGATCATCAATCCTACTAGTCCAGCACCGAGTAAGCCTTCGCTCACAACACCTTCGACGGCTTTAGTTACATAAGGGGATTGGTCAAATTCAAAACGAACGTCGATCCCCTTCCCTTCTTCTCCTAACGCTTCCTGCATTTTGGGCAACGAGTTTTTGATGTTGTTGATAACGCTCAGCGTGGAAGCTTCCGAGCGTTTGGTCGCCAAGATATATACGGCGCGACGACCATTGACTAAGGCATAACCAGCTGGAGCATCCGCGGCATCTTGAATAAAGCCCACGTCGCGCAAGAACACCGGCTCGCTTCCCGTGCGGATTGGAATGGTTCCGAGTTGTTGTGGATCCTTTACGACGGAGTTAACAGGCACAATGGGATATGAGTCGCCAATCGGAATATTGCCAGAGGGGCTGAGCGTGTTTCCTTTCGTTAACGCCAATATGACTTCGTCAGGTGACATGCTGTACGACTGAAGTTTTTTGGGATCCACTGTGATGACAATCGAGCGAGCCGAGCCTCCGAACGGAGGTGGAGCGGATACACCTGGGAGGCTGGAGAACATCGGACGGACACGAAACAAAGCCAGGTCTTGGATTTCCGCGATACTTCGAGTATCGCTCGATAACACCAAGTAACCGACCGGAACGCTCCCCGTATCGAATCGCATGACAAATGGCGAAACGGTTCCTGGCGGCATAAAAGCCTGAGATCGATTTACATAGTTAATCGTTTCTGCCATCGCTTGAGCCATATTGGTCTCAGGATGGAAGTACAATTTCATCAATGCTGTCCCTTGCACGTTGCGGGACTCAACGTGGTGGATACCGCTGATGTAAAGAAAATGATACTCGTAATAATTTGTTAGAAAGCCTTCCATTTGGGCGGGGTCCATACCGCCATAAGGTTGGCAAACATAAATCACCGGCAAGTTGAGTTTCGGGAAAATGTCGACTTCCATACCTTTGGGAAGTCCCGATGGATAGGGCCACTTGAAGTGTTGAAAGAGAGCTGGACCTATCGCCAGGAAGCATCCCAGTGCCAAACTGACTACAGCAACCATGATGGTCGCAGGGCGGCGCATGGCGATTAAGATGAGTTGCATACCGTAACTGTTATCCTGTTTAGCCTCAAAAGAGGGCCTACATTCGCTACTTCAAGGCGTGATTCTCTAAGCCGCAAAGTTTCTCAAATTGGACACGTCATTGTAATTCACACATGACGAACTTCACACCGCATTACAACCTCTAAACCGCAATCTTTCGATGCCGTCGGTATTTTCGCGATAATCGTTGACCGAAATAAATCAGGTGGAACAGCTACAGACCCTACGCATAGCGCGCAGATTGTTAATGTGGAGCGATTGCAACGATGAGAACCACCTGGCATTGGTTAGCTTATTCGACGCTCATGTCACCCCTCATCGCCAGCGGTTGTGCGTCGACGAAACCGAAGTTCTCAGCAGCTCCAATCCCCTCAGCGTTGCTCAGTCCCACAACCGTTACCGCTCAAAACTTAGATGTATCCACATCGGTTCAACAGACGCCAGAAGTCTTGAACAACGCAGGGAATACACTGGTACTGCCAGCAAGTTTTCAAAACACCAGCATGGGAGAAGATTCGAATCCACCAGCAAACACTCCCCCGGCAACGGTGGAAACTGGTGAAGTGCCTATCAATCTTCCTTCGGCCCTAGCCATGGTCGGTGGGCAGCATCCTGTGGTAGGCATCGCTCAGTGGCGGGTTCGCGAGGCGTATGCGCAAATGGAGAGAGCCGAAGTGATGTGGCTTCCCAGTATTCAGCCCGGCTTTAATTTTCGTCGTCGCGACGGGCACTATCAAGCTGTTGGGGGAGAGATCGTTGACGTTAACCTCAATTCGCTCAACTATGGATTAGGTAGCGGAGCGGTTGCGGCAGGGTCACCAGTTCGTCCAGGTATCGTCGCTCAGTTTCATTTGGCCGATGCCATCTTTCTACCGAAAAGCACCGAGAAAACAGCCTGGGCGCGCGGGCATGCGGCCACGGCCACGCTGAACCAACAATTGCTCAATAGCGCGATGGCATATTGTGACTTGTTGGAGGCCTATCAAGCTACAGAAGTGCTGCAAGAGTCGTTGGTACGCACGGAAGAGTTGGCCAAAATCACAGCCGAATATGCGAAGGCAGGCGAAGGGTTGCAATCGGATGCCGATCGAACAGCGACAGAGCTAGCCTTATTGCGAGCTCGAATGTTGAGTGCGCAAGAGCAGCAACTGGTCGCTTCAAGTCGATTGGCTCGCGCGCTCAGTGTGCCGATGACAACCAAGTTTGTGCCACAAGATCTCGTGGTATTGCCGATCGAATTTACATCATCAGAAAGTGATGAGGGTGAGTTGGTAGCGCAAGGTTTAGCTCGTCGCCCAGAGTTGAAGGAATCGCAGGCTTTAGTTGCAGCGGCCTATGAGGCTTATAAACGCGAGAAGTATGCCCCCTTTGTGCCAAGCGTTCTGTTAGGATTCAGCACGACAAGTTTTGGTGGAGGCATCGGCAGCCATCCGGAGAATTTCGGTGGTCGTTATGATGCTGATGCGTTGCTAGTTTGGGAAACAAGGAACCTCGGTTTCGGCGAAGGGGCAGCCCGCCGCGAAAAGCATGCACAAATTCAACAAGCCACCTACACCAAATTGCGCATCATGGATCAGGTGGCGCAGGAAGTCGCAGAAGCTAAAGCGCAAGTATCAATTCGCAAGCAACAGATCGAGATAATGGAGCGAGCGATTACAAACGCTAACTCATCTTATGTACGGAATTTGGATCGCATCAAACAAGGACAAGGTTTACCGATCGAAGTCCTTCAAGCAATTCAGGCGTTGGAAACGTCCCAGAAGGCCTATGTGAAAGCCGTAGTCGATTACAATCGTGCACAACTACAATTGCAGTGGGCGCTCGGTTGGCAAATCGATCAAATCGCACCAGACACGCAGGAAAACGAAGTAGCTCTAGGCCCTGAGCAACCTACCTAAACCAAATTGTGCCCAGGAATATTGCATCGCTTCATCCGGATAGAAGGATGGATGCTCGCGGACGGTAAATTCCGCGTAAAGCGGCCCGTTCCCGGCCGGCAAAACGCCTAATTCACTCGTTTTTGGGAGTTGTTGCTCATCGGTTGCCTTGTCGAATTTGGCGGTTGCGAAACAATGTCATGATGGCACGCGTTTGCTTTCCAGGCGGCAAGTGCTGAAGTTGAGACAGCATTTTTTCACCCCGAATTGGTCACAATGCAAGTTGCTAACGAATCGCATTCGAATAGAGAAAACCCTGTGTGGGTCTTGCATGGCTTTGGCGCGACCAAGATATGGGTGCGTCCCTTGGCTTTGAGGTTGCACGAGTATGGGTGGCAAGCTTCAACGTATGGGTATCAAGCCTTTGTAGGGACGATTCAAGCTCGCGCGGAGCAATTGGTAAGCGATATCCATAAGCACTATCAAGCGACACACCAACCGTTGTATTTGATTGGGCATAGCATGGGTGGCATCGTAGCTCGCATCGCCGCCGATCGCGTTGGCCCCGACATCGTTCAAAAACTGGTTCTAATCTGCTCGCCAAGTCAGGGCTCGCATGTTGCAGGACGTGTCGAAAAGGTGGTTGGTTTTTTCTTTCCGATGGTTGCCCAAATGAGTGATCGTCGGGATAGCTTCGTACGCAATTTACCTTCCCCGAAAATTCCGTGCGCGATCATCGCAGCCGATCATGACTTGGTGGTTAAACCGGAAAGCACAAAGATCGAAGGTGTCGACCAATGGATGATGGTACCCGGCATGCACAGTGCTGCCCCTTGGAGAAAAGATGTCGCCGAGGCGATTGATCGTTTTTTGAGAACCAACTCGTTAAGCGATAACGTCGTAAACGGGGTTGCCACCGATCACCAACGGGCGTGAGTTACGATCCATGATTTCTGTCGCAGGATCGATGCCCATCAAATAGTAAATAGTGGCTGCTAGATCTTCAGGACGAACAGGAGATTCAGCGGGATAAGCACAGTGCTTGTCCGATGTTCCATACGCATAGCCTCGTTTGCAGCCGCCTCCTGCAAGCAATGCCGTGTAACAATCGGGCCAATGATCGCGGCTCACATTGTCATTGATCTTCGGTGTTCGGCCAAACTCACCCATCCATACCACCAACGTTTCGTCCAGCAAGCCTTTTTCGCTTAAATCGTCGAGCAATGTTGGCAGCGTTCGATCGGTAATAGGCATGTGGTATTTGTCGACGATATTGTACATACGCGTGTTGTTGAAACCGTGTGTATCCCAGCCACCTTCGGTTGTTTTTTGACCACCAATCGACGGTGAGAAATAAACGGTAACAAACTTTACGCCCGCTTCGACCAAGCGGCGTGCCAATAAGCAGCTTTGCCCGTAAGTGTGTCGACCATAGCGATCGCGAAGCGCGGCAGGTTCTTTGTCGAGAGCAAAGGCTTGTTGCAACCGATCGCTTTGCAGCATAGTGATCGCGCGTTCGTAATATCGATCGAGCGTTACGGCAGATTCTGCATGATCGATGAGACGGCGTTGTTGATCGATTAATTTTTGCAGACTGCGGCGACGCATCAAGCGATCCAGATCAACTCCCGAAGGTAGTTGTAGTTCGGGCAAACGAAAGTCATCTTTGGCTGGATCGGTATTAAAAAACAACGGATCATGTTGTTTGCCCAAGAAGCTGGCATGTTGTCCCGGAACAATTGAGCCATCACTGATTCGGTAAGGATACGAGACAAAAGTTGGCAACGATGGATCGCCGGGCGATAAACGATCTACGACGCTACCATACGCCGGATAAAGATCCAATGAATCGCGCAGGCGCTGATCATCGCTGGGAGGTTCATGCCCTGTCAGCGCATAATAACCAGCTGAGGCATGGTTCTTCATTTTGTGCGTCATGGTTCGTATCAACGAAACATGATGCATTCGTTTGGACATCTCAGGGAGAAGTTCGCAAACTTCGAGTCCAGGAGCACTTGAGGCGATCGGTTTGTAGGGACTGCGAATCGTATCCGGTGCATTGGGCTTCATATCGAACATGTCGATCGAGCTCGGGCCACCCCATTGAAACAGAAAGATCACCGATTTGGCTCGAATCGGTATCTTGCCATTTCCGGTTCCCCTCCCCTGCTCTTCCGCGCGAAGTAAACGCGGAGTCGAGAGTCCCAACAAACTCAAGCCACCAAATCGCAAGATGGAACGGCGATGGAGCTGCTGGCTCCAACGCAACTCGGCCTCGCGTTGGCTAGTAGGAAAGCTGGCTTTCGGATCGATGGAACCCATAGTCACGGAACACTTCGAATCGCAATGGAAGGGATTAATGATGCAACAAGAACTCTTGGGAATTCAACAGTGCCCAGGTGAGGTCTTCTAAACCTTGCCGTTTGGAGCCGGCGGCTGTGATGGCGTCGGTCGCTTGTTGTAATTCAATTTCTGTCGGCGGCCGACTGAGGGCTGTCCAATAGAGTTCGCTAATGAGGTCATTAAGCGGTTCATCGCGTTCCGCGAGGCGTCGAATACGGCCTTTATTGTCTCGTATTCGCTTTTCCACGCTTTCGCCTTGCATCAATTGAAAAACCTGAGAGAGGCTGAGATCGTTCGAGCGTTCGCATTCGCAGGCAGTCAATCGTTGCGGCTTCCCAAATGCCCCCAAGAACGCATCGCCTGCGCTCTTCAGGTATCGTTGTTCGCGTTGGCCCGCACGTAACGCGATAGCCCGTGTTCCAGCTGGCTGTTGATCGAACGGCAAGTGAACACCCAATACATCACTCTGTGCATCCGCTAATATTTCCGCCGCATGTCGGCGCACCACACGATAGCCGAAGAAGGCTTCATCCTGTGGTGTTTCCGGAGAAGGTGTTGAGCTTAACTTGTAGGCTTGTGAGTTTACGATTTCACGCACCATCCAGCGCAAGTCAAATTGGTGATCGATCCAACGCTGCGCCATTTCATCCAAGAGTTCAGGGTGACTAGGTGGGTTAGTGCTGCGAAAATCATCGACCGGATCTACTAAGCCTCGGCCCATCAAATGAAAAAAGATCCAGTTAACTTGAGCTCGCGCAAACTGCTTATTGGTATTGGCAGTTAACCAATTCGCTATATCGATACGGGGATCTGTCGCGTTTGTCAGAGAGTTGGCCTCACGCTCTAGAACCTTAGGAGGCATCTTCTGACCATTGCGTGGATGTTTTTGTAGGTTGACTTCTTTGACTAAAACGATTTGTTCGCCGCGAAACTCATTTTTATCGAGGTCATCTTTTCGGTCATTGCTTTTGATCTCGTAGTCTACACCCGAAAAAACACTTGCCCAAGAATAATAGTCAGCTTGCGTCCATTGATCGAAAGGATGGTTATGGCACTGAGCGCATTGCATCCGATATCCCAAAAAGACGCGAGCGACAGCTTCGCCTCGGGTTTGTGGATCACGCAATGCACGATAGAAATTGGTGGGTGGATTGGAATACGTGCTGCCTGTCGAAGTGAGCAGCTCGCGCACAAACTGATCCGTTGGTTTTGCATCTGCTACCGCTTGACGAAGCCAATCGCCAAAATGTTTGACGCCCTCGGGATCTAAGACTTTTTCATCACAGCGAAGCACGTCGCTCCATTTGAGAGTCCAGTAGAGAACGAATTCAGGAGAAGCCAAGAGACGATCGACAAGTTCAGAGTATTTGTCTTCTCGGTTGGACTGCACGAAGGCTTGAGCTTCGGTTGCGGTTGGCAAGCGTCCCGCTAAATCAATGTAGAGGCGTCGCACTAAAACATCGTCTGTAGCTTGTGATGCGGATTGTGCACCGATCGAGGCGAGTCGCGCCACAATCGGTTCGTCGATCCAGGTCGAAGCGGACAATGTCGTTGTAGGGGAAGCGATATCTTTCGCAGAGAAAAAGAGTGGAAGTGATTTTTGCACGCCGAGATAACGGACAATGAGTCCAACTGTTCCGCGGCGAGTAGGTTCAAGTAAACCGTTGGCTGAAACCTTGATCGATGGATCAAGCGGTTCGTAGATTGCCATCGAGGTAACATCTGTGGATGTGCCATTGGGCCAATTTGCAATTACGGTCAACTGGACCTTCGATTCTCCAGCACCGAATACCGTCTGCTCAGGGAGCACTTGAAGGTTCGTTGGGAGTACATCTTCAGACGACGGAGCGGGAGCACCTGCTTTCAACCAAGCGAACAATGCTTGATAGGCTGGGGAGGACTCCGTAAACCGTGTTCCACCTTCATGGGCTATGGCACCTTTACCTTTGAGCAAGATCAGACTTTGCTCTGGGACAAGTCGATCTACTCGCCGCCCCAATTCGCCATGTAGGAGGCTGTTAAAATCTTCGTGGGGGGCTTCACCTCGCAGCGAAAGTTGAAAGCCACCTTTACCGCGCTGGTTGCCATGACAGGCCCCAAGATTACAACCGGCCTTGTCGAGTGCTGATGTAACATTGCGACTGAAGCTGATGTACTTGGTGGGCTCAAGCGGTTCAGCGGCACAAGCGATGGAAACTGTCCACAGGGAAAAAAACACGACCTCAAGAGAAACGATGGCTATCCAAGTGGCAACGTGCCATCGGCCAGTATCCTTTGGCATGTGCACGTGAAAGCTCCGTTAGGGTGGGATAGACGCATCGACCCGAGGCGAAAGTGGCGATGACGCGATGTCGAGGCCAAGCTATCGCAGTGCCGTGCAGGAGGGACTACCCTTTCATTCTAGTCAACTTTGGGCGATTCGGCCAACAGCTTAACACCTCGTGCGGCCACGGCATCGTGCAAAATAATCACGGTGGGAGAAGTGCGAGGGGTACGAGAACGGGGTGGTTCCCCTTCTTGCATTGTATTTTGACCGGGACCAGGGCCTCGGTTGGCACTCGATAAACTATGAATTACGGCCACGTGACCGATGACGTTTCCGAATTGATCCAAGACGGGTGAGCCACTGCTGCCCGGAGCCCAATCCGTACTAACGTTCACTCTCAGGGCTCGGGAGCCTTCCAAGGTTCGGGCATCACCACCGTTTTTGCCAGGAAGCCAAAAGAAGCGATTGATCATGCCGCTGCTGAAGTAACCAGAGATTCCGAGCGGATCGCTTAGCAAAAACGCCGAATCGCCTGGCGAGGTTTCGTCGTTCAAAGCCAGCGGTTCGGATTTGAGTCCTTCAACGCGGACAATAGCCGCATCCATTTCTTTATCGGCCCGAAGGATCGCAGTCACCGGACAGACATTTTGTTCTGAATCGATGGCGATCAAATAACCCTCACGCATAGTACGCGTATTGGGTTCGATGCAATGATAACAAGTCGCTACGGCACCATCTTGGCTGACCGCATAGCCACCAGCAAAGTTGAGATGCCATTTGTCGCAGTTGGGACAAAGGAAGTACCAACCGATTCGCACCACCGCTTTACGAGCGTGTTCGGCAACCCACTTCGGATCACGCGGCTCGGATTTCACGGGCACAAGTTCTATTTTCTCGTTGGATGGGGCAGTGAGTGAAGACGCTACTACCTTATCAGTAAGAAGCTTTCCTTCGACTCGCAATTTCTCCGCTTGATTCACCCAAATCGGATCCATTGGGGAAAGCTGCCATGGCTCAATAGGTACGCCATCCGCTTGAGCCAACAAATTTGAGGTTTGCCAACCCAAAACCAACACAGAAAGGATCGCCATGAAGGCGAAGCGTTTGACGAACATCGAGGTCCCCTGCCCTTTGGGTTTGAAAACTGGCGGCATCTTTTTGCAGTTGAGTTGCAAATGAGTTTGGGTGAGACGATCTTAACCAAATATTCGACTTTAGGAAAACCTCTCCCGATTCATTATGGCGCTCAAATGCAGCTAAAAATAGGCGTAGGTTAACGATTCATGAAAATTTGAGTGAACAGAATCCAGCAGAGAAGCATGATCGCCAGGAAACGGTCTGTTTACCTGATCGCGAAAAGCCGCAAAGGCAGCAGAGGGTATTTCAGATGTCCAGCTTACCAGCACCCTTAGCTTACCAATAGCGTTCGACAACGACTTGGCCCGGGTTCTTGGGCCGGTGACGATGGAGACCACGCTGGCTCAGCAATTGTTCCATTTCGTCTAGCATGGCGGGGTTTCCGCATAACATGACGGTCGAATATTGAGGAGTGATCGCGATGCCCGTTTCTTGTTCTAAAGCCAACGAAGTGAAGCAATCGGTGATTCGACCACTGAGGATGCGATTGGAATGTCCTTCCATTTTAGATGGCATACGAGAAGCGACTCCGACATAGGAAAAGCGACCTTCAAATCGATGTTGGAGTTCTTCTAACTCTAATTGATAAGCCAAGTCGGCAGGAAAACGCACGCCATGTACCAGCACAACCTGTTGGTACTTATTCCAGATATCGCCATCGCGAAGCATAGCGATATAGGGGGCAATCCCTGTGCCGGTCGCCATCAGCCAAATATCGCGAGATTCGGGGGCGTGAGATAGGGTAAAGCTGCCAGCCCCTTTTTCGCTCACATCGACTTGATCACCTACTTTGACCTTCCAAAAGTGCGGAGTTACTTCACCCGACTCGACCAACACAATAAAGAAATCGAGATAGTCGGAGTGAGGTGAAGCAACGCTGTAAGGGCGATGGATGTGCTTCTCCGGAAAAGGAAAACCGACCTGTAAAAATTGACCTGGTTCAAAGGGCAAAACACCTGGAGCATGAACGCGAATCGTAAATAGTCCGGGAGCCCAAATGGTCTTACGTACGACGGTTGCTGGATTCCATTTCAGTGGCATAGCCGAAGACTTCGTCGCTAAAGTGGTAGGTAGTTGGAGAAGGAGTAACTGGGGTTGTATACTGTGGGGGTTGGTAATTCATCCCCTCTCCGCAAAAAAACTTTCAACACGCTGAGCCACTCATGAGATCGAAGCTATTGGTAGTGCTAGTTCTATTGTCGTTGTGTCTGTCATGGCAGACAGCTCTTTTCGCAGCTGAGCCGATGAAGGCTTTGATTGTGGATGGTCAAAACAATCATGGGAACTGGCCGCAAACAACTGAAATGATGAAGAGCTATTTGGAACAATCTGGATTGTTTCATGTGGACGTTGCACGGACGGCACCACAGGGAACGGATCCGAACTACGCTCCAAAATTCAGCGATTACAACGTGGTGATCTCAAATTACAACGGCGCAAATTGGCCTGAAGCAACGAAAAAGAGTTTTGAAGAATATGTTCGCAACGGTGGCGGTTTTGTGGTGATCCATGCAGCGGACAATGCGTTCAGCGATTGGCCCGAATACAACAAAATGATCGGGCTCGGAGGCTGGGGTGGTCGCAATGAAAAATCGGGACCTTATGTCTACTTGGACAAAGATGAAAAACTGGTCCGCAACACTGAAAACGGTCCCGGTGGACATCATGGCAGTCAGCATCCGTTTCATGTGATCGTGCGTGATGGTGAGCATCCGATTACAGCCGGCGTTCCCCGCGTTTGGCTGCATTCGCAGGACGAACTATATGACTTTTTGCGTGGACCAGGCGAAAACATGAAAATCTTGGCGACCGCATTTGCAGATCCAAAACAAGGGGGATCTGGACGCCACGAACCGATGTTGATGGTTCTGGAATATGGAAAAGGGCGAGTTTTTCACACTCCGATGGGCCACGGTAACATCAGTCAGGAATGCGTTGGTTTCATTACGCTTTTCGTACGCGGCAGTGAATGGGCGGCAACCGGCAAGGTGACCACCAAGGTTCCGGAAGATTTCCCAACTCCAGACGCCACCTCGGTGCGTCCTTTCAAAAAGTAGGCCAGATTTTCAGGGGCTCGAAAAGATGTCCAGATTAATGGAGGGCTGCCCCTTGTCAGCCCTCCTGTCCCGTTTCAAACTAGATCGATGATCGATTTTGGTACGGGAAACTCTGGAAAGGCATTGGTAAACGCGTGGCGCAAGACGAAAACGATTCTCTCAACAACCAAGACGAAACTGTCACCGATGAGGGGGCAGCGGAGTCCGGGCTAGAAGCGGGCGAACCAGCTAGCGCAACGCTAACAGAAGCCATTGCAAAGCTCGGCATGGACATTCCAGCCGATGCAGTAGCCCAACTCGACGAATATTGTCGGCGGTTATGGGATTGGAACGAGAAAATCAATTTGACTCGTCACACCAATTACGATCTTTTCGCGCGGCGCGATTTGTTGGATGCCTGGCAATTGTCCAAACTGCTTCATGAAGGCGAAGACATTCTGGATGTGGGAAGCGGTGGAGGTGTGCCCGGCATTGTGGTCGCCATCTTGCGACCTGACGTTCAAGTTTCGTTATGCGATAGTGTTGGCAAAAAGGCCAAAGTGCTCGACGATATTGTTGAACGAATGAAGTTACCTATTCCCGTGCATGCGATGCGTGTGCAAGCGGTTCTCGAAGACTATCGCTATAGTTCGTTGGTCGCTCGAGCCGTCGGCGCGCTAGAGAAACTCTGCGAATGGCTGAAAAACGATTGGCACAACTTCGATCGCTTGTTGGCTCTTAAAGGGCCAAAATGGGTTGAAGAACGTGGGGCTGCACGACATCGTGGATTGTTGAAGGGAATCGAACTGCGTCGCTTGGTGAGTTATCCAATGCCCGGAACGGAATCTGAAAGCGTGATTCTGCAACTGCGCCGTCTTAAGCCAGGCGAAAAAGAGAATTCGAGCGAGTGAGTTCGTAGGGTGGGTCTCCGGCCCGCCCTGTATTGCAAATAGATCTATCGCTGTAGGGCGGGTCTCCGACCCGCCCTGTATCGCATTTCGATCCAACGATTGCACGGGTCGGAGCCCCACCCTACGGTGAACGGGTCGGAGACCCGTGCTACGTTAGCTTTTGCTAGCAAAAAACGCTGATGCTGGCTCAAGATCTGCATTGTTTTTCTTTTGTCGTTGGCCCGGATTGAAGTCCGCTGACAGCGGTGCCGAATTCTCTCATAAAGTAAGTGCAGTCAACACCTTAACGGTGTTTTGTGGATTGTGCGGAGACTGCGCAAGATCGGTCGTTTGGGGTGTGGCCCCGTTGCGGAAATGGGATGAGCAACTTACAAACAAACCGACATCTCAAACTCCTGAGAAGTTTTGAGATTTGCAGTTACCCCAAACATCCGAATTGAAAAGCCCAACTAAGTCGAAGAATCGAAAATCTTGGTCCTTCGAAACATACGGACACTTGGATCATTATGACATCGTACAACTTGACGCATTTGAAGCAGTTGGAAGCTGAGAGCATTCACATCATTCGTGAAGTGGCCGCTGAATTTAAGAACCCGGTGATGTTGTATTCCATCGGCAAGGATTCGTCGGTGATGACGCATTTAGCGCTTAAGGCATTTTACCCTGCGAAACCTCCCTTTCCCTTTTTGCATGTCGACACGACTTGGAAGTTTCGCGAAATGATTGAGTTTCGCGAGAACTATGCCCGTAAAGAATTGGGGCTCGATCTGCATGTACACATCAATCACGAAGGCTTGAAGCTAGGTATCGACCCGGCAGAAAATAGTGAAAAGCACACGGAAGTGATGAAGACCGACTCGCTAAAGATGGCCCTCAACAAATATGGCTATGACGCAGCCTTTGGTGGCGCGCGTCGCGACGAAGAGAAGTCACGTGCCAAAGAACGCGTCTTCTCCTTCCGCGATAAGTTCCATCGCTGGGACCCGAAAAATCAACGCCCCGAGCTGTGGAATCTTTACAACACGAAAGTGAATCCGGGCGAGAGCATTCGCGTCTTTCCGTTGAGCAATTGGACGGAATTGGATGTTTGGCAATACATCCATTTGGAAAAGATTCCAATTGTTCCGCTCTATTTCGCTAAGGAACGTCCAGTCGTTTCGCGCGGCGGAACTTGGATCATGAAAGATGATGAGCGTTTAACATTACGTCCAGGCGAGAAGCTGGAGATGAAACGCGTTCGGTTCCGTACTTTAGGTTGCTATCCGCTGACCGGGGCGGTTGAGTCCGACGCAACCACACTCCCCCAGATCATCCAAGAAATGTTGCTGGCGAAAACAAGTGAACGGCAAGGCCGCATGATCGACAAAGATGCTGGCGGGGCGGGAATGGAAGAGAAAAAGAAGCAGGGTTATTTCTAAACGTTCTCATTCCCTTTCGTTCGAGCAATAGAAAATACAACACCGGATAAAGAAGAGTCTGCCATGAGTCACCAAAGCGAATTGATCGCCACCGATATTGATGCCTATCTCGCTCAGCATGAACGCAAAGAGCTGTTGCGATTCATTACTTGCGGCAGTGTCGATGATGGTAAGAGCACGTTGATCGGACGGCTCTTGTACGATTCGAAAATGTTGTACGAGGATCAATTAGCGCAGTTAGAAAGCGAATCCAAGGTTCACGGTACAGTGGGTGGAGGATTCGATCCTGCTTTAGTAACGGACGGTTTGAAAGCGGAACGCGAGCAGGGCATTACCATCGATGTTGCTTATCGCTACTTCTCGACCGCTCGACGCAAATTCATCATCGCCGATACCCCCGGTCATGAGCAATACACTCGCAACATGGCAACGGGAGCCTCGACGGCTGATTTAGCAGTGATCTTGATCGACGCTCGTTATGGTGTGCTAACACAAACTCGTCGGCATTCGTTTATTGTTTCGCTGTTGGGTATTCGGCATATTGTCGTGACCGTCAACAAAATGGATTTGGTGGGCTTCAGCCAAGAACGCTTCGATCAGATTTGCAATGACTATCGTGAATTTGCAACTCGTTTGGACTTGCCCGATTTGCACTTTATTCCGATCTCTGCGCTCAATGGCGACAATGTGGTGGAACCAAGCCCCAGTATGCCTTGGTATCGCGGCAGTACCTTGATGAACTTCTTGGAAACGGTGTATATCGGTTCCGATCGCAACTTGGAAGACTTCCGCTTCCCGGTTCAATATGTAAACCGTCCCAATCTGGATTTTCGTGGCTTCTGCGGCACACTTTCCTCGGGCATTATTCGACGTGGCGACGAGGTGATGGTTATGCCATCGCGACGCACCAGTCGCGTCAAACAGATTGTCACTTACGATGGCGAAATCGAAGAAGCCTTTGCACCTCAATCGATCACGTTAACGCTTACCGATGAGGTCGATTGTTCGCGCGGTGATATGCTCGTACGGCCAGGCAATGTTCCCAAGTCGAGCAACGATTTCGACGCGATGATTGTGTGGATGAGTGCCGAGGCGATGGTGCCAGGAAAGACTTATCTTTTCAAGCATACATCGCAAACGTGCGCGGGACAGATTGACTCGCTCCGCTATCGTGTCGACGTGAACTCGATGCATCGTTCGCCAGCTCCCGACCTGCAGCTTAACGAAATCGGACGCTGTCATGTTTCGTTGAGTCAACCGGTTTTCTATGACGCATATCGTCGTAATCGCGGCACGGGTGCGTTTATCGTGATCGATCGAATCACGAATGTCACCGTAGCAGCTGGCATGATACTCGATCGCGAAATGATGAAGCGTTCCAGTTTCTACGGAACCGAAGCGGAATTGGCTGGAGCCGACGGCGAAGGTGCTAATTCACTTACACAGGTTTCGTCGCAAGAACGCGAAGCGCGATTTGGCCAAACTCCAGCTACCGTATTGCTGACGGGGCTAAGTGGATCAGGAAAATCGTCCATCGCTTACGGCGTAGAACGCGCGTTATTCGATATGGGACGAACGGTTGCGGTGTTGGATGGTGAGGTTGTGCGGCGCGGCATCAATCGCGATTTAGGTTATTCGCTGGAAGATCGAAGCGAGAATCTGCGTCGCTCCGGTCATTTGGCCAAGTTGCTTAACGACAATGGTATGTTGGTATTGGCTGCGTTTGTGGCGCCTAGCGACGCAGGTCGTGAAAAGTTTGCCGAGTTGGTGGGTAAGAATCGCTCCATGGTGGTTCATTGCCAAGCATCGGAAAAAGCCTGCCGAGAACGCGATCAGCGTGGGCATTATGCAGCAGCCGATCGCGGCGAATTGCCATCTTATCCTGGGGTTTCGGCACCGTACGAAGCTCCTGCAAATGCTGATTTGGTGCTCGATACAGAGAAATTGTCCGTTGCCGAGTGTGTGGAAAAGGTCGTCTCGCTCCTAAAGGAACGCAAGTTTATTCGCTAGGTCTTTCATCGCAGACGCAATTGTGGTTTACTGAACAGCCCGGTACCAACAGCTTGATAACTACCAGCTCGCAGTAGTTACAAGTGGACATAGTTGGTACGCGCTGCCACACACTTTCCATTTTTCCAACCCGGAGCTGACTACATGTCTTGTTGTAATTACACCAAATCTGCTTGGTTCTTTCCCGTTGTGGTTGTGGCCCTAACTCTTGGCATCGCCGGCACTCTGATGCGACAAGGGACAGTGGCCGACGAAAAGAAAGTTGCGACTCCGATGCTCCGACACGTCGTGCTCTTCAAATTCAAAGATTCGTCAACTCCAGCAGATATCGAAAAGATCTTGGCTGAGTTTTCCACGTTGCCTAAGAAGATACCGCAAATCGTGGCGTTCGAATGGGGAACCAACAATAGTCCTGAAGGGTTGGCAGATGGCTTTACCCATTGCTTCTTGATCTCGTTCGCATCGGAAAAAGACCGCGATGCCTACTTGCCCCACGAAGCCCACAAAGCGTTCGTCGACATCGTTAAACCACACTTGGATAAAGTGCTCGTAGTAGATTATTGGGCGAAGTAATCGCATTATTCGATGGGGCGGTAAGGCCATCAAGATGCGTTATCAATTGCGATATTCGGTGTGGCAGTCCACACATTGTTGAGCCAGAGATTTCAACAGATCTCTGGCTTTTTCATGCGCCCCGGCTTGAAGTTGCTGGTGGATGTTGAGGCTTTTTTGCTCCCCCTCCTTCAACCATTGTATCATTCGCTGTGTGTGCTCTTGGTCGCCATACGGATTGTCAGGTGCAGTCTGAGCATAACGCGCGGACTCCTTAAATGCCTCCGCAATGACCACAAGTTGTGCGGGTGAGATTTTTGCATCCACGTTCTTTTGTGAGGCTTGAATGATCTCCCAGGAACGATCGAGTTCGGCCATCCACTGAGCCATATCTTTGGCTCGCACTTGAGACAAGAGTTTTGAAAAGTCTTGTGGCTCATAGGCAGATGCGTCCAGGTGTTCGATCGAATTCCAAAGGCCGGTATAGTCTTTGCCCGTACCTGCGCTTCGCATGTACTGCAAAGCTTGCGCCTTCGCGAGGTCCTTGGAAAGAAGCAAGCAGGCCGCAACTGCAGCAGGCCCCCGGTGTTTGCCATGATGACAATGAACGAAGAGCTTTCCCTGATAGTTAGCCATCAACGTCGCGAAGTCTTGCAACTGCGAAGGTTCTATTCCATCGTAGCCCATGGGAATATGGACGTACTTCATGTCCAGCTTTCCTGCTGTTTCGCGATCTGGTTCGAGGCCATCGACACTCAGAATCGTTGTGATGCCCAGTTGTTTGAGTTTTTCTAACCCAACCGTCGTGGGTTCGCCACCACTGAAAACTCGGTCCGATACCTGGATGAAGTTTTCGATGCCTTCAACTTCGTTTCGCTGCATACCCTTGGGGAGAGGAGTGTCCGTTTTCTGTTGCGCAGGCAAGAAACTTGAGATACTTAGGAGAGCTGCGAAACCAACATAAGTGATGAACGTTCTCATGGAAAAACTCCGCAACGCTGACAGAAAAGTGATTTGGGATTTAGGTGGTTTGCCAGAGTCCGTTCAAATTTTCGGGAAGGCGTCGATTGATTTCATTTTTCTGAGATGGATCAAGTTGAGAGGAGAGCTGCAATGCTTCGGATAGTTCAATGTCGCTATTCTTTTCATCCCCTTTTTGCCTGTAGATCGACGCTAACTCAATCGACGCCATGATGTGACAGAACACAGGGACCTGTTGACCTTTCAAGCGTTTCAAAATGGTAACCGCTTTATCATCCAGTGAATGGTCACGATACCATTTGGCGAGTTGCAAGTTGGCTTTAGCACCGTAGACTCGATTCAATTCGTTGGCAGATGGTGGGAAATAATCGGTTACCGCTCGCCAATGCAATTCGGTGTTGTTGTAAAGTGCAAAGAGATACTGATTTTGAACGCTATCTTGCCGTTGCACCAAAGGTGGACTGACTTGTGTAGGGAGCGGCGACGGATTCGCCCGCAGGAATCCGTAATAGCCGATTGTTCCCGCGAGAAACGTAGCGCAAGCGATTCCAAGGACAGGCAACCACCGCGAACGTGAGTTGCTAATTCGCGATAATGCGACTGTGGCCATGTGAACCGAACTGTTGACTTGCAGATGCGGCTGAACCGTTGGCAGCGGAATGAGAGTGGTCGGCCATACTTCCGGTTGCAATTGCTTGCGAAGCTCTTCCAATTCGGTCAATAAAGCGGTAGGAGAACTTGGGCGATCCTTGGCATCTTTGGCCATTAGACGCATCACCAATTCGACCACGGGCTTGGGAAGGTCGGGTCGTAATTCCAACAAACTTGGTGGAGCCGTCTGCAAATGTTGAACAGCCAAACTCAGCGGTGTATCTCCCACAAAAGGAGTTCGACCGCTTAGAATGTGAAAGAGTGTGACACCCAAGGAATACAAATCGCTGCGAGAGTCAACCTCTTCACCACGAATTTGTTCGGGGCTCATGTAGAGTGGCGTCCCCAGAGTCATATTGACTTTGGTCAACTCGCCGGTATCAAAGTGGGCCGCTCGCGCTAAACCAAAATCGGCTACTTTGGCTTCACCTTTGGGCGTGAGCAAAATGTTCTCGGGTTTGATGTCGCGATGGACGATGCCTGTGAGACTGGATTGCTGGAGTGCAGCTGTTACCTGAAGCAAGATGCTCAACGTTTCGCGCAAGCCGAGCCTATGACGGGGCGTTTTTTGCAAATGCTCTTTGAGGTTAACGCCGGCAACATACTCTTGGGCAATGTAGTTTAATTCGTCGTGTTTCCCAATGTCGTACACCTGCACAATATTGGGATGAACCAAGGCTGCGGAGGCCCGAGCCTCTTGTAGAAAACGCTGCAGGTTGGTGGAAGTCGCAAGTTCATGGCGAAGAACTTTGATGGCCACCTGTCGATGTAGCCGTTCATGCACAGCCAAATAGACCTCGGCCATCCCACCTTGGCCAATCCGTTGCAGAATTTGGTAGGGGCCTAGTTTTTTGCCGATAAGCTCCGCTTCTGAAGAGGTTCTTTTACGATGTTGGCCGGCGTCGGTCATATCGATATTTTCTTGAGAAATGGAGATACCGTCACAGATGGAAACTTCCGACGCAGCTTAGTCTCACTCGTTTTTGGAAAGGGCTCCGCCAGGAATAGCACTACTACGAGTTTGTGGTCCGAAAGGTTCCCTCAACAGAGCTATTTTACGCTTTATTACCCCCGGATTCTATTCTAGTTTTGATCCGCGGTAACGATCTGTTGAAGTTCTCCTAGAATTGTCTCGCCAATCTTAAGAGAGGCGGTGGCTGCGGGGCTCGGTGCATTACAAACGTGGATCATCCGTTCCTTGCGAAGGAAAAGAAAGTCATCCACTAGACTTCCTTCGGCGGTAACTGCCTGGGCTCGCACACCCGCTCGGCAAGGAATTAAGTATTCTTCGCGAAGATCGGGTACTAAACGTTGCAAAGCCCGCACAAAAGCTCCCTTGGAGAGCGAGCGTTGGATTTCACCCAAGCCTTTGCTCCAATGTTTACCCGCCATCTTCAAAAAGCCTGAATAAGACAAGCTTTCCAGCAAATCTTTGGGGTTAAGCGTAAGCCAATTGTAACCTTCGCGGGCTAGTGCCAATACGGCGTTGGGGCCACATTCGACCGATCCGTCGACCATACGCGTCAAATGGACACCTAGGAAGGGAAATTCAGGGTCAGGCACCGGATAGATAAGGTTCTTACATAGCTGTCGAAACTCTGGTTTGAGCTGGTAGTACTCGCCGCGAAAGGGGACGATTTTCGCAGGCGGTTTATCTCCTGCCATCCGAATCAAGCGATCGCTATGCAGGCCTCCACAATTCACCACATAACGTGCCTGAAGCACTTCCTTGCGAGTTTTTAATTCAACAAACTCTGCCTTTTGCTTGATATCAACTACTTCAGCGTTGAGCCACACTTGTTGATTGCGTTCACGCAAAATATCTGCGAATCGTCGGCAGACTCCGGGGTAATCGACTATGCCCGCTTCACGCACATGAATCGCTGAAATACCCGCAGCGTGCGGTTCCAGCTCTTTCAGTTGTTTCTGATCGATTCTGACGCAATTCACCCCATTGCCTTGACCTCGGTCGTAGATACGTTCGAGCAAAGGGATTTCTTGTTCATCCAACGCGACAATAACTTTGCCGCAGCGTTCAAACCGAATCGAATTTTGCCGACAGAATTCCTCCATCAGCAATTTCCCTTCACGGCAGGTCACCGCCTTCAGAGATCCAGGTTTGTAATAAATCCCTGAATGGAGCACGCCAGAGTTTCGCCCCGATTGATGCGCGGCAACTTGGTTTTCTTTTTCAAGAAGTGCGATCGTGGCATCGCGGTAATGGTTCAAAATCTGATAGGCCGTAGCCAAGCCGACAATCCCGCCGCCAATAATGGCAAAGTCCACCTGATGCTGCGCCATGTTCGGTGACTTCCTATCGATCAGTGCGCTTCATTCGGGAATGGTAACGCTGAAACGGTGATGGGGTTATCTGAATTACTGAGAACGGTCCCCGGCTGAAAATGGCTGCGGCGAGCGAAGCCAATTCCAATATGCCCATGGCCGCGCGGATCTTTACACCAAGATGAAATGGTGGCAATTTCTTTTTCATCTTGTTTAACGCTGAACGGTGTTGATGGAAGTTCATGCTGGAATGTGAATCCAACCAACTTTCGTTGCACTTGTCCCATCGCATCCAAACGAGCGACCGTTTCCTGTCCGATATAGCAGCCTTTGTTGAACGAGATGGTTGCGCTATCGCGGTTCAATTCCTGGGGAATCGTCTTCTCGTCATAATCGATATGAGCCAATGGCCAACCTGCGGCGATACGACGTTGCTCGATGTCTTTTAGCGTTAATGGAACGGCTGATGTTCGAGCTAACACGGCTAGCTGTTCGATCCAAGATTTGGGGCCGAATAAATGATAGACATCGGCTCCCAATATCGGGAGCTTTTGCACATAACCGGACTGCTCATGCAGTTGAACGGTAGCAGCTGAATACATGTTTTTTAGCGAAGCGTGACAAACATCGGCGAGAGCGGTAAAGCCAATCGAAGGCTCGCCTGCAAAGATCAACTCGGACCAACTTCCGCTCAAATCATCCATCGCAAACTCTTCGCGAAAGTGATAACGGTCGAGATGAGTCCAAAGTCGTTCACCAACCTCGGCTGCCGCTGAAATCCAGTATGTATCTTGAAGAAACGCGACGTTCCAGTGAAACAAGATTCGGCCTTTGGCATCACAGGAAAAGGCTTCACAACCATTACCAGGTCCAAGGCTCTTGATATCGTTGGTGCAAAAGTTGTTGAGGAATTTCGCAGCGTCTTTTCCAGCCACACGCACCAAGGTGATGGGGCGTGATTCGGAACAAACAAATGGGTGTGACGTGGTCATGTGGTTGCCGTACAGGTAGCGTGACAATGCTTGGTAACGCCTCGACCAGCGGTCGCTCAGCGTCCCTTACCAACTGCAACTGCGATTAAATCGTAATCGCGAGCCATTACGACTTCACAGGATACGATTTGACCTGCAGAGAGTGGATTGTTCTTCTCGCCGGTTACATAAACGACTGAATCGACGTCTGGAGCATCGGCATAGCTGCGACCAATCCAAACGTTTTTTTGGCCAGCTACCGGTCGATCGAGAATCACATCCAAGGTCGAACCGACTTGCGATTCGGCCCAGGCAAAGGCGTTCTTTTGTTGAATCTCCATCAATCTTCCGCGGCGTCGTTCTTTCACTTCGTCCGAAAGATGGTCATCTAGTTTTGCAGCAGGAGTGTCTGGCTCAAACGAATAAGTAAAGACCCCTGCTCTTTCGAATCCCGCTCCATCGATAAAGGTGCAGAGTTCTTCGAATTGTTCTTCCGTTTCGCCTGGGAATCCTGTGATAAATGTTGTGCGCAATACCAAATTTGGAATCTTCTCCCGCATCTTGGCCAACAACGTTTCCGTGTCGCGACGATTCACGCGTCGGGCCATGCGCTTTAGCATGATGTCGTTGCAATGCTGCAATGGAATGTCAATGTAAGGCAATATCTTCTTGGCATTCGCAATCGTATCGAGCAATTCGTCATCGATATACATCGGATAGAAGTACATCAAGCGAATCCAATCGACCCCTTCGATCTGATCCAGTTTGCGCAGCAGTTCCGAGAGTTGTGGTTTGCCGTCGATATCGATGCCGTAGTACGTTGTGTCTTGGGCAACAATCACCAATTCACGAACACCTGAGGCGGCGAGCTGTTTGGCTTCAGCGATAATCTGGTCTTGTGGTTTGCTCGCGTGTTTTCCTCGCATTTTGGGAATAGCGCAGAAGGTGCAAAGTCGATCGCAACCTTCGGAAATTTTCAGATATGCGAAGTGCTTAGGCGTTACTTGGAGACGTTGTTCGTCGGACAGCGCGCGAATCGGAGCTGGGCGGAAAATGGTTCGCTGTTCATGCAAGCCACCGATGAGTCGATCGGCAACTTTGGTAATTTCTTCGCGTCCGAAAACACCTACCAACCAATCGATGTCGGGACGATCTTCGAGAAGCTTCTCTTTTTGACGTTCAGCCAAACATCCCGAAACGATGACCCCTCGAATTTTTCCAGCTCGCTTGAGTTCGAGCATTTGATCGATGGCCGACATCGATTCTTGGCGAGCGCTTTCAATAAAGCCGCACGTGTTGACAACCACGAAATCGGACTTCTCAGGATCTGTAACCAGCTGATAGCCATCGATCTTTAGGAGGCCCAACATACGCTCGCTATCCACGAGATTTTTGGGGCAACCGAGACTGACAAATGCGTAAGAACCTTTGCACTCTTCGGTCGCGCCAGCAGTTCGTCCGTTGGTGGATTGGGAGGGGTTGGTATCGCTGACGATGGGAAGCCGTTGCATGCGGAGAATTACCCGGAAGTTCTGAGCACAAAAAGAGTCGAAAACCGTCCAAAATCGGTTTCGATTTTGATTCAATCTCGATTAGAAGTGCGGCAGACCGATCTGTCAAAGGCAACCGCAATAAATAGGATGTCTATATCTTGTCTTGTTCACCACGTTTGTGACGCAGGAATTCGCTGACTTTAGCGAGTAAATCGCGTTCTTCGATAGACAGGCTATCAGCCCCGAAATCGTGGATTTTGGCCAAAATCGCGTCCATTTTTTGCATGTCGGGCATCGCGTTTTCTTTGGCGGAGTCTCCTTTCTCATCCCAGTGGTCGTTTTCCCAATCGGGCCCATGTTCTTCTTCGTCGTAGAAATAATCATCGCTCATTGGGGAAAAGCCAGCCTCATAACCACTTTCATTTCTCGAATCAGCACCGCGGCGAAGCGGCGTGACAGAGGAGGGTGGAAAGCCCGCCACTGGGGTACGGAATGCAGGTTCGCCAGAGGGCTCTTCGCTGTATTCCAGGCTGGAGAGGCGACTCACAGCGCCCCACACCAAGAAAACCGCAATGCTAGCAGGTATGATCCAATCTGGAATCAAACCTGGATTCGTTCCCCACAAAAACGCCCCTAAGCTGAATCCCAAAGCCAAAGCGCCGATGAGCAGGCTGATGTGACGAACAATTAATCCAGCCCAAATATTGGGGAGTTCGGGGCGTAGAAGCCGGATGGAACTGAGCAAAATCATGTGCCCATCCAGAGGTTGTGTGGGGAGCAATCGCAAGAGGGCCAAAGACCAATTAATGATCCAAGTGGCGACACCGATTTGTGCCCAATCCCAACGACCTTGGAGAGGCGGAGGCGTTACAGGATTAAGCCAACTCCATTGCGGTTTTAAGTTATAGGCGAGGCAAATCGATAGCCCAATCAATCCGAGCAACAAATGGGTTATCGGACCGCTAGCAGCCAAGAACAAATCGCGTCGAGCGGCGATGGTAGGGCGGCGCGGGACCATGTTTCCCAAAGGCCCAATGCAGACGTCTCCTTTGGCGACACCCGCTGAACGGGACAGCAACCAATCAATGATTTCACGAATAATCAAACTGACAGCGAAAACGGAAACAACGATCGGGCCCAGAACCGAAAGGTCCGAGTCGGCAGGCGTCGGGGGACGCCAGAAACTGATGGTGAGGATAATCAAGCAGACGGTCAGCAATACCCAGCTGATTCGCCAGCGACTACCCAACCAGTTTCCGAGTGGTAAGCTCCATTCGCTCGTTGCCATGAGCCGGTTTGCATCCTAGATCTACTAGTGGTAATCAAAACAGGTGGGGTAGTTTATCCCATCTGGCCATTTTGTATGGGATTGGAAAAGAAGGCTACTGCAATCTCATATGAATTGTACGCTATTGCTACCCCGAATGTTCAATTTGGTTGCAATTTGAATGCTAGATTAGTGGACATATTGTAATCGTGCGAATTGGATCGGTTTGTACCGATTGTATGACTTGAATCGACTGGTCGCTTCTTTGTAAATGGTTTGGTGTCTCGATGAACGTTCAACAATTCCTTTCGCATCACAAGTTGTTGAGAAATCCATTTGCAGAGGAAGATGCGCAAACCGACGTTGTTTTTAAAGATACCTGCATCGAAAGCACGTTTCATCCAGCGTGGGATAAGGTTTACGGTGACCCAAATGATCCGGCGACCTCGCTTGTATTTGGCCAGAAGGGCGCAGGCAAAACGGCGATGCGATTGCAATTGGAAAAACAACTCGACAATCACAATCGCAACTTTCCACAACAACGCGTCTATGTCATTCCGTATATCGATTTCAACACCTTTCTTGGACAGTTTGAACACAAAGTCGGCTGGTGGTATCGAGGCAAGCCAGAACGCATGCTGCAAGCTTGGCGATTGTGGGATCACATCGATGGTATTCTAGCTGCGGGTGTTACTAAATTTTGTCAGCGCGTCGAGCAGAACGCTGTCGTTGATGGAAGCGATGCCGGCTTGGCGGATCAGCTCAACCGATTCGATCGAGGACAGGCTCGAGACCTTCTGTTGTTGTCTTTGATTTACGATCAATCGACGGCAACGGCCTTTGATGCTCGCTATAGTTTCTTGCGCAAGAAACTTGGCTATCGAGCGTGGTCGGTCTGGTTCGATTTTGTTGGAGGCGCTTTGTGGTCGACGGTGATGGCCGTGCTGATGATATGGCTGCTGTCTAACTCGCACATCACATTCAAAACGGCTCTCTGGACATTTCCTTGGATCATTCTGTTGGGTTGGGCTCCGTATCTGTACCGCTTGCTTCGCAATACATGGGTTGCTTGGGGAATCAAAAAGCACGTGCGTGTTGGTCGCAAGAGTCTCGGGCAGTTGTTATATGGCTTGATGCGAATTCCATTATCGGAACTTGCCGGTCAACCGATGCCCACATCGCAGCGCAGTGACGATCGATACAACTTGTTGGAGAAATTCCAAGGCGTTCTGAAGGTCCTCAACTATCAAGGCATGATCGTGTTGATGGATCGTGTGGACGAACCGAATCTGATCAATGGCTCTCCCGAAAGAATGCGATTGTTTGTATGGCCGATCTTGGACAATAAACTACTGAAACATCCCGGCTTGGGCATCAAAATGATGTTACCGCAGGAGCTCTATCGTTTCATTGAAAAGGAAAGTCGCGATTTTCACGAGCGAGCTCGGCTCGATAAACAAAATGTCATTGCACATTTTGGATGGACAGGCGAGGCGCTTTACGATCTTGTCGCGGCACGTATGAAAGCTTGTGCGGAAGAGAATGTGGTAGTGAAGCCTGAGGATTGGTTTGATCCCAAGATAAGTCGGGATCGGCTAGTTCAAGTGATGCAAAGCTTGCAAGTGCCGCGTCATCTTTTCCGTTTTCTATATCGCTTGGTGACCGAGCATTGCAAACGCTTCACCACCTCGCAACCTGACTTCAAAATTCAGCCCGAGACCTTTGAGTCGGTTCTGGCGGTGTATCAGCGCGAGCAGTTAAGTCTGGAAAACCCGTAACTCGAAGAGTTTTCCAGACCGGCTTCGTAGGCTCGATTGAGTTCTTGTGGCAACAAATCGAATCGCCCCATGTCACATCTCTTCGTCGTCAAACTTAGGAAGTTGATGTAGAGCTGGATTGTATTTCGATGAGGCGGGAAGTTCGGTGATTTTGGAATCTTTGAATGGATTCGAGTAGCCGGGGATATCACCGAAACTGAGTCCCATTGCTTTGGCGGCGATGACAATCGAGCTGGTTGGGTTAACTCGCCCTAAGCTCTTGATGGCCTCCGATATTTTGACGCTTTTAATTTCAGGAGCGTCGTAGCACACCAT
>JAFLCP010000044.1 GCA_017303505.1 Planctomycetota bacterium | reverse complement strand
TCTATTGGTGCTATCGTCGGTTTTACAGCGACGTAAGCTCTGTCATTAGCCATTGTTTTCAGGTTGCAGGCCGCTCCAATCATTGCAAGACGGCATTTGACGTTCAAGCATCCTCGGAGGAGACTTTGCTTGTCTCGTCAAATGGCTGTATATCCGAGTCGACAGCAACCGATACAAAGCAGACCATAAATGGTACAGGTAGTACCAAACGGGCATCTGAACGTCTGGTGACAGATAGTGCGGTTGCAGTCCTTGACGCGAAATCAGCGGTTCGGCTCAGCAATTTGGAGTCGAACCAATTACAATTACACGAATCAGAGTCGCCTAGAGCTGTTCCTGCGTTGCGAATCGCAGCGAGCAGCGATTCCGATCACTCATCAACGAAATCAGAAAACGTGGTAGCACTTCCCTCCAGAGACGAAAATCGTGCGACGGAATCGGTCATGCCGATTGCGAAGCAACGTACGTTGACGTGGGAGAACTTTGTCACCGGCAATTGCAATAAAATGGCAATGGCCACAGTAGAAATGGTTCTGAAGTCGCCAGGTGTGGTTACGCCATTGTTGGTGTATGGACCTTGTGGTAGCGGAAAGACGCATTTGGTTCAGGCCTTGGCACAACGATTTCGGCAGATCCATGGCGCACGTCGCGTTGTCTATTTGTCTAGCGAACAATTCACTAACGACTTTATGGAAGCGATTCGAGGCAGCGGTTTGCCCAGCTTCCGTCGCAAGTATCGCGATGTCGAATGTTTGATCTTGGATGATGTTCAATTCTTGGCAGGCAAGAGAGCCACGCTTCAGGAATTGAAGCACACACTCGATACGCTTCTACGTCAGGGACGCCAAGTGATTTTGGTGGCTGATCGATCGCTGCAAGAGCTTTCGATTCTAGGACCTGATGTGCAAGCTCGATTAACAGGTGGAATGGTTTGTCCGTTGGAAGGGCTTGATGAGTTAACACGTCGTGAGTTGCTCTCTCGCTTGCTGGCTGAATCACGCATCAAGATGGCTCCTAAAGTGATTCGTGAGCTGGCGGATAAGAGTTCAGGAGACGCTCGCGTTTTGTTTGGCTTGGTCAATCGATTGCGTGCCTTGAGCTTGATGCTTCGCGGCTCGTTTAATGAACAGCAGGCTCTCGAAGCCACGCAGGATCTGTTAACTGCTTGTCAACCTACGGTTCGTCTTTCGGATATTGAGCGAGCCGTGTGTGATGTTTTTGGATTAGAGCCCAAGAGCTTGCAAGCGAAGGGGAAGACCAAGACGGTAAGCCAGCCGCGCATGTTGGCGATGTTCTTGGCTCGCAAATACACTCGAGCCGCGTATGCCGAAATCGGTGATTACTTCGGCCACCGTCGTCATAGCACTGTGATTTCCGCTGAAAAGAAAGTCAATGAATGGTTGAGTGATGCGGAGACCGAAGACGGAAGTTATGAAGTAGCGAAGATCCGTGAAGCCTTGCGAAACGTTGAAGCAAGTTTGCGTGTAGGTTAGTGATTCGAAAAATTCTGTTCCATGGTGGAATTTAGGTCTTTGATTATTAGCAGGAAATCCTATGGTTGTGTCACGTGGCCAGATCGTGCGAGGTTTCCTGCTAGCGGCCGCTTTGCCGCTTCTCCTGATATTGATCTGTGCGTCGACCTTTGAACGTATCGTGGTCGAAAAATTGCTGACCACGTTTGCGATGCCCATAACATTTTTGTGGCTTGTGTTATGGGCGATCGTTGCATTTACATGGATGTTGCAGCACAAACGATTCGCAGCCCTCTTGTCCATTGTGTGGTTAGGGTTCACTTTGGTGACTTCTCCGTTAACCTCGCATTTTCTGGCTGCCCGGTTAGAACGCGGCATTGAAGATATTCAAGTCGATGCGGTCCCCGCGCTAGATGCCATTGTCGTATTGGGTGGGGGGACTACCGAATCACCCAATGGGCGTGCGGTTGTGGGTGGTGCGGGAGAACGAGTGATATTGGGGGCCCGCCTGTATCACGCTGGCAAAACGCCGTTGTTGGTTACCACCGGAGAGAACATCAAGTCACTGCGTGTCGATCAGCCAGGTAGACCCGAACGCGATGGAGCCGATGAGACAAAAGAAATTTGGATAAGCCTAAGCGTTCCCGAAGAAAAAATCAAAATGATGGGGGGCCGAAACACGCGCGAAGAGATGCAGGTTCTAAAGGCTTGGCGTCAAGGCTTACCCGACGAGGCCCAAATTGGGCTCATCACCAGCGCTTGGCATATGCCTCGAGCCATCCGGTTGGCCGAAAAGGAAGGGCTAAAGTTCATCCCTTTGCCAGCAGATTACATCGCTGGACGCCCGCCCGCTAACGTTATTGAACTTTTGCCCAGTGGTGGCTCTGCAGGGAAGTTGGAAATGATTTTGAAGGAATATTTGGCATGGTTGGTCGGTCGGTAGCCACTTTCACCTCAGTTTTCTCCTGAACCTCGCTTTTCGATTCTCTGTCTCTAAGGTAATCTACTCCATGCAAAGTTCGCAGAGCTTGCTGTGCGAACCCCGCGAAGTCCATCGCTGCACCTCAAAGGCAAAATTTTTGAGGTGGGAATATCTTAGGTAGCGATACCTAGAGATTGTTTCTGGAGGGTAAGCGAATGGTTAGCGGCTTCATTGGAAATGAAGTGCCCCGTAAGGGGTTGCGGGTTCGATTCCCGTGCCCTCCGCTTAAAGAAAATGCCGAGTCCGATCAACGGGCTTGGCATTTTTTTTTGCAAGGGTAGGCAAAGTTATCGGCCTATCCTTACGTCAGGCTGTGGATCGGGAATCTGACTATAAACTTGCTCCCCTGATTAAGAGCGCTGGTGACTTCGATCGTTCCCCCATGAGCTTGCGCGACCGCTCGACATATACTAAGGCCAAGTCCGGTGCTGCGCACTGGTGTATCTCGCCTGCGATTGCGATCCCCGCGATAAAATCGTTGAAACAATTTGGGCAACTCGTCCGCTGCGATACCAACCCCCGAATCCCAAACGACCAGTTGAATCTCAGGCTGATCAGCGTTTGCCTTTTTGAGCTCAATTTTTACGGTTCCATGTTCGGGTGTAAATTTCAACGCATTGTCGATGAGGTTGTTGAAGATCTGACGCAAATGCAAACGATTTCCTTGAATGTGAATGTTTGGTTCAATTCGAATTTCGTATCGAATCGACTTCGACTCAGCGATCGGCTCAAACATGTCACACGATTGAGCAGCTAATCCGGACAAATCGACTAACTCCGTATGCGATTCTGAGAACGAACTGAAGTCTTCGGTCTCTGCAAGCAAAAGTAGTTGGTTCACTAGGCTCGTTAGCGACTCGACTTCATCGATCATGCTACCTATGATCTGTTGGTATTCTTCGGTTGTTCTTTCACCATGGAGCGCGAGTTCTGCTGTGCTGTGCATGGCAGCTAATGGTGAGCGTAATTCGTGCGCTGCGTTGGCTAAAAAGTCTCGTTTGTAATCGATGTACGTGGCGATGCGGTCGAGAAGATAGTTAATGGAACTGGACAGTTTGTCCATTTCGTCATTTGTCCCTCTCAGTTGTAGTCGCTCTTGAAGTTTCTCGGGACGCAGCCGATTGGTGGTTTCCACGATCGCAGTTACCGGTTGCGTTACTAAGCCAGTCAGCCAATAGCCGCCAATAGGCGCGAGCAATAGGCCAATGGTGAGAGCAGTAAGGATCACGCGGTCCAGCAGGCTTTGTTCGCGTTTAACCAGTGTATCGAAAGCTCCAACACGAATGCGAACTGGATTGGTAACGCCCGTCCGTGTCACGCGTTCAAGAATTCTGAAGCCTTTGTAACTGGTCGGTTCTTTAGCTTCAAACGGAAAGCCTTGCCACGATTCGGGAGCGTTGACGCTGGTCCATTCCGTTGGGCTCGCCGTTGTATCACCGTTGAGAAGCGGATTCGGTGTGTCTTTCCCGACAGCCTCTGCTGCAGGTAGTTCTAACAATTGACAGAACCAACTATGTTGGACATGCCCGCGAGCTTTGCGGTCGAGTTGGTCCAGTAGTTCAGGCGAATGGGGAGACTTTGCTGCAGCAATAGCGAGTTCCACTTCGCTCAGATCTTCTTCCAGCATGATATCCATTTCATTTTGAAGCGTCGTTCGAACACTGATACGCGCACCAAAAAGAACGCCAACGGTAGCAATTAGCACCACAAGTGTGTTTAGAATTACCAAGCGAACGCGAAAGGAGTTGAGCTGATTCTTAATCCTCTCGAAGGACATAGCCACTTCCCCGCACAGTATGGATTAGGCCTACTGTATTGCCTTTGTTGATTTTGTTTCTGAGTCGATTGATATGAACTTCAATCACGTTGGTTACGCCTTCCCAATTGGATTCCCACAAATGTTCGCATAACATCTTGCGGGTCACGGTTTGACCCGCGTGGCGCATCAAGAGTTCCAGCAAACTAAATTCGGTAGGAGTGAGTTCAATTTCCCGATTCGCGCGAAAGGCACGACGTTGAGTCAAGTCCAGCATCAGGTCGGAATACGAGAGTTGCGTGGCGATATTGCGTTGGCGGCGATTGAGGGCCGCCAAGCGTGCCGTAAGTTCGGGAAAAGCAAATGGCTTTGTCAGATAATCATCGGCTCCTAAAGTTAGCCCTTCAACGCGATCGTCAATCGCCCCCAGAGCGGTCAGGATAAGGATTCCAATTTCGGGATTGGCCCTGCGAAACTTTTTCAACAAGGCGAGTCCAGAGTACTTGGTGTTTTCGTCATTGAAGCGTTCATCTGCCGGAAGCATTTGATCTAAAATGATCACATCAAACGGTTCGCTTTCAAACTTTGCGAAGGCATCACCGGCGTTATCGCACAGCGTTGTTTGATGCCCCACTTCGGACAGCCCACGCGACACATTAGGCCCTAGAACAGGGTCATCCTCGACGATCAAAATCTTCATAGCAGCCACTGTCATAATTGAAGGAAACAATCACACTCCACATTGTGATCGATATCGTTATCGCCGACAATCTGGTCTGTTGCGATCAGGCGTTGTTCAATGAAGGTTACTTACGGATTTGTAATTGACTTTATTCTTGTCTGAGGCGATGAATACTCCTTACCCTGTACAATCATTGTTATGAAGCTGGCGATCGCAGCGGATAAACTCCTGCATAGCGGCATAATGCATAAAATGCAGGGAATACGCAGGGATGCTCGACAGAAAGAATGCCCATAATGGTTGAAAAGTTTCGCAGCATTGTTGGAAATGTAGCCCAGTTATTACCCGCCCAAGGCCCCATAACGGCTTTCGCCTTCCTCAATACACTCCAAGCCTTGGAAAAACTTCCGTTTCGCGAAGGTCTGTTGTTGGGCTCGTCGTTGTATCACTGCCAACCCTTTCTTCCCGAAGAAACGTATCACCGCCATTTTGAAGCGGGCCGAATCAATGAAGCCGATTTGCTCGAAGTCCTCGAACAAAGGCTCCCCAAAGGGGATGACCGGCCCATATTGTCCAAACTATCCCGCCGCGATTTGCGTTTAGCGCTCCTCGAACATCCGCTGCAGTTGTCCAACAGTCGCGAATTGGAATGGTTCGTGGCCGAAACCGACGCGCTGAAAAAATTTCGTTCCGATGTCAACGAAAGCACGCGAAGTGATATGCTCGTTGCGACCAAGGCGTGGGTCCATCGCGAAGTACAAGCCGCTCACCTATCCAATCACGGCAACACGCCTCCAGCGAACGATCAATTTTGGCAAATGTCGAAAGGGCTGATTCCCAGCAACACTCGCGCGATTGAAACCTGGAGCGATGAGCAGTGGGAAGAATTGACGCTCAAACTACTGTGGCGAATATCGCTGCAAGGGGTACAAGCGGCTCAGAAAGAGGAAACGCCGGTTCCATCGGAATCGCAGCCCGTTTGGAAAGGCCGACATCGCAATTATCTCCTTGCCGAAACGAGTATCGATTCAGACGCTTGGGTCCATGAAACGTTGATTCGCTTCTGTAGCAGTTTTGTGGATCAAGGTTTTGCAAGCTGGAATATGCCTGCCCGAGAAAAAGGCTTATTTGCATGTTTTGTGCAACTGCTTTCCATGTGCAAGACGATTGATCCATTCGCCCAGAAGCAATTGAAGTTAGAGTTAGAGCGAATCCGACAGCATTCGCTCTCCGCCGAGCAAGTTTTGACTTACGCGCTTGAAGAGTTAGGAGTCGGTGAGCAAGAGCTAGAACGTTTCATATCGGAAAGTGTTTTGGCTCTGCGTGGATGGGCGAGCATCATCTGGCAACTTGAGTCGAGACCCGATCGTGCCGTTCGACCGCTCAAGGATGATTCCTTTTTTGAATTTGTTGCCATTCGACTTCTACTAGATGTTGTATCGCTACGAGGATGTTTGGTGAAGTTGGGCCGAACCGAAAGCGTGGCCTCGATTCGCGATCGCAAGCTGCAAGCTCAAAAAACGCCGATGGAAATTGCGGAGGTGCGGGCCTTTAGTATCTTTCAATTGGCGCAGGTTACTGGGCTCGAACCGGAAGGTTTGTTTGCCCTGCCTGTGAGTGAATGGGGGAGAGGAATCTACGAGATCGAGTCCTTCTCCGAGATTGAACGAAGATCGATCTTGCATGAAGCGTATGAACGACACTTTCGTTGGCGAGCATTGCGAGCCATCGCCGTTCACAAAGAAAGAGAATTGCCGCCGCCACGTAAAGCCTCTTTTCAAGCGGTGTTCTGCATCGATGCTCGAGAAGAATCGTTTCGCCGTCATTTAGAAGAAATCGAGCCAGAGTGTCAAACGTTTGGAACGGCTGGTTTTTTTGGTATCCCCATCCGGTATAAAGGTGTTGCTGACGCTACCTACGCTTCACTATGCCCCATCGTGCTGCGACCAAAGTATTGGGTGAATGAAGAAGTGGTCTTTAGTCTCGAAGAGGTCCATGAGCGTCGCGCTTGGGCACGTCGAACATTGGGGACTGCCTCCCACAGGTTGCATTTGGGAAGTCGAACATTCACTGGTGGCGCGATCGTAACCACTTTGTTTGGTTCACTCGCTTCGATACCACTCATTGCCCGCATTCTTTTTCCAACCTTGACGGCTCGACTCAAGAAGTCTGCAGGTGTGTTGGTTGAGCCTCCTCCTGTGACGCGGTTGCGAATCGAACGTGAGGCAAGTGATGCCGGGCCTAGCGAAGAGTCGATCGGATTAGCCCTTCCTGAAATGGTTCAACACTGCGAAACAGCCTTGCGAGATATCGGCTTGACGAATCATTTTGCTGGCGTGGTCGTCTGGGTTGGTCATGGATCGCAATGCATGAACAATCCGCATGAATCGGCTTATGATTGCGGAGCATGTTCGGGAAATTCGGGTGGACCAAATGCTCGTTTACTGGCAGCTATGCTCAATGATGGCCGAGTGCGTGAGCAGTTAGAGGCACGTGGGATTTCAATACCCACCGATACATACTTTGTTGGTGCGCAACATAATACGTGCAACGATTCGATGACGTATTATGATCTGGCCGCCATGCCATCACGCAAAGTGAAAGAGTTCAAAGAGGTACGCAAAATTATCAGCGAAGCTTGCATGCGAAATGCTCATGAACGTTGTCGGCAATTCGAAACCGCCGATCTGTCCATGAGCTTCTCCGCAGCTCATCGTCACGTGGAAGCCCGATCCGAGGATTTGGCTCAGACCCGTCCAGAGTACGGTAACGCCAGTAATGCACTATGTTTGGTTGGTAGAAGAGATCGTTTCCGAGGACTGTTCTTTGGGCGTCGCTCTTTCATGATGTCTTACAATCCAACCTTAGATGACGACAACTCGACCATTCTCGCTCGCATTCTTTCTGCGGTTGTGCCTGTCTGCTCTGGGATCAACATGCAATATACTTTGTCCGCGATGGACCCAGTTGGGTGGGGATGTGGTAGCAAACTCCCACACAATATCACCTCGCTGCTGGGGGTGATGGATGGATCGATGAGCGACATGCGAACTGGCCTACCCCTGCAGGGAACCGACATTCATGAACCAATGCGATTGCTGTTCGTGATTGAAACAACGCCAGAATCCATTCTGTCGATCATGAAGCGAAATGAAACGATCGGCCGCATTCTCGGGAATGGTTGGGCTCAATTGGCCGTTCTCAATCCGAAGACAAATGAACTTTGCTTTTATGAAGATGGGCGATTTCGAATGGTCCCTAAGATCGACGAGCGTTTGCCCGAAGTCGAGCATTCCATTGATTGGTATGGGGGCAAACGCAGCCATCTAGAAATTGCACTCATTCGAAAAGGGCTATGTCGATGAAAATAGTAGCCTCCAGCATCATGGAGAGGATGCTCACTCAATGACTCTGGAAAATTTTCTGTTGATTCTTGGTGGCATAACGGTACTGTCGCCGACGTTCTTGATGGCCTGTTTAGGCTTGCCTGGTTTGCTTGGGTTAAAACTGAGCGAAAAACGGATCAGTTTCCTAACAACGCTCTGTGTTTTGGCAGGTGTTGTCTCAGCAACCAGCATCCTCGTGTGCATGTTGGTCACCGGGATTAGGCTGGTCGAGCTCAACGTTGGAAATTGGTCGGTAATACCGGAAGAACATTTTCATTTCACGGTGAAGTTTGTTTTTGATCGCTTGAGTATACCGTTTGTGATGCTCTCGTTTGTGCTATGCGGGACGATCGGCTCTTTCGCTCGTAACTACATGCACCGTGATCCTGGATTTAGTCGGTTCTTTACGTTCTACTCGTTCTTTATGCTTGGAATGGTCGTTGCCAGTACGGCAGGAACCATCGAAACGCTCTTTGCGGGCTGGGAACTTGTGGGGCTTTCTTCGGCATTGCTGGTCGCGTTTTTCCATGAACGGCAAGCTCCGGTAACAAACGGTTTGGTGGTGTGGAGTATTTACCGATTGTCGGATGCCGCCTTGCTGGTAGCAGCCGTCGCGTTGCATCACTCCAGTGGGCAAGGGGATTTCTCAGCTTTAGTCGGTGAAAGACCTTGGCCCGATGGGACAGCTTCACTCTCGTCGATCGAGTCTATGTGGGTGGGACTGCTCATTTTGTTAGCGGCTGCTGGAAAGTCGGCACAAATTCCATTTTCGAATTGGTTGCCGCGAGCCATGGAAGGACCGACACCTTCTAGTGCTGTTTTTTATGGCGCGTTATCAGTGCATCTCGGCGCATTTTTGCTGCTGCGGATTAGTCCGATCCTTGAACAATCGTTGCTGCTGCGGGTGGCTGTAGGCACGATGGGATTGTCAACCGCCATTTATGCCTCAATTACAGATCGCGTACAAACGGACGTGAAAAGTGCCTTGGCTTATGCGTCACTTACCCAAGTGGGGATTATCTTTTTTGAAATTGCCTGTGGTTTCTATTACTTTGCTTTGATCCATATTATTGGGCATGCGTTTCTGCGAACGTTGCAATTAGTTCGGGCCCCTTCGCTTTTGCGAGACTATGCTATTCTCGAAAATGCGATTGGTCGCGATTTGGCAGAAGTGGGTACCGCCAAAGATGCTTGGCTACCAGCGAATTTGAAGAACCGCATGTTCGTGTTTGCGCTGTATCGCGGTTATCTCGATGAGAGTATCAATCGCTTCTTTATCGTCCCCTTCTTGAGTATCTTTCGATTGTGCGATTCATGGGAACGGGCGTGGACCGATTGGTTGGGAGGAGTTGCGTCACGCGAATCAGACGAGGTGATTCATCATTCTTCTTCGATTGAGGAGTTGCAATGAGCGAGTTGCATTTTCCGTGGCTGGAATTAGCTATACTTTTGCCGCTGGTGGGCTCGTTTGTTACAATGCTAACCAAAGCGAGTCGACATTGTCGCAGCTTGGCGATAGTGTTTGCCGTTTCATCGCTGCTTGCCTGCGTAGGGGCTTGGCTCGACCTGGGATTAATTCATCAATTTCAGGCCGTCGATCGCTACGATTTGGGTCAAATGCTCACAGGCCGGTCCTTCTTTGTGATCGACGAATTGAGTGGACCATTACTACCATTGGCAGCCTTTATGGTACTGCTGATCGTTGCCACGACCCAAAGCACAAAGACGAAACGCTTTTCGTATAGCTCGACCTTGCTGTCGGCCGCTATCCTTTTGGCGACACTTTCCTGCAAACACTCCTGGGGCATTGTGTTCTTTTTGGCGGCCGGTGTTTTGCCACCGCTGATGGAACTAAGGCGGCGGGGTAAGCCGACGTTTGTCTTCGCCAGCCACATGGTGCTGTTTGTGGTGCTGCTGGTGGTTGGGATGATGTTGGTCGATTTCTATGGCTCAACATCGAAGGTGAGTTTCTGGGTGATGTTGCCGCTACTGGCAGCTGTGTTGATCCGCTGCGGCATCGCACCGGTTCATTGTTGGATGACCGATTTGTTTGAACATGCGAGTCTCGGCGGAGCGTTATTGTTTGTTTGTCCCATGATTGGTGAATATGCGGCGATCCGTTTGGTGCTCCCAATTGCTCCTGATTGGGCCTTGCGCTGGTTAGGCATCCTGTCATTGATAACGACAGTCTATGCTGCTGGGATGGCACTGATCCAATTGGAAACACGACGCTTCTTTTGTTATTTGTTTTTGAGTCACACCTCATTGGTTTTGGTGGGACTTGAGAGCTTAACACCCTTGGGGTTAGCCGGTGGGCTGTGCGTTTGGCTATCCAGTTCGTTGTCCTTAGTGGGCTTAGGTCTAACGTTGCGGGCCATTGAAGCCCGAGATGGGCGCTTGGCTTTGGATGTCTATCATGGGCTCTATGATCGGGTACCGCATTTGGCGGTGATGTTTTTGGTAACCGCTTTAGCGAGTGTTGGCTTCCCGGGCACTTTTGGATTTGTGGGAACAGAAATATTGATTGATGGTGCGATTCAGAGGTTTCCGCATATCGGTGTCGCCGTGGTGATTGCTTTGGCGTTGAACGGGATCGGGGTCATCAAGGTGTATATGCGGATCTTCACGGGGCGGCGGGTGACGGCTGGTATTTCCCTGAAGGGACATTGGAGCGAACGGGTTGGTTTGATCGCGTTAGCTTTGTTGATTATCGGCGGCGGGATATTTCCGCAGCCTGGAATTGAATCACGCTATCACGCTGCCCGCGAGATTTTCAAGGAGATGCAATCAAAATCGGGAGTCGAGATGGATCATCTCCACCATACGGAGAAAGAGGATCCCCATGATCATGAACATTCCGAAGAGCATAAGTCGGAATGGCCGCATATTGAGACCTACTCGGATGAAGATAAGGAATGATCTCTTTTTCTAGCCTGAATCAAAAACGCGCGAAATCTCGTTCGTAGCTCCTACTTCGTACTTCGTAATTCGTAATTCGTCGTCGTGCTCGTAATTCGTGCTCGTCGTCGTGCACGATGACGATGAAGATGACGATGACGATGACGATGACGATCACGATGACGATCACGATGACGATCACGATCACGATCACGATCACGATGACGATCACGATCACGAGCACGAGTTAGCATTACGAAGTACGACGTAGGAGCTACGAAGCACTGCGACGAGATATCACAAGAATTGTGAATCAACCCGAGCTGAAACGATTGTAGCGAACGAACATGCGAGCGAAATCCGAAGCCGGAAGGGGAAGCAGCAAGAGTTCGAACAGAGAGTATCTTCCCACAACCGTAGGTTGTTTTCGCATAGCATTTCCCGCAATAAACTCACGGAATTCATCGAGGAAAACTAGGATAATCGAGTCGACTCGGTTGTGGTAAGCGTTTTGGGGCTTAGTGTCCTAAACCTGACCGAGGTGATTCTAGGTTGTTTGCTTTAGGCATATCATATGAAGCTATACTTACCAGTTTTATTATTGTTGGCAGTCACGATTGGCGCGACCGTTGGTTACTTTCTGCGAGGGCAGATGGCCAGCGGTCAAAAAAGCCTGGGGACTGCAATTCTGCGCGAGCTTTCATTTGATGAATTCATCGCTAGTTTTCATTCGTCCGAGTTGGAACTAGTTGAGGATAGAGTTTACGACACGTTTCCACCGTTAAGCAGACATCCCGCGATTGCTCGTCGAATTGTGGCTCAGTCGACGCTGCCGATCACTGAACAGGACTCGTTCGCAAGAAATTTTCAGACTACAGCTGAAAAATGGCTTACTTCTCATGGTGCAGTAATAAAAGGTCAGGACAACGCCAGTAGAAATTCGACGAAGGCGGGGGCTGATGGCCAGGTCAATACGTTGGTTGATTTGCCGCGACGCTTCTACTCGGTAGACAATATACATGGTGTTGCGGACTTTGGTTGTATTGTAGACTCCGGGAGGGTCACAGTTATCATCTCGATCAGCGAGAGTGATTGACACCAGTCGTTAAGCTGGTTCAGACACGGTTGTGGCTTTCACCAGCAGGACTGTTTGTTAGGTACGGCATGATGCGCTCGAACCGACTAAAGCGGAAACAGTTGGACTCACTCACATATGGAAGCGAACTTCGGCAGGCATTACGCAACATGTGGGAAAGGGAACCAAAAGTTCGCCAAGTCCCATAATCAAATCTAAGCCCCAATTCGGTTCGCGACTCTCGTTCGTAGCTCCTACTTCGTAATTCGTCGTCGTGCTCTTGCTCGTCGTCGTGCACGATGACGATGACGATGACGAGCACGAATTAGCATTACGAAGTACGACGTAGGAGCTACGAAGCACTGCGACGAGATATCACAAGATTGTTCGTCATTCGTCTCGAAAGAAAGTCGAGCCACTTTCGCTCGTACTGTCCTAATTCCTAATTCCTAATTCCTAATTCCCAATTCCTAATTCTTAATTGCTAATCCCGCGGTTTCGTCGCCAGCTTTCGGAAGTACTCTTGGATCGCATCGCGATAATGAGAAGGCAAATCCTTGGTGATACGTTGCAAAGCTTCTTGGCGTTCAGCGGGGGGTAAATTGCCCCATCCGCTCTTGTCACCTAACTTCTTCTGGTCCACATCACCAGGGCCAGTTTCACCCGCAATTTTCGTATCCTCGGCGGGCTTTCCTTGTTGCCCATCCTGCTGTTGATTCTGGTTTTGATTTTGTTGCTGTTGTTGCTGTTGTTGCTGTTGTTGCATTTGTTGCTCAACATCTTCAATCAGCTTGTCGAGCTTCTCGATCACCTGCTGCTCGCCGTCCAGCGTTTGTTTTCCAGCTCGACCCAAATCTAAACGACGACTAACATCGTTCATCATCCGCGCGACTTCATCCAACGAGTCCGCTTTCAATGGTTCCATATCGGCCATCATCATACGAGCTGTAACGGCATAGCGGGTTGGAACTTCCAGTTCCCGTTCCAAGAGCTTGCCCAAGTCGCCCAAACACTCCTTCTTTCGCAGTAGGTGGTGATAACAAGCACCTCGATAGTACAACAATGTGCTAGGATCGATCGAAGCTTCAATGCTCATCGGTTCGAGGATTACCAATGCTTCGTCAAACCAGCGTCGTTGAACCAAGTTTCGGGCGACTGCCAAGCGGATTGAATCGCGTGCCCAAGTTGGCAATTCGGAATCGATCCAGGATAAATCGGGAAGCGTTTTCGCATCTCGGTCAGGGGCAATAGAATTTAGCGATTCGGTAATACGTGGCTCGACCATTGTAAGAACTTGCACAAGTCGATCCAACGTATGCGGTCCAGGATTAGGGACGGCCGGATCAATCCAAATCTTAAGTACTTCGAGTTGTCGATCAGGTTGCAATGACCGCGACGTCATCCAGTCGTCAAGTTTGGTTTCAATCGTAGTCGGATCAGGCCATTGCCATGTTGCCGTTCGACTAATTTTTCCATCGACTTCCGCACCTACAGTCCACAGAGGGGAGGGGAGAGCCAGAAAAGAGAAAGACAATAAGCCAACCCGTACGAAGTGGCTCCATTTGTTGCGAAATAGGGTGTACATGACTAAGGCTCTATCTGGGGTAATGTCTACCTAGCAACCGCTGGGGTGCTCCCTGCCTGTCTTTATTGTCCTCGACCAACCACAATGTCGCGCGTGATTTGTTGCAGACGTTGCTGCCTGCCTCCGAGCTCGCGGATTTGTTGCCGCATCTCGCCTTGGTCACTCAAACCAATTGCATCTTCTTTAGTTCCCATCAGTTCGGCAAGTTTGGTTGTGCGGGTATTGATTCTCATTTGCAAGGTCCGAATCAATCGCAGTTCGGCCAATTTATCTACCAAAGGTTGCTGTTGTGGCTCGCCTGGCTGAGGTGGTTGCGGAGGGGAACCATCTTGGTTTTTCTTTTTCTCATTTTCCTTTTGAGCGGTCGAGAGAGCTTCTAGGATTTCTTCCAGCCCAGTCACAATTTCGGATTCGATTGTCTGAGTCAAGGCGCCCACGTCGGATCCATCTAAACGGGTCGCGACCGTTTGCATGTCTGCCAATAACTGTTCGCCAGCTTCAGGGAAAGCCAGCGAAGTTCCTTCTTCTCGCAACAACAATAAAGCGCGTTGTGCTTCGTCGACAATCTTCCGCTCTCCTTGAGAAAGGCCCACAGCACGTTGCTCCCAGGCCCGCTCGCGTTGGTCAGCCGCGATACGATCAAGCTTTTTGGTTTCTTCGTTGACTTCGAGTTGCATTTCCAGCATTCGGCGGAATCGGGTTTCCAATTGCACCAAAGTTCGTTCGACTTCTTCTTCACGCAATTGACGTAAAATCTGCTCTAATTCATCTACCGCTTTTCGCAATTCGTCTTCGGCTTCCTTCTGAGCTTCAATCGCTTTCTCTTTCTCAGCATTCTCTAATTTTTTCTTGGCATCTTCCATCTTCTTGCGAGCTTGTTCGACTCGCTTTTGTGGAGTTTGGGGCTGAGGTGGTTGGTCAGCATTAGGTGGTTGTGGTTCTTCACTTGAACTCGGTTCACCACTTGGCGAATCGCTTGATTCCGACGGAGATGGTTCGGATTCCTTTGGTGGGGACTGTTCGCCGCTAGGAGATTCACTTGGTTTAGAATCCGCTGGAGCGGATTCGGGTGATTGCGAGTTTTCTGAACCTTCTTGGTCGGGGGGCATGTCGCCTGGTTTATTGGTATCCGTGTTCTCAGGCTTGGAGTTTTCGTCCGGTTTCTTGGAGTTAGGATCTTCGCTGTTGGGCTCTTTATCCGGTCCCTTCTCCGCAGGTTTATCGCCTGTCTTGTTGTCCCCGTCCTGCGGTTCGCTGTTCGAAGGTGACTTGTTGTCGTCTGGCTTCTCTTCAGTTTTGGTATCACCCTCTTTACTGTTTTCTGTCTTAGGTTTGTCGTTTGGCTTCGACTCGGTTGAACCTTCTTTATTATTGGGCTCCGTCGAATTGGAATCTTTGTCGTTGGCAGGTTGGTTACCGTCGGATGTTTCTTTGGTATCGGGGCTCTTCTCGTCACCAGTAGATAGATCTTTGGCTAGCTCGCCTGCTTTTTGCGCCAAGCCATTTTGATCTTCGCTGAGTTCCTGTGGGTCTTCTGCAGATTCTGTTCTTTGTCGCAACGATTTTTGCAATCGATTGAGGCGTTGAATCTCTTTGATCATCTCCTCAATTTTTTTCTTCTCTTCCCTCACCCGATCATCGCGATCTTCGCTCAACAACAACGTTAATAGTTGTTCCAAGCTGGCTTTGGTCGCCTCTTGCTCTTCAATAGCCCGAGAGAACTGTTTGTTTTCAAGCGCCTTGGCTGCATCCTTCAAACGACTTTGAAGGGACGATTCTTTGCCAAGCTTGGAGGCTCGCTGCAAAATCGATGCGCGAACAGGATTCGAGTCGGCTTCGATTTCGGAAAGCTTAAGAAGTAGATTTTCAAGATCGCCAAATTGCTTCGCGAGGCCCGTCTGTTCATCAGCCAATGGACTTGCTTCTTGGTCGGCCGCAGGTTGCGTGGGAGCGTCTTGAAATGCATTGGCAAAAGGTGCAGAAGCAATGAGCCAGATAATACTAGCCAACGCTAAACCGGGGATGTTGAGGCTCCACCGTACTTTCACGTTTCTGCTCCTTATTGTTTCAACTCACAACTATTGATTCAACTCACAACTTCTCGGATGTGCTAAAGCCACCGTTGGGCTCGCAAAAGTCGTCAATCACTTAAGGGCCAAAGAGGTCTTTCACTTTGCGTTTTTGCTCGGATTTCGTGCGTTCCAGAATCTTCTCTTGTTGTTCGAGCATGTTGCGTACCATATCCACTATCTCATTATAGGACTCGATGTCCAGCATATTCTCTAGGATCGCATTCAAATCGTTGATAACGAGATTGTTCAGTTGAATGGTTTCTGACGTTTGGGCAGGACCTTCCGCTGCGTTCGCTGGGAGTCTATTGAGCCCCTTCATCGTTTGCTGGAGTTTGGCAAAGTTCCCATCCAAGTTGGTTTTTAGTGGCGCGGCGATGCGAATTTCGAGTCGCTCTCGTCGGTCGGTGCTATCCACTCGGTTGTGGATTAGTTCATCACGGATTTGCAACACGGACGCCAAGATGCCGTTCACTTCATCGAACGATTTGTCCGTTTGAACGGACGCTTGTTGTACAAATAAGGTTTGCCGTCGGCGAGCAGCGGCGAGTTTCTTGGCCTGTTCGTCCGGAGAGTTAGACGCCGAATCTGCTGCCGAAGTTTCCTCTTCTTCGGTGTCGAGGCCTTCAGCATCGACGAGTTTGTCAGAATTCCACGGCGATTTTTCGATTTTGCCCAATAAAGCCTGCATTTCCGTGAGCTCAAATAGAATCTGTTCCAATCGACCACGGAGTGCCAATTCGCGTTTTTCGAGCGATAAAATGAGCTGTTCGGGAGTGACCACAGTCAACTGAATCGCTTCCCCCAAGCCGATATGCGGTGCCCCGTCGAGGTCGTATAAATCAGTGGCTGTTACCGAAAGTCCTACGGTTGAGTTCAGGGGCAAGGTGAGCTTGCCGTCATCGGTGAGTTGTTGCAAATCGAGCACAAAGTCAACCGAGCCATCGGCGGCGATGGGAACGGGTACCTTTACCGTACCGGTTTCTGCCGCTCCAAATTCCAATTGACTGCTGGCAACTTGATGGTCGTCAGTGATCTTGCCCTTCAAGGGTAGATAGGCTTTGGTGGTGATCTCGGTACCGATCCCCGCTAACCGAGTATTGACACTTGGGAGCGCGTCAGGCACCGAGCTCAATTGGTAGCGTTGTACTTGGGCACTTGGCAATCCAGCTTTATCGAATGCCAGGCATTCGACCACGGCATTTCCTTTCCAGGGTTGCAACGGCAACTGAAATTCTTTTCCACTGCAAGGTAATTTGAGAATGGTAGGAGTCGTGTTCGTCACATCGGCCGAAGTGCGAATCGTATATTCAACATAGGACAATTCCGACTCAGACTTGCCGATGAGTACACAGTGGGTTCCTTCTGGAACTTGCATACCATATCGATAATCAAGTTTTTCTATCCCCCACCGTCCTGTCTCTTTTTCATACAGATAAGCAGGGTAAATACACTCGACTTGCATACTTGTAATGACGGCTGGATCGACCACTATGATTTGCTGTTCGCGCAAGCGGAAGTCTCCGCCGTAAACGTCGAGTGTCATGGAGTCGACCATACTTTCGAATGGTGGTCCATCCAAAATAAAGAGCTGGCCATTTTCGGGGCCACCGTTGACCCCTTTGAGGGCAGCCTGTCCGCGCTGGCCATCGGGCATGCGATACAGCAAGGTGCAAAGATCGGGAACAACGGGAGCGGTTGTATCGGCAACAATCCGCAAGACTCCCGAGCTACCTCGGGGTACAGCCACCGTCGAATCAGTGAACACCAACGGTTGTCTGCGAGTTGTTGTTTCACCCGAGAATCCGGGGATAACCAGTTGAATGCCGTCTGCATAGAGTCGTGATTGTCGAGGCCATGTTTCAGACGACAACGCGAAGAGCCGTTTTACGGCTAACACAAACCAACTGGTGTTTTGGACGGCCGTTGCTGCGGTTCCGATAACCAGGAAACTGGTTAATAACCCCTTGAGAATCAGCGGCTTCCAATCAAAGACTTCTTGGATCTTTAGTGGTGTGATCAGCGAGTCTGCTTCGTCGGTTACTTTGGTCACCAAAGCGTGATAAAGTTCAGGGTTGGTCTCGGGGGGAGGTGGTTTATTAGCTAATTCGATCGCCGTAGTGACTTTACCGCTCAGTTGAGGAAACTGGCGTTCAAGCAAGTTTGCAGCAGAAGAGTCACTCACCTTCACGAAATAGCGCGACAGGCCGACTCGATAGAGTAGTATCAAAATGCCGATCGCAATAATGGATAGAGCGATCGCGCGAATCGGTTGAGGCATTTCCGTGCTGCCTGCCCGAATAGGCAGATAGTCGGCGGCTGTGACCAACCAAAACAAGCTCAATAACCAAATGGTGATCCAGAACGCGGTTTCCCAAGCAATATACGTGCGGATACCGCGACGGACTTCATCAAGCCGCTTGACGATATTCGCTGGAATTTGCTTGGGACCTTCGGTGGACATCATATCCAATCGTTACGCAAGTTTATTTAGTCGTCGCAACAGCCACTCTAACGAAAGAGCGCCGCCAATCAATGCCATAAGGGCCGCCATCAAACGCAATTGAAACTTCTGATCGGGCGTGCCTAGAATTTTGTTAATCTGATCTTGGGCAGGTGTCGCATCGATTAAAGCGGGAACTCCTGCGGCGTTCGGTTTAAGAGCATCGGAGAGTTGAGGGAAGTACTGTCCGTTTGCTCGCAGCGTCAACTCGGCTAACAGGGCATCATTTCGCTGCGGCATTTGAACTTCACGTGCCGGCACCTTGGCCAGCACTTGTTGATTCAAAATTTCTTGTTTTCCAAGTGTCCCCAGCGGTAATTCCATTTCAAATAGACCTTCGCTGCCACAGACAAACTGGCCCACATAGACGCCAGGTTGTCCCGCATCTTGTAATGGTCGCAATGTAATAGTTGATATACGCCCACCGGGATCGCGCAGATTGGCTTTGACTTCACTTTCCATCAATGGCTGGAACTTTTCATCTTTCAATACCGCTCGAACTGCGACTTGTTCGCCAACCATTGTTTCTTCTTTGTCGAACAACAAAATGCCGCGATCGGAATCACGCAGTAAACGGCCTTGCGATACCCAACGAATGAGCTTTGTATAGTAGGTATCAAAATACGAATCAGACAATTCACGTACGCGCCAGATTTCTCCCGAACCTTGGAAGAAGACTCGACCCGCTCCGTAAAATTGAGCCGCCATATACACGGGCTGTTGACCATTGCGACCAGAAGTAGGATCGGAGAAGGAAGCAATGACTCGAGCACCCGGTTTAGCTTCGTAGGTTGCAAAATAGCTATAGATGCCTGGGAACTCTTTCCACGCGTCTTGACTTACTTGGGGATCGTTATCCAACCACAAGAAGTCGTTTTGCATCGCCCCATCTGCAAAGGATAGGCTCCACGCCTTGTCGGCATCAAAACGTCCTGAACTAATGAGCCTTGTTCCTCGAGCATCCAATTCGACGGGCGAAAGGTTTCTCAACAAAGTTACTCGATCATCTTTGCCACTGAATCCGCTCCATTTTGGCGTAGCGACCGGACCGGCGATCAAAATCAAACCACCCGCTTGCTCGGCAACCCATTTCTCTAAAAGTTGGAGTTGTTCCAAGGTAAGCTGCATCCAATCAGCATCAAAAGCCACGATCGCATCGTACTTAAGGAGTTCATCTTGCGTCGATGGGAATTCATCCAAGATCGTGGTGCTTTCTTGTGACATACCAGGCCGCCCTGATTGCAGCCATAAGCCCGTTTCAATGTCTTTGTCTCTGAACAAAAGATTGCGCACGAATTGGTATTCGCGAGTAGGGCCCGATGAAACAATGAGCACTCGATTCTTGCGTTCAATGATCTGAATTTCCCGAGTTTGTTGATTATCCTTTTCGTTGGAATCGGCTTTAGGTGGTAACAAACTCACTTCATACAACCAGCGAGAAACATCCGATGGCTTGACTTCGAACGTAACGCTGGTGAATTGCTCGTCGGCTGGTAATTGAACGGGTTTCTCATCTTCAGTGATCCAAGGAGCACTACTGGAACTGGCGGAGCGTCGGCGCAAGCGAGCGACGGCTGTTTCTTTTGCCAAGCCGTTGGCTTGCACGACAGCGGTAATTGTGAATGAGTCACCTGGATAGACTCGCTTTGGAGCTTCCAATTCGACCAGTCGAACGTTCGGTGGATTCTTTTCCGAACCCATGCCAATCGCATGAACGGTAATGGACATACCTTTGGCGGAGAGTGCGGCGGCGACTGGATCGATTCCCGAGTTACTTCGACCATCAGTAAAGACGATTACCGAAGAAAGTGCTGAGCCTCGTTCTTGTTCGAGCAAGGCTTTGAGCGCATCGCCAAGTCGCGTTTCGGTACCATCTGCAACCAGGCGATCCAAAAGATCTTGTTTAGGGTTCGTCGGCTTTTCTGCGTCATCGGTATTGGTTACCACAGGTGGCGTCCATTCGGTCGACTTGAATAATTCGACCACCGGCATCTCTGGGACGCGAATCAAGGCGACCCCAAAAATGATAACCGCCGAGATTCCCGCTACGGTGGTTACCAGATAGGCATAGCCAATCGAATCGGGCTTACTACGCCGAGATCGTCCTGTCAGGCCGATCAAAAATGAAATGAAGCCCACGCCCAATATTCCAGCAGCGGTCCAGGCAAACAATCTCGCATTGCTGATCACCGTCTGGTCAACGTCGTTGATGTTTGATGCCTCAGCGCCGGTATTATCGCGCTGGAATTGCGCCATCTGCACTGGACGCGACGTGGAATCGAAACGGTAAGCAACGACTTCATGTTGCTTAAGCAGACTCGGGAGCAAGCTTCCTTTGTCGAACTCTTCTAATAGTTGCTCAATACGGGATGGAGGTACCGGTTGATTGCTATCCGGAAGTTGCGATGGAAGCGTCATGCTCAAACTTGTGTCGATCAACAAAGCGACGCGTGACGGCCGAACGACTCGTTCATCGGTTCTCTTTTGCAATTGGAAGAAAAAGAAAACGATGCCGACCAATGCGGTAAGCCGAAGGATCAATAACCCCCAACCCAAAGGCTTCGAGAGTTCTTGCGTATCTTTTCGGTACCAGATCCAAAAATAGGCGGCCAGCGCGAAAATCACCAATACGACAACTGCCCATTTCCACCATTGGTCGATACTGTCGAGTCGAGTAAAGCGATAGACGACTTCGCTAGTGTTCATACCAATCCTCCCTTTCTAACAGGAGGATGGAAGCTGGCCCAATAAGCCAAAGCTTGCTCTAACAATAGCAATCCGATGAGAATGGCCATCAATAAGGTGTCGCGATTTACCAAACCCGCTGTCAACATGCTGTTTGCTAAGTTCTCTGCATAACGATGTTTGACGGAGACGGGTCTAAGGTTGGCGATGAGTTCACTCGGAGTAGGTTTTTGCAAGTTACCTTCTGCGGGAAGGGCGTAGAATGCACGATTGTGAACTTCTCTATTGCCGGTAATGTCAGTGCGCCACGCTTCGATGACACCTGGCGTGAGAAGTTGGTGAACCAGGTCCTCGGATAATTCCGGTTCGAATACCGATAGGGTGGCATCCCCTTTGAGCTCCGAATCGGCTTCATCTTTCTTGGGTTGTGGCTTGGCCACGCTCTTCAGCGGTAGACGCGTTCCGCTATTGCCGGCAGGAATCAAGAATTCAAGTTCAGGTAGAAACCTTTGCAGCGACATTTCTTCGGACCATGGTGTACCACTTGGTACACCCACTTGAGCGCGGCGGAAACTTCCCAAATATCCGACACTGCGCAATGCGAACACAACAAAAGTAGGGTCTTGTGCCCACGAGGTCCAGTTGGGTAGAAGACTGGTCATGACGCTCATGACGCGACCTTCACCAAAGGGCTTATCAAGAATAAAGGGTTTACCGTTTCGCAATTTGGCCACGGTTTGCACTGCAGCGACCGACTTCTTTTCCCCAGTGTTGGATCGAGTCTTATCAGGTGCTGCATCGGGCGTCATTGGAGTTGGCGTTGCAGTGGAAGCAGAGTCGGGTAGTTTGGCTTCTACATAACGTTGCACACGCAAGAGTCGAAATGGTGAACCTGCGGAGGAGAGCAAAGGCCCGAAGACGGGATGAGGGAGAGCGAGCATATCGGAAAGATCTTCTTCCGCTGCCGCTTCAGGCAAAGGTGCCGCATCTCCTAACTCAGCCGGGAATAGACCTTTGCCCGCGTTAAACAACCGTTCGTTGTAGAAGTTCTTGTCTGCGTTATCGCCCACAAAGAAACAGATTCCACCACCGCTCTGAGCAAAGCGTTCGAGTTTTCCGATGGTGGGCTCTTCCAGCCGCGGTAAATCGAGCACATAGATCGCCGAGTATTGCGAGAGGACTTCATCGCTTTCATCGCGCAGAAATGACTCGCTATGAATATCAATTTGTAGACCTGTTCGAGCAATGGCACCAGGATTTAAGGCAGCTTCCATGTAAAACGCGTTGGAGCGGGTGAGGTCACCATCGACCAACAGAACTTTCTGGCCTGTTGTGAGTGGCAAGGTACAGGCTCTCACATTGTCGGTGGCGACAGAGTCGTCTGGCAAGCGAACTTCGATGATGTGTTCGCCGGGACTTTCGAACAAGACTTGGAAGCGACGGGATACAACTTCACCTGGTGGAATTTGGTCGATGATTACAGGAGCTAGTTCCGTGATGACGCCCGAAAAGGGTTGATCGATCACAGGTTTGACTTGGCCGGATGCATATTCAATAGTGCGTGGCTTGATGAGGACATTGCGAGCTGCCTGTTGTCCATGATTGCGGACTTGAACATCGATAAAGAGTGGTACACCGGCAACCCAGACTTCTTGTTCTGGTTCCAAGGCGGCCACAGATAGGTTCTCATGTTCATGACGAACACAATCAATGAGTTGAATTTCTGCGCCAGCCGCTGTCAGTGGTTGTAAGGCCGCTCGCAATGTTTCGGGACGATCCCATTGATTGCGACGGAAGTCGGACATGATATACAGGTTCGCTTGTTCGCCTCGGAAACCCTCGATCACGGGTAGCACCAAACTGAGAGCCGATTCTGGTGAAAGCTCTAAGCCAGTGGGACGCGTCGACTTGATTTTGTCCAAGAACTTTTCATTTTCTTTGGGGATTGAAGTCGCAAGGAAATCGGCTGCCATCGACGCGGAACCATTTTCGTTTTGGCTCGCCAGACTGCTACGACTCCAACGCAATAAGGTCAAACGATGTTCGGCATTATCGAGCGCTGCTTGACGAACAATGGCATCGATCGCTTCAAGTGCTGATCCGTAAGCCGTTTCACCTTCCAGTCCATCGGTCATCGAATAACTATCATCGAGCAAAACATAGTGATGGACAACTTGTTGTCCGAGCCAACTCGGCAGCCAACGATTGGAACTGATCCAGCCTGCGAGCATGGCGACCAGTGCGGCCATTGCCAGCATGCGACACAACAGGAGCAGCCATTGTTTGAGCAATACCCAGCGACGGTGTTTCTTATAACTTTCCAACAAAAAGTCCATGGCCGCCCAAGGCTGCTTGCGATGGCGGATCAAATTGATCAAGTGCACCAGCAATGGCACCAAGACCAATAAAAATCCAAAGACTAAGGGTTGAAAAAGAAACTGCATAAACGGTTCAGGATTTCTAACAAACTCGCTGGAGTGTAAAAGGGTTTAGGAAGTTAGCTCAATGGGAGTGGTGAGACATTCGGGCGTGCAGGAATCGAGCTAAAGCGGCATCCGGTGCATCGCTGGACTTCACCAACTGATAGTCGATTTTTTGGGCAGCCGTTGTTTTGCGTACGCGTTCCAAAAAACGCTGCAAGGCTTCTAAGTAACCTTCACGCAGAGCTCTTGGATTGCAGGTTAAGTTCGCATCGGATTCCAAACCTTCAAATCGCGTTGGATCATTGAACGGGAAGTCGAGTTCATCGTCGTGCAAAACGTGGAAGACCAAAACGTCATGCCCCGCTCGTCGCAACATCCCCAAACCACGCAATGTTTCTTGTTCGGCTCCCAAGAGATCGCTAATGAGAACCATCAAGCCACGTTTCGGAAAAGTACTGACGATATCTCGGAACACGCCATCTAGATTGGTTTTGTCTTTAGGAGTTTGGTGCTCGAGCGCTTCGACAATCGTGCGCAGATGTTGGTGTTGTGAACGCCAAGGAACTCGAGCTCGAATGCGGTCATCGAATACCACGCAGCCAACGGAATCTTGTTGGCGCAATACGATGTAACTGATGCAGGCTGCTAACAAACGAGCGTAGTCATATTTGGTTTGTCCTGCTTTGCCGTAAGACATACTGGCAGAACCGTCAACCAAAAGTGTGCAGCGGAGGTTGGTTTCTTCTTCGTATTGCTTGATAACGAGACGATCTTGCCGCGCCCATACCTTCCAATCGATATGCCGTAAATCATCGCCAGGTACATATTGACGATGTTGTACGAACTCTATCGATTGACCAAAGTAGGGACTGCGATGCATTCCCGACAAAAAGCCTTCTACGATGTGCCGTGCCTGTAACTCAAGGCGTCCAAGACGCTTGGTTGCATCAGGAGGCAAATATCTTCTTGAATCGGGCATCGCGGGTTAACTCATCCTCGTTAGTCGGTGTGGCTGCCAATAATTGCTCGATCACGCGATCTGTGGTGATCCCATCGCTTTCTGCAGCGAAATTGACCACCATTCGATGACGTAATACGGGTTTTGCCAACGTCTGAATATCTTCCGGTGAAACACTTGCCCGACCGTGCAACAGTGCACGAGCCTTACTTCCCAAGATCAGGTTTTGAACGGCACGTGGTCCCGCTCCCCAACCGACTTGATCCTGCACAAACTCGGGAATGCCTTGTTGGCCAATGCGAGTTTGTCGTACCAATGCCAAAGTATAGCGAATCAGATGATCTGATATGGGAACTGCCCGCACCATGCGTTGCAACTCTAAAATCTCGGCACCGGTTAACACAGGTTCGATCTGACCTGACATCGTTCCAGTGGTTCGGCGAGCGACTTCAAACTCTTCGTTAAAGCTGGGATAACCCACCAAGACTTTGAACATGAACCGGTCTTGCTGAGCTTCAGGCAACGGATAGGTACCTTCTTGCTCAATCGGGTTCTGCGTTGCCAAAACAAAAAATGGATCGGCCAATTGATGTCGGGTTCGGCCGACGGTAACTGTTCGCTCCTGCATCGCTTCGAGCAATGCTGCTTGTGTTTTCGGTGGCGTGCGGTTGATTTCGTCCGCCAAAATCACCTGCGAGAACAGCGGCCCTTCCATGAAGCGACGTTCCAAAGCTCCCGAAACGCGGTTCTCTTCGATGATCTCCGTTCCCGTAATGTCCGCAGGCATCAAGTCGGGAGTAAACTGAATGCGCGAAAACGATAAGCTCATCGTTTTGGCCAAGCTGCTGATCAAAAGAGTTTTCGCTAAACCCGGTACACCTTCAAGCAAACAGTGTCCGCGCGAGAAAAGACATATCAGCAATTCTTCGATAACCTGTTGCTGGCCAACGATCGTCTGAGATAATTGGTCCAGGATTCGTTGTCGGGCCTTTTGTAGTCGCTCAATGGCTTCGTTTGATAGAGCATCCGTTACACCCGAACCCGTCATGCCGTTCATCCTGTTTTTATGTTTTATTCGTTCATTACTGCATGGCTAACGATACCGTTGCTACGACGTCGCCGACCTTTGGGATCGGTTCGGTGTGCGAGCCGGGACCATCTTTCCCGAGCTTTCTCCCCGGATCAGATCTCCCAGACGGCATTTCTTAACGATTAAGCATACCGAACCGGCGACCAAGAAACCAGAATTCTTATGACGAACTCAGCAGCATTGAAAAATTTAATAACTCCACCGACAGCCCCCATTGTGGTAGCTACCACGAATCGTAAGAAATTGGGGGAAATGCGATTACTGCTGGAACCGTTGGGGTACCAGCTCCGAAACCTCGCCGATTTTGAGAAATCGATCGAAATCGAGGAAAATGGGACGACATTTATCGAAAATGCCCGGCTCAAAGCGGTCGGACAGGCCCGCTTTCTAGGGCAATGGTGCATTGGCGAGGATAGCGGACTTGTCGTTCCTGCTCTCGATGGGGCTCCCGGCATTTACTCGGCTCGCTATTCTGGGCCAAACGCAACCGACCAATCCAACAACGCCTTGTTGCTAGAGAAAATGGCCCAATTCAAGGACCAGCAGCGGGCGGCTTATTACGTGAGCACGGCGGTACTAGCCGATCCCGACGGGAACATTCACATTGAATCCGAAGGGAAATGTTGGGGGAGAATCCTCACCGCTCCGCGCGGTGTGCAGGGGTTCGGCTACGATCCGCTGTTCGAAATAGCCGAATACCACCTCACCTTTGCCGAATTAGGTTCGACCGTAAAGTCGGTGCTCTCCCATCGTGCTAGAGCGATGGAGATTTTTAAGAGGCAACTGGTGTCGCGATTTGCTTCTTGACCGTTCCGCAAATTGATTCCGCGATGCGTCCGGTCACTTCGTGCACCGTTACCGCAGCGGCTGCACCGGCAGGGCCACCCGTTACCATCCCAATGGCAGCTGCCGTAGAGCGACCGGTCCAACGGCTCACATTTTTGGCATGATCGTCCGAATAACCCATTTTCTGGGCGGTAACGTAGGAGCAATACTCAGCGACATCGGCCAGCAAAAAGATGGGACGGATAGCGGTTGCCGCTGTCGCAATCGGTCGTGAGATCATTGTCAAAGCGGCAGACGTAATTTGTTTTTTGGCAGCGACAGCGAGCACACTTTTGGTTGTAGCCGAAACTGCACTTTGGGCAAGCGACTCCATGCCTTCTACTTGCCAACTCCGAGCGGTACCCACCTTGCACCATGAGGCAAAGTGTTCGCAGTTGTTTTGCGAAAGAATGTAGGCTTGGTCACCAATCGATTCGGTGGCGCGCACAATGACGCTATCTGCGTCGAGCGAATTCGCGTGTTTTACCACTTCGAATTTGTAGCCCCAATGGAATTCCTCGATGGTCGTGCGGCGAATCTTCATTTCGGCGAGCCGTTCTTGGTCGCGAACTGCTGAAGTTCCTGAGGTCGCGTTCAAGGGTAGACCGCTGGTGAAATGCACGACGGTTCCATCCCCCATATCGATGCCGTGGTGCCAATAGGGGATAAAACCCTTCCAGCAAAACCGAACTCGAATGTGATCTGCACGTGCCATAACTTTTTCTCCTTGCTTATTACCCTATTCGTAGTTCGGCGGGGGTTCTGGCAATCCTAGGCGCGAATTCCGTCCCTAAGTCCGGTTTTTCTGCCATTTCCCATTGTATCGCCACAAATAGGCCGCAGGAAAGGCTTGCCTCGCCTCGTTACCGCCCGAATGATTGCTACGGCTCTCACATCCTGAGAGTGAAAATGGCTTTTTGTTTCGTCCAATGATTTGCAGAGTTGCGTTGCCGAATTGGGCCAAGCTGAATGGAGCTATTGCAACTTTTCCTCTACAGGTTGACTTAGGCACGTTTTTGATGCGCACGATCTACCTCGATTACAACAGCAGCACACCCGTCGCAGGTAGTGTTCGTGATGCGATGCAGCCTTTTTTGGGCGACTTCTTCGCTGACCCGAGCAGTTCACATTGGTTGGGACGCGCATCGCAAGAGGCGGTCGAAGATTCTCGCGCAAGTGTGGCCAAGTTGTTAGGGTGCCATCCTACCGAAATGGTCTTCACGTCAGGAGGAACCGAGAGCATTAATTTGGCTTTATTGGGAAGCGCGTCCCAAATTGCATCTCAACTTCCATCCAACGCCCCCAAACATTTAATCATCTCAGCCTTCGAGCACTCCGCTGTTACACAATGCGCAGAGCATCTTCAGCAGCAAGGCTGGGGCTTAACGGTCATCGGTTGTGACAAGAACGGAGTGATCGCGGTCGATGATATTGAAAATGCGCTCCGACCTGCCACGCGACTCGTCAGTGTGATGCACTCAAATCATCAAGTGGGAACAATTCAGCCTGTCGCCCAAATTGCCGAATTGTGCCGCTCGCGCGACATCGTCGTGCATACCGATGCATCGCAGTCGATCGGAAAAATTCGGACGTTGGTTGAAGAGTTAAATGTTGATCTGCTTTCTTTTAGCGGTCACAAAATGTATGCCCCCAAAGGAATTGGGGGATTGTATGTACGAGCGGGTGTACCCTTGCAACCGATTATGTTCGGCGAAGGAAACGAAAGTGGCTTAAGGCCAGGTTCGCGCAATGTACCTCACATTGTCGGACTCGGACATGCGGCACGCTTGATCGATACGGCGTTGCAAGATGGTGCCGATCGTATGGTCGAATTGCGGGATCGCTTTTTAGCACGACTTGAATTTGAACTGAATCAATCGGTTGTTGTGCATGCGCGCCAAGCGGAACGGTTGCCCAATACGCTGAGCATCGAACTACCCAACATGAAGTCGGAGCAGTTGCTGCGTCATCTACCTGAGATTTGTTTAGGGCCAGTGATTGATCGCGATATCGAACCCTCGGCTCCAAGTCGCAATCCGACTCTGCGCGCATTGGGATTACTCGCTGAGGCAGGTCAACGCACGATTCGAGTCAGTGTCGGCTGGCAAACCACGGAAGAAGATGTCGATCGGGCCGCTGAAATGATCGCTAGTACCGTCGAAGTCTTGCGGGTTTAGTCGACCCCTCCTCGTTCGCAGGCTCTGCCTGGGAACGCGCTGCTTGAGGGGCTCCCGCCTCGTCTTTCTCCTCCTCTGTCTCTCGGCCCTTGCGTCGGCTTGGCGTCTTTATCCTCAGGCCCGTAACCTCAGCTGCGCTCCAGCTCCGAGCAAAACGCCCACCAGCTGCTGGTTTTATGCGATGACTTCGACACGACAGAAGTGGTGCTTTTCAGTATCCCCAAAACAAAGTTACAAAACCAATGATGATCGCGTATAAGATCATCCCGAGAACGCCGATCACGAAATACGATATCGCCTTATAGAAGGCGATGAGCCCGAAGGCATCGCTGAATGAAAGTTGGGAACTGTCGGAATGAGGGCGAAGCCTTCTCAAAAAAATGGCGCTGGCCAGCAAGGAAAGGACCAAACAACAAACCAAGTAAAGACTAGAAATGTCTTGGTAAAAGACGCCGCGGTTCCCTGCTCTGACTTCAAGATAGGAGCGGCCGAAAAGGGAAATTGCTTGAGTACTTAGAAAGAACATGATCGATGTAAAGCTAGAAACCGTCACGATGATATACGAGTTGAGGAAGTCGATCTTGGGACATTTCAAGATGGCAATCGCGAGCCGAAGGCACATGGCGTTGAGAAGGCCCAATAATGCCAGCAGAATAACGCCGATAAACAAATAGCCGAGGGTAAATAATGCAGTGATAACATTCATAATTGCCTAAGGCTCGCTAAGGGTTGATGGCGAGAAAAGAGAGAAGTTACAGAGATTAGTGATTCGCCGAGTCGAACTCAAGCTTTTTCGGCCATTTCGCGGTTCGTTTTCTCTCTGTCGATCGTTTAACCCGTGACCCGCTGGCTACGTGTATTTCCGTTTGATTCGCAGGCGCCACGGAGGAATACTATTTTCTTATTAGTGTTGAGCTGCCAATCAAATTCGCCTCCTGCCCCTGAAAAGGTGGTACTCGCGCCTGCCAAGCTACCAGCGCTGCCTCGTCACAATAATTCGCTTCCGTCACCAATAATCTTGTGTCCGTGGGACGATGACTCTAATCTCTAGATTCGATATCACACGTACAATTGTACGTATCACGCCACAGCGATATTAAGTCAACTCATTGCGGCTCGCTCAGCATGAATCAGTAAGAAGCCAAGCACTCGCCACCCAGTCAACCGAGAGATCTGCTCGAATCAACGGTGATTGATTTTGTTTGGGCGTACAGTTGGGTAGCTGCTCAAGCGCGAGAACCGCCCGCACAGGGCGGGCGGCGAATGATATGATTGACCGTTTGGATTTCGTCACGGTTTCGCCTTCTCCGACAGTTCGCCGATTCTAAGGGCTGGAGCTCGCTCCCAGGCGTGCTGGTCCAAAGCGTGTTCTTTCCTATTTCGCGAATTTCGTGTTTTTCGTGGTTCACTTTTCTCGTTCAGGGGGAAGGACACCGCAATGTTGGCACGATTGTTACAGATTAACAGATCGAAGCGACGATAGTTGAGATAGATTCTGTCGATAGATGGTCGATGCTAGCAAAGGAGTTGCGAATGTTTCGAGCCACATTTTGCTTGGTCGCATTGCCATGTTGGCTATTCGTATTGATGGTTTCCGAGGATTTGCGTGGACAAGAGCCTCGCCAGTTCAATGTGAAAAAGCCTCAACAGTTGACCTCGATGAATCCTAGTCAGGATGCCACGGTTGGAGGCACGCCCATGCGTGTGGCGCAACCGCCCGTCGTAACCAACTTAAGACCGTCGCACTTTGTCGTTCCAGGTTGGGATTCCAAGGGGCACAAATATTTGGTACTGGATCGTTCGTCCAGTAATCATGTTGGTCAAAAATTGCATCGCCAGACAGCTCCCGTGCTGCAGCAGCGTCAAGTAAATCCTTACGCCTATGGCTGGTTTGGTGCAAAGCCACACTCACATCCTCATCGTAGTTTTGGGTATCAACAAGCCTATACTCAGTGGGCTTTTGAATAGGTAAGACAAATGGGCCGTTTGCAAGCTGGATAAGACAGGGTAAGCTGACGAAGGTTGAAAGTCATTAAGCACAACAGGCCAGAAACGAAACATGAACTCACCTGCGCACCGTCCCACAGAGCTTCCCGAACCCTCGATTTTTCCTGTCCAAGGTTGGCACTGCACCCACTACTTCTATCGCTTTAATCGGGCTGCGTTAGCCGGAATGAGTGTCCATCAAAAGAACGCGGGTAAGCAGGCTTGGAAAGAGATTTTGGCGCATCAAGCTGGCGTGCCGACGGAGCGATTGCAAACGGCGATCATCAGCGGGCATAAAGCAGACTTCATGTTGATGATGCTCGATAACGACCCGCTAAAGATCGATGCAGTCCACCAGCAATTGATGGCCTCACCGTTGGGGCCAGCTTTGGAACCAACATATTCTTTTGTATCGATGTCTGAGATTTCTGAATATGTTCCCTCGCCGGAACAATATGCTGAACGCTTGAAGTCGGGTGGCGAGGATCCCAATAGTCCAGCCTTTGCTGCGAAGGTTGCCGCCTACGAACGCCGCTTGCCCATGATGAACGAGCAACGGTTGCGGCCAGAGATTCCACCTTGGCCATCGCTTTGTTTCTATCCGATGAATAAAGCCCGGGTGGTTGGAGCGAACTGGTTTGATTTGCCTTATTCGCAGCGCAACGAAATGATGGCCGAACATGCCCAAAGCGGAATGGCGTTCGCTGGTCGTGTTAGTCAGTTAGTAACGGTTGCTGTCGGGCTCGACGATTGGGAATGGGGTGTTACGCTCTGGGCTCGCAACCCACAGTATCTCAAGGATATCGTCTACAAAATGCGTTTCGATAAAGCGAGCGCGCGCTACGGCGAGTTTGGCGAATTCTTTGTGGGATATGTGAGCGATTCGGACGGTATATTGAAGCACTGTTGCATCGCATAGACTTTCACTAAGTAGGTTTTGCTATGGCGCAAGGATGTGCCCACAAGACATTGTTTTCCAATGGCAGCGCAACATGCATTGATGGGCTCTCGCGTTTATCGAGCGATTTGTCGATGCGAACTGCTCTGCTTTGGTGCTTCAGCGGTGTCCTGTTGCTATTGAGCAGTGGTTGTCATGTACTGACTCCTCAGCCTATTCCGGTTGACAAATATTTTACTTGCGATGAACAGTTGCAAGCGACCAAGCCGGTGATAGAGCGTGGTCGTGAAATGCCGGTCCTCGATACGGTGGGCTGGATCATCGGGATTCCATCCAAGATTATTCTGTGGGACTCACGTGCTGATCGGCATTACATTTCGCCCGAGACCGAGCAGGTATTGGCAAAATACATCGACGACAATGGGTTGTATCACGTTAAGTTTCGTTTGAATCAATATGCGCCGATTCAAGATTGGCATCGCTTGCGGGCCAATAAGAGCGTGGGCTGGGGTTGGCGGTATACGTTAGGTGTTTTGAGTTTAGCTGGTGAAGCGATCCTGCCGGGCCGTCTGTTTGGCGGCGATCATTACAATCCTTACACCGGCACAGTGCACATTTATAGTGATATTCCGGTGATTACTTTGCACGAGGCGGCGCATGCCAAAGACTTTTCGCGGCGCAAGTATCCGGGCACGTACGGCGCAATCTACCTAATCCCCGTTGTACCGCTGTGGCATGAATCGGTTGCCAGTCGCGATGTGGTGGCTTATTTGCAATACTTGGGAAATCCGGCACTCGAGAAAGAAGGTTATCATGTTTTGTATCCCGCGTATGGAACGTATGTAGGGAGCGCAGCGGGTACTTTTTTTCCTGATTATGCCAATCCGCTTTACATCGGCGGTATTTTGTGGGGGCACGCTGTGGGGCGTTGGAATGGTTCTCAGGTCAATCCCGAGACTTATCGATCGGTGCGGGATGGCGATGTCATGTCGCCTCATTTTGTACCTTCCCCGGTGCAGGAAAGTACGACCGTAGATCAGAGCCTTCCGATCTATGAGAATGGCGCTCAGTCCGCGAACGCGGTTTCCTCGATTCCATACTGAGTCTGAAGTACTAAGAATCTCGCGTTGCCGAAAACCTACGCGGTGAATTTCGTAGCTCCTACTTCGTACGTCGTAATTCGTCGTCGTAATTCGTGATCGTAATCCTCCTCGTCTCGTCGCGTTCGCGATGGCGTTGGTTTCGAATATGCCCGATCACGACCACTGCTGCGCTGACTACGAGCTACGAACAAACCCTCGCGGTTCAATTCCTAATTCCTAATTCCTAATTCCTAATTCGCAACTCTCGTTCCTTTTCCGCTCCGACAGCAGGATCTAGCTTGCCTTACCTAGCGGTAGTAAAATGACGACTCTCTTTCTTGCTTAAAAAACACTCTCCTCCCCGCCATCCTTATGCACTACCTTCTCTCGCTAAGATCCGTATTGTTTTCTGTCGGAGTCATTGCTTGGCTATGGGCGACAGCGTCGTGTTGGCTCTATGCACAGGAGACACAGCGCAGTTTTCCTGCTTGGTCGGATGAGCGATTGACGGTTCGCGATGGGCTTGAGTTGTGGTTTGATGTCGCCAAACAAGGCGAAGCTTGGACCGATGCCCAAAATCGTCCTCTCGTTTTGGGGCAAACGCTGGATGTCGTATACGATTCGTCCGGCCAACAACAGCATGCGCGTCAGGATATCGAAGCAGCGTTTCCAAAGTTAGAGTCGTTTGCTGGAGAACGAGTCTTGCGATTCGATGGCCAAGATGATTTCCTGCGAATTGACTATGGCAAATCGTATGATGAGCTAACGTTATTTGCTGTAGTATCGGCTGAGAAGAATAGTGGCTTGTTTCGTTCATTCTTCTCGGCTGCGAAACAATCAGGCAACGATTATGTTACCGGACTCAACATCGATATGGGGCCTCTTGTCACTTCGACGTGGGAAGCGATCAATATCGAAGGGGCCGGCTTCTCAGGGGCGATGGACTTTAGTGAAGGGAGCCACCCGCTTCAAAAATACCATCTTTTCGAGATGCGGATTTCGAAGAGCGATGTACGTGTATGGATGAATGGTGTTGAACAGAAGAGTCGGTCAAGACGTAACGAACCGATGACTTGGGACTTCGCTTGGCTGGGGGCACGCTACTATTCGAATGATGCCAAGCCCGCGCGAGTTAGCGGATTTTGGGATGGTTGTTTAGCGGAGTTCATTGTTTACAACGGTGCCATGGAAGCTGCAAAGCAACAAGTCGTCCGTGAGTATCTGACGAAAAAACATCGCTCGTTGTTTACTGGGGTGAAGGAGAGTTTTGCTCGGCATCCGCTCGAGCCACTCGAAGCAACCCCGGAAGTCCAAATGTTGGTGCCTGGGTTTCGTGTCCGCAAATTGCCGTTGGACCTAACCAACATCAACAACCTCCGTTATCGCGATGATGGCAAGTTGTTCGCGTTGGGCTACAACGGAAATGTCTTCTTGTTGACGGATACCGATGGTGATGGGCTGGAAGATCATTCGCAAATCTATTGGGACAACAACGGGCGCCTGCGCGGGCCACTGGGAATGTATGTTGCGCCGAAAGGTTATTCTCACGGCAAGGGTGTGATCGTTGCTTCGAAAGGCAAGGTATCGTTCTTGCACGATCGAGATGGGGATGATGTTGCCGATGAAGAACAGATTATTGCCACAGGTTGGAAAGAGATAACGCAAAATGTCGACGCACTAGGAATTGCAGTTGGACCTGATGAATCCATCTATTTCGGCCTGGGGACAACGAATTATGCCAACGGTTATTTGCTGGATAACGGAGGGAAAGCTAATTTCGATTTGCAAAGCGAACGAGGGAATATCATCAAGATTTCGCCCGATTGGAAGTCGCGTGAATCCATTTGCAAAGGGGTGCGATTTCCGGTGGCCCTCGATTTCAATGCGGAGGGTGATTTGTTTGCGACCGATCAGGAAGGGGCGACGTGGTTGAGCAACGGCAATCCCTTTGACGAATTGCTTCACATTCAACCCGACAAATACTATGGCTTTCCACCCTACCATCCAAAACATTTGCCACAGGTTATCGATGAACCGAGTGTATTTGACTATGGGCCACAGCATCAATCGACGTGTGGGTTGTTTTTTAATCGGTCGGTATGCGGAGGCCCATTGTTTGGACCTGAGAGTTGGAAAACGAGTGCGTTTGTCTGTGGCGAATCGCGAGGGAAAATATTTCGAACGGATGTCGTTCGCGGTGCGAATGGCTATATGGCTAACAACACGGTGATCGCCTGCCTTAGTCAGTTGACGATCGATTGTTCTGTGACGCCGGCTGGTGGCTTGTTGGTCTGTTGCCACAGCGGACCTCCTGATTGGGGAACCGGCCCGGAAGGGAAGGGGGCTTTATACCTGATTGAATATGTAGAACCGCAATTACCGCAACCGGTGTTGCAGTGGAGCAGCGGTGCTAATGAATTGACTGTGGCTTTTGATCAGCCGCTTGGTGAGGACTATCTAGCCCTCTTGAGCAAAGGTATCCATCTGGAAAGTGGTCCCTACAACGCTGCTGGCGATCGGTTCGAAACTTTGGCTCCACCTTATGCTGTGGTGCAGATGCAGCGAGAGAGTTTACGGAGTGACTTGCCACTGTTAGGTGTTTCGTTAACTCCCGATCGACGCACGCTGAAATTGTTGACGGCTGGCTTGAATCAACGTGACCGAGTCTCGATTACGCTCCCCTCGATGCCACGCAAAACAGAAGTTGCAGAGCGGGCGGTGAAGCCAGAGACAGGTATCGATGTGGTGTGCGACATGAGAGGTGTTGCGGTTACTTGGAACCGTGAGGATGGACAAGAGCAACGCCATATCGTGCTGCCCCATTTGGAACATGCACTCAATCAACAGTGGACGCAGGGTAGTTCAGAGCATGAGAGTTTCTTCGCGGCCACGGTGCAGCCTGGGGCGTTGACGTATGCGTGTCGAGTGGATGTTTCGCATTTGCTGCAGCCTCGTGTTCAAGCCGGTGCGAAACTGGAATATGAACCAGAGTTTGAAGCGGGGGTGATTCATTTACAGAGTCGCAAGAATGGCGAGTTTCGGCGCGTCCGTGCCAATGGCAAGGACTGGCCAGTTCGGGATGGTAAAGTTTCAATTCCATTGGCTCCCGAAGAAAAAGAACTGGATTTGGAAATCGAAATGCAGACGGGACCGCAATCTAGTTGCGATGTGACGATCGCTTTTACCACGAAACGCGACGCTACACCCCGGAATTTGTCTTTGAGTCGCTTAACACCTGCGTTTGTGCCAAAAGAGCCGAACGACCGAGGGGCGGATATTGCGAGCCTAGAGCAAGCTTGGGATTCGAAGATACCCGCTGGTAGTTGGTTACATGGTCGAGAAATCTACTATGGCGTTGGGCTCTGTTCACGTTGCCATACATTGCGAGGTTTGCCTGGCGGTGCATTGGGGCCTGATTTGAGTAATCTCGCATTCCGGGACGACTCCAGTATTCTGCGAGATATCCGGCAGCCAAGCGCGACGTTGAATCCCGATCATCTCATGGTCATGGTTCTGTTGCAAAGTGGTGAAGTGGTTTCTGGGGTGCCGTTAGCCAACGAGAATGAAACGAGCCTACTGTTAGGTTTGGCGGATGGTAGTCGACGCGAAATAGAACGTGAAGAAATTGAAGAAATGAAACCAACGCGAGTTTCGTTGATGCCCAACGGACTGGTCGATTCCCTTTCAGCGGACGATCTGAAGGACTTACTAGTATTTCTGAAACGCAATCCGCTGGAACCTACGACCGTGGTGCGCGAAGATCAGCCTGCTTATCGAAGTTGGAGTGAGTTTCAGAAGCTGGATTTTGCGGCTGATTCGTTTAAGCCTGTCACGTTGACGAAGCCTTTGCGGATCGTTTTGTGTGATGGCCCGAAAGATCATGGAGTCGACGAACATGATTATCCTGAGTGGAAGCGACGCTGGCTGAGGTTGTTAAGTTTGGTGCGCGATGTTCAAGTGGAAGAGGCTCATGAATGGCCGTCCGACTATCAAATGAAAACCGCCGATTTGATTGTGTTCTACTCCGCGAATCCGCAATGGAAGAAAGAAAGAGGGGAAGAATTGGATCGATTCTTAGCGGCAGGTGGCGGTTTGGTGTTTATGCACTTCGCAGTAAACGGTCAGCAGGCTGTTGATCCGCTGGCGATGCGCATTGGGTTGGCATGCGATACGAAGATCTTGAAATTTCGGCATGGTCCGGTGTCGTTAAAGTTGGCTTCACCGCATCCCTTAACTGCAGGGCTTCCAAATTTAGACGTTGTCGATGAATCGTATTGGAAGATGACCGGCGATCCATCTCAGATTCAGTTAGTCGCAACAGGAGAAGAGGATGGGGCCGATCAACCTTTGATTTGGACCGTAGAACGCGGCAAAGGTCGTGTCTTTGTGAGCATCATGGGACATTATTCATGGACGTTGGACGACCCGTTGTATCGAGTACTATTGTTGCGTGGCATGATGTGGTCGGCGCATCAACCTCCCGATGCGTTGTTACCGTTGTCGACCATCGGCGCACGCATTCGCGAAAATATTACCCGTACGCATTAGCCGTACGCGTTAGCGTCGGTTATCCGTCGGCGTAGTGACGGACGCAACCATTCCATTTTTGGGCGTGTTGCGGCGCGTTGGACGGCTATGCTGGTTCCTAATGTTACGTCCTGCACAACAGGGAGCGTGTACCGATAGAAAAGTAAAACCGCAGCTAATGCTGTCGGCTAATTTGACCAACGCGATGCGCATTAGCCGTACGCGTTAGCGTCGGTTTTGCGTCGGCGTAGCGACGGACGCAACCTTCCATTTTTGGGCGTGTTGCGGCGCGTTGGACGAATGTCGTCTGGTTCCTATTTCGCGGCATTCGTGCATTTCGTGGTTCAATCCTGGTCGAGCAGCACATTTAGGCACGACGACGCGTCCAACCACTCGCGGCTGCTCATTTTGGACAAAATCGCAAAAAAACGCCTCCGATTTTTCAATTTTTGGCAATAATCGACGAATTCCTTGGCGTGCGTCGGGTGAAACCGCCCAGTTACGGTAAGGAGCAAATAGATGAACTACGAACACGAGGTAATGACGGCTGTGGAGCCAGGTTCTGCAGGTAATGTGATCGCTGCCGTGTGCAGCTTTTTCTTTCCTGGGCTAGGGCAACTAGTCCAAGGACGACCTATAAAGGCGTTGTTGCACTTCGTCTTGGGAATCGTGTTATGGTTCGTGCTTCTCGGTTGGATCATGCACATTTGGTCCGCACTTGAAGCCGCTTGGTACAAACGAACTTAGTGTCGAGATTCTCTCAGCAGAGTCGTTCCTACGCAAAACGATTCAAACGCGGAAGCGTGTTATTGCACCACACTTTATTGACCGTGTAGGGAAGATGGAGTTTCAGGGATTAGGCTGTTAGGCTTAGTCCCTGGAGCTTTTTCTAACGTTAGCAAGCTAAATAAGTCGGCGATCTCTTGTGCCGTCATCTGAGTTTCCAAGCCTTCGGGCATCAACGATTTTGAAGAGACTTTGGCTTCTTCGATTTCGTCGCGAGGAATTGATTCCAGTTTGCCTCCCTGAATTTTCAATACCAACTTGTCCGGTGAGTCTTCTGCTAACAGGCCTGTGATGACGCGACCATCGGTAGTTAGGACCGTATAGGCTTGGTAAGCGTTGCCGATAACCAAGCTGGGATCGAGGACGTTGGACAGAAGTTGTGAAAAACTACCACGGCCATTGGTGGTGAGGGCAGGGCCAACTTCGTAACCACGTTCGTGAAGTACATGGCATTGACCGCACACACGTTGGTACACCACCCAGCCATTGTCCACATTCCCTTTGAGTTCGCGGAGTGTTTTGGTTGTGGACTCGATCGCTTTGAGGCGATCCTCATGGTTTCCCATCCGAATGGTTCCCCAAATCGCGCGGAGTTTTTCACTCACCTGCGGATCGCCGCTTTGTTCGAGACGCTGAAGAAGATTGGTATTGAAGAGATCCTTGGCTATTTTTTGTTGTTCGACAAGTTCCAATAACATCAGGCTGGTCGCAGGGCGTTGGGTGGAACGTTCAACCAGTGTAGGGCGGATTTCTGCTGGGAGATCGGGAATAGAAATCAGAACCGTGCGAATGAGTTTTTCGTCTCCCGATTGCAGTGCTAGTTCAGCCAATTCTGCTTGAATGGTCGAGCCGGTATTCGGCGCGGTGATCGATGTTGCAATCTGTTGATGGAGAGCTTCGCGGTTGGATCGGGCCAAAATCTTGCCTGCGAGCTGCCTTATCTCAGTCGTTTGTTTGTCATCGACCAGTAGGGTTAGTGCGTTAGTCATGGCCTGTTGGTCATTCCAGGTGGCCATCAGGCAACTCACTGCGGCGTAACGTGGATCGTTCGGACTCTTGAGTGCATCGAGCAACATAGCTTTGGATGAATCTAGCAGTGTTCGCGTTTTCTCAACATCTTCAGGTGAGGACTCGATTTGTTGGGCGAGTTGCATGACGCTTTTCGCGGTTGCTGTGGGATTGGCTTTCCAAGTGAGTTTGATGAGCCGCACCACAGACTCCAGTTTGGGACGAGGAGCTGAGGATTCATCGCCCGATTGCGCGAAGGCGATATGCTGGTAATCCATAAAAGGAGAGGCACACACAACGCAAATAAGGGCGGCAAAGAAGAGTTGTCGCAGAGGGAAACGCAAGTTCATGGCAAGTGGGGGCTCGATGTGTTGGGACAGTGCAAAATGGAGCAGCGGTAAAATGGAGTAAATTCAGAGCTAGACGTTGACTCGGTAAAGGCAACGTCTCAACTCTGTGTAAAGCGTCGAATAGAAAGCTCCAATTACTTTGAATCCGCCAAAATCTTTTCCGAGATTCGAGGGACTAGTTCCGACAAGACCGGGGACTTGGATAGATCTTTCTGTTCGACCAATTCCAAGATTCGGTCTGATTTGCTGGGAATAAATGGATGAAGATTTTGCCACACGATTTGCGGCAGCAGCCCGTCATCTTTGCAATGGGCGGCTACGTTAATCAGCCATTGAAGTGAATCGGCTTCATCGATCTTCGGGGCGGCGATGGCGATTTGAAGCAAGATATCGGGTTGAGCTTCGGGTTTATTTAGAGCCTCGATTGCAAGTCGAAGATCGAGCGACACTTTGCCTTGGTTGCCTGCTGCCCGTATCGCCCAAGCCACGATCGACGGATCCGAATCTTTGAGCAATTGCAGATGGAATGAATCTTCAAGTGGACCCTGGGAAATCAATGCCCAGAGAGCTTGCAGTCGCAATTTCTGGGAATTCGATTTGTTGCTGACCAACTGTTGGAGAGGAAGATGGCTCTGTGGGTCACGGCGCTCGGCGAGTAGACGTTGGGCCGTTTCGCGATAGAAGACGTTTCCATGCGAGAGGTATTCGATCAGTTTTTCCGTTGTCTCTTGGCTGAAGTCGATGTGGGGTGTTTTGCCGGGAGGACCGTAAGTGACACGATAAAGACGCCCTTTTCCTCGATCGATTCCTTTAGGATCGCGGTTGGCATCTTGATAGCAGTGATAGCGGTCGTACCAATCGAGGATGTAAAGGTAACCATCGGGACCGACCTTTTGCGCGACGGGCATGAACCACGCGTCATTGGCCGTTAAGAAATCATCTTGTGGTGTACCAAAGTAAGTTGAGCCAGCGCGTTGAATGCGATCGGCGTTGATGCAATTGCCATGGATGTTACCCATGAACAGCACATCGCGATATTGTTCGGGGTAGGAATTGGTATCGAAGTAGACGATACCGCAGTACGCTGCCATTTGATGTTTGTGTTTTACAATGGAACCGATCTTCCATGTGAAAGGAGGATAGGGGCCACCTTGTCGATGATAGTAGCCAGATTCGGTTAAGTGCCACAGATGGTCGATGACACAGGCGCTAATGAATGCGCTACCTTGACTATCGAAAGCGATTCCCCAAGGGTTGCTGGTGCCTTCACAAAAGATTTCAAACTTTCTGGTGCGTGGATGGATGCGAAACATGGCGCACGTGAATTCAAAGACTTGTCCATCTTGTTCGACGCGGCAGGGATTGAAGACGCCGTTGAGTCCGTAGAGATAACCGTCGGGGCCCCAAGTGAGACTGTTAGGTAATTCGTGTGTATCATCTCGACCGAAACCCGTGACTACGACTTCGCGTTTATCTGCTTTGCCATCACCATCGGTATCTTGAAGGAAGAGAATATCGGGGGCGTTGGCGACCCACACTCCGCCATGGCCGACGGCAATGCCCGATGGGATATTCAAGCCTTCCGCGAAGACCGTGACTTTATCCATCGAGCCATCATGGTTGGTGTCTTCTAGGACCTTGATACGATCCTGGCCTGGTCCGGGAGAACGTCGCGGATATTCAAAAGACTCGGTGACCCACACGCGACCTTTTTCGTCAAAACACATCGCGACAGGATTCACTAGATTCGGTTCTGCAGCTACAAGTTGAACGTGAAAGCCTTTGGGGACCACCATATTCTTGATGGCTTCTTGAGGTGTGAGGGCGGGCCCAGGTGGCTTGGTTTGGGGATGGGGTAAAACTTCTTTGGTCGGCTCTTGTCCTGAGACCAAAGAATCCAACGAGCTGCAGGTCGAGCTCGTAATGAGTGTTGCCACAATGGCCAGCCATGATTGAAGGGTTTGCCGTTTCACAGATGCTATTTCCTTGGGTAGGAGAGGAATGCGTGTAGGTTGGTAGGAAGAGGATTGAAGTGTATTGCCCCCTTGCATTATTGAAGCATTGGGGGATCGAAACTGCTGACCATATTGTCAACGATACTGGTTCAAGATCCAAGTACGCAATGAGGAAACGCGACTCAAATTGAGTTAGGCATTGGAGTTTGAGGAGCGGGAGTAATCGAGCAATTTTGCCAGGTCAAGTTCTGGGGGACGCACTGATCTCAAGTGGATTGGGGTTGGGGTGGGCCAAGTGCGGTGTGACAGGTGCGGTGGAGCAGGGGACAGGGTGGCAGGGGAGAGGTATGCGCTTGATAAACCCTGAGGTTTCGTTCGGTTTAGCCGCCAAATCGGTGTTGGGAAAAAGAGAGTTTTTCGAAAAAGCGATGTGAACATACGTGGACGAATCTCGACATCGTGGTGTGGAAGTGACATAATGGGGGCGATTCCGGCTCTTCATATGAGCCCTTCGCGATCGCTGTTTTCCTCAGAGCGCGATCTGGTTTGAGGGCTTCTCTTACGGCAATATTCATTCAGGATTCGTCCATGAAACGAAAATTCAGTGTCACAGGATGGGCTTTCTGCAGCGTGATTGGCGTTGCAACGTTAAGCGGTTGTGGCGGTGGCGATAGTTCGACCACAGTTGCATCGAACACACCTGCAACTCCGGCAGCTTCTGCACCAGCCCCAACGCCGACTGCTCCTTCGGGTCCAATGGCACCTCCGCCAGAAGCTGGAACTTCAGGTCCATCCTCAGGCCCTCCGGCAGGATATGGTCCTCCCGGTGGTGTGCCTGGTAGCTCAGAGGGCTCAAGCGCAGGTCCAGGTTCCTCCGGTACTCAAATACAATTCGACGGTGGATCCAGTGCAGGCATGGCAAACTCCGGTGGTGGTATCTCCGGTGGTGGTGAGCCGCTCGGTGCATCCAGCGGTATTGGTGCTCCGCAAGGTATCGATGCGGGAATGGCCAATAGTGGTGGAGGTACAAGCGAAGGTTCCTCGGAAGGTTCATCTGCTGGCTTGGGTAAACCAGGTGCGCCTTACGGTGGTAGCGGTCCTATGGGCGTTAGTGGCGGCGTTCCGGGTGGAGCACCAGCTCCAAATCCAGCCGATATGGCTCAATACAGCAATACAAATGGTGGTAAGCCAACCACTCCTGGTGCTGGTCCTCCGCAAACTCCAGGTTTAGCGCCTCTCGATGGTAGCTCCGGCGGTGGAATTGGCGCTCCGATTGGTGCACCAGGTTTTGGTGGCCCGGGCGCAGGTCAAGCTTCACCTACTCCGACTGGTCCACAAAAACCTGCTGAAGATGCTCCCTATTTAGAAAAAGCTAAATATGCATTTTCCATCGGTCGTGAACCCGATGCCTACAAGTTCGCTCTCGCTCACGCTCTGAGCGGGGCAGAAGATGCGAATACTGTCCTCGATGAAATCCAGTGGGTGAAAGACTTAGCTTCTCCAAACAGTGGCATCACCTTCGCATTGGGCATGGAACTCAAAGCTCCAGCCGGCGTTACCGACTACAAACCCATCGGTTCAACCGACCCGAATGCTACGGGCGGCGGAGCAGGCGGACGTGGGATGGGGTTGCCAGAACCTGGAATGATGGGTGCTTCAGGTCTTGGTACACCTGGGGCTGGTGGTGCTCCTGGTCGAAAAGATGATCCAGAAACGTTCAGCAAAGCGACTGGTGAAATGGGCCGTGCGTTCATTCGACTATTCGAAGAACGATTCGCAGAAGGTAAGTTCGGCAAGCTTTTCACCGACGTTGAAAACGCAGCTGGTTCGGTCAATTCCGCGCCGGCTATCGGTGGCGAAGGAATGGCTAGTGGCGGTATGGTCGGCTCGGCTGGCCTCGCACCGATCGGCGGTCCAGAAGGTGGCATGATGGCTCCTGGTGGACGAGGACCTGGTATGGGAGCTGGCCCTGGCGCTGCTCGTAAACCAGCTTCTACCGGACATCGACTCACTCCAGGCTTGTCTTACATCGGTACAGGCTCGTTGGGGGAATTGAAGACCAAAGCGGTCAAAGACAACTTCGATTGTTTGGTTTTCTTCGATGTTCAAGTTGAACAAAACAAGCGAACCGGTCGAGTCACCAACGATACTCGTGTGCAGGTCATCAATTTGAAGACCGGCAAGATTATGGCGAGTAGCAAAAAGTTGAATAACATCGAAGTGCAAAAACGCATGGAAGATGGTCAAGGCGATGGTGTCGATGCTGCGATGCAACCTGTATTCAGCAAAGTTGACGAACTGTTGATTCTTTCGCCAATGCCAACGCTCAAGCCTGAAATTGCTCAAAAGCGAATTAGCGATTTGGTTAACAGTAAACAAATTCCAACACTAAAAGCTCTGGGTGAAGTTTGCTTGTTCCATCATTTGAAATTGATCAATGATGAAGAGAAAACTTCCGCCTATGAACTGTTGTTGGAAGGTGCTGATGGCAATACATTGGGAACCGGCAGCGTGGAAGATAAACGCGGCGTTCTCGATAAGTTAATGCCAAAACTCTAATCAACTTAACGACGGAACTATACCATTGTCCGTTGCCATTTCGTGATGATTTGGCAACGGATATTTTTTTATGGAGATCGATGATGCCGAAAAGTATTGATTCGCTATTAGCAACTGGTACACGTCTTTATCTCGATTCCATCGACCCGAAGTTGGTCGAAGAAAATATCGGCTGGGGAGCGGTTGGTGCTACTTCAAACCCCATCATTGTCTCCAATCTCATCGCTACCGGAAGATTTGATGACGAGTTGAAACAGCTTGTAACTCAAGGATTAACGGACGATGAAATTGCCTGGAATTTGACGGACGGTTTGGTGCAAGCCGCACAGCGACAGTTCGATACGGTTTGGCAAGAAAGCCAAGGTGATAAAGGTTGGGTGAGTTTCGAACTCGATCCGTTATTGGAAGACATCGAGAATAATCTCTCCATTCCGGCTCGTGTATCACGTTATATTTCGCTCGGATTGAAGTGGTCCAAAGGGCATCGCAATCGAATGATTAAAGTGCCTGCCACCGAAGCAGGCTTGCTGGCCCTTGAAGAATTAGCCGCCCATGGGGTAACACTGAACGTCACCTTGATCTTCACCGAACGTCAATATGTGGCAGCACGTGATGCCGTGTGGCGCGGCGCACAACGAAGTGGCAAATTGGATTCGTTCAAAAGTGTCTATTCCATTTTCGTTTCGCGCATCGATCAATACTGTAGCAAAGAACTTCCCGCATTACCGAGTCAACTTCACGGTCAAGTGGGAATTCTAAATGCGAAACGACTATGGCAACTCAATCAAGATTTTTGGAAGACGCATCCCACCAAGTTGAAGCAAGAAATTATCTTCGCCAGCACCGGAACAAAAGATCCGAAAGATGTGCCTTGGAAATATGTTGCCGCACTGGCTGGCAGCGATATTCAAACCAATCCACCTGAAACCAATCAAGCCATCGCTAAGTCCGATGTGGAATTTCGGGCCACGTTATTCGAGCCAACTTCAAGCGGCTTCATGGAATCGATGTTGGAAAATGTTGACCCCCATCGACTGGAAGCAACCTTGATGAAGGAAGGTGTCAGCAAGTTTGTGGAGCCGCAAAAGAAACTGATTCAGTTGATCGGTACGAAGAGGTAAGACCTATCCAACATCGGCGATCGCGACTTGAGCGGGACGATACAAACGTACGTCCCACTCCAAGTTGTTGGGAAGGAATTCGAGAGGTGTATCTTCTTCGAGTTCCACAATAATTGAACTCCCAGCTGGAGCTGCGGTGCAAAATCGATGTAGCAACTGTTTCATCTCGTCTGGTTTTTCGTTCCACAGCGAGTAAGGCGGGCAGACATATACAAGCCACGGAGTCGCCTGTTCGGCTTGTTGCAATTGCTGAATAACATGTTCGGAAAGCAGGAATGTATCGCCACAGCGAACGTTGGCTTGGGATTCGAATCCCAGTTGCTTGGCTGATGTCCGAATGTCGGCTGCTGCTCGACTATCCAGTTCGATGAGCCAACTTTCTGTAGCACCCCGACTCAACGATTCGAAGCCGAGAACCCCTGTACCTGCAAAAAGATCGATGGCAATTCCTCCATCGAACATGCCACCCAACCGGCTAAAAAGGGCTTCTCGAGTTCGGTCTTTCATCGGACGAGTTATAGGATCGCCCCGATAAGAAAGTGTTCGGCCACGATGTGAACCGGCAATAATCCGGAGTTTTGCGGCTCGTTGCGAATCCGTACCTCCACGGGAGGAAAAGTCTTTCCCGTGATTTTTGGAGGGTTTGGAAGAGCGTTTACCCGGTCGATTTGCCATATTGCGTATAAACCGAACTTAAAAAAATGAGGATTCGAAGTAGTCCGGCATGGAAGTTGTGGGAACCCTCGTCAGCCAGGGGGCGTAGGATGTAGAATAGTAAGGTTTCAGTCTGATTATTTGAACTGTCCAGGTCAGTTATTTTGAAAAGATCACGCAGAATGGTGCGCCAGAATCCGTATCTAGTCCAAGTTCATCGCCAACGAGCTCTTTCGGCCTTTCGTGGAATGCGGGCTGCCATGCATGGTTGGGATGGCAGATTTCCCGCTCTAGTTTGGGGTGGGCTGGCGTTTTGGGCACTCATCATTTCGTTTTCGCCGGCGTCTTTTGCACAAGACACGCCCGCCGCTCCTGAGGCAGCGCCCAAGGCAGGTGTTACCACCGATGCTTCAACAAAGGGCGATTTAGAGAACGCCAAAAAGGCGATGCGCGAACATCTCAAGAAAATCGCCAAGACCATCACGCTTTTCCGTCTTAGCGAAGACCCAGTTCAGGACAAAGCTCTTCAAGAAGAATATCAGAAGCTGTTGGTTGAAGGACGCCCGATCGCGGTCGAGCTTCAGCATCAATTAGTGCTCGATGCCCGTAAGTCGTCCGGCAACGATCAAGTAGCCAAATCCAAATTCCTCTATCAATTGTTCGCGCAAAACTCTGATCTTGATCGCTATGAACACAATTGGGAACTTGCACAATACCTAATCGATGTTGGTTTTGAAGATAGTAAACGCGAAATCTATTCGCTCATCGGACGAAATGCGTTGGTACAAAATGACTTTGAAAATGCGAAGAAATTCTATGAGAAAGCAGTGATTTCGCAGGTATTCCCTGAGGCAGAACAAAAGGTTGGGATCGTATTGCCGGCAGCTGTGACGAAGTGGCCGATCGAGGAAGCGGCTCGAAAAAAAGATGCCGAAAAAGGGGACCTGCCGCGAGTGCAATTCGAAACATCCAAAGGGAGTTTTGTGATCGAGTTGTTTGAAGATGAAGCTCCCAACACGGTAGGTAACTTTATTCATTTGGTGGAGAAGGGTTTCTACAACGACTTGCTATTTCATCGCGTTGAAAAGCATCTGGTGGTTCAAACGGGCTGCCCCAATGCGGATGGTACCGGCGGACCAGGTTATTCGATCCAAGGTGAGAATGGACTTCCCAATAGTCGCAATCATTTTCGTGGGTCGGTCGGTATGGCACTCTCCGGCGATGATGCGGCCTCAGGGGGCTCACAATTCTACATCGGACTGGTACCACTCAATTTTCTTGATGGGCGTTTCACCGTTTTCGGGCGAATCATTGAGGGGATGGACACTATCGAACATCTCAATCGGGTTAATTTGTCAGAAAAATCCGAAGAAGGTGAGCGAAAGTTGGTACCCGACCACATCTTGAGCGCTAAGGTTTTGCGCAAACGCAATCACGATTATGTTCCCGTTTATTCCATTCCCCCTAAGGATGAGGGCGAGTAAGTCACCATTCTTCGGTTTTTAGAGACCGGAGCTTGCTCAGCGATCGGAAAGAGATATATTACAGTTGCTCCCTTTGATGGGGGTGGTTTGTCGGGTGGGGCGGAAGCCTGACAATCGCGAAGCGTTTTTCGCATCGCGAGAATCATCCAAAATACATCGATGGTTGGAGTCAGGAGATCGATATGACATTGTTGATACTGCGCGTTTTGTTTATCGCTGTGTCGGCAGGGGTAGCAACCGTTTTCGTTGGAGCCAGCAACGATGGACCGACTTGGCTGCCTTATTTGATTTTCAGCTGCGTTATCGTCCTAGCTTTGGGGGTGATAACCGTTGATATCTTCACGCCTAAAAAACGCATCGAAGTTATCTCGGCAGTTTACTTCGGTTTGCTCGTTGGCTTTCTGCTCACATATTTGGTGTCCATAGCGTTGACGCCACTTTTGGAAACCACAACGCTGGCAGGGCCGGTACAGATGTTGGTGGGTGTCGTGCTTTGTTATGGCTGCACGAGTTTGTTGCTGCAAACCAAAGATGACTTTCGGTTTGTGATTCCGTATGTCGAATTTGCTCGTGAATTAAAGGGTTTTCGCCCCTTAGTGCTCGATACCAGCAGCATCATTGATGGTCGTATCGCTGATTTGGTGGAGACCAACGTGCTCGATGGACAACTGATAATGCCCCGTTTTGTTATTGCCGAATTGCAAGCGATTGCTGATTCGAGCGATCGACTACGCAGGGCCCGAGGTCGTCGTGGTTTGGACATCATGAATCGCCTGCGCAGCAACGAGAAGGTTGATGTTCAAATTTTCGATCGCGAGCTACCCGAGTTTGCTGGGCAACCGGTGGATATGAAGTTAGTTCTGCTGGCCAAACATTTAGAAGGAAAAGTCATCACGGGTGACTTCAATCTCAACAAAGTTGCCAAGATCCATAACGTAGCGGTCGTTAACCTCAACGAGATCGCTCATACACTCCGGCCTCAGTATTTGCCTGGCGAAGTATTTCAACTTCGCGTGGTGAAAAGTGGTGAGTTGGCCGAGCAAGGAGTGGGCTATTTGGACGACGGTACGATGGTCGTGGTTGAGGGGGGACGCGACCGAGTTGGCACTTCTGTTTCCGTTGTCGTCACCACCACCCACCAAACCCAAGCGGGGCGCATGATCTTCACCAAGCTGGAAGAAATGGTTCGGTCCTAGTGGCGATTTCGGCTTTTTGCGGCTCATGATCTAAGTGGGGATTCACAGGCTCGGGCACGACCCAGTCGATAGCCCGCCGTATATCTTCACCCATCCGTTCTCCTATACGGATACGGGCATTTTTTTGCTCTTTCCCACCCCTGTCTACTGGGTTGGAGGCCGTCTTTCTGATAGCCTTTCCGTAACGTGAACAGAGCCTCTCCGCGATGCATTTTGGGGCGGATTGGGCTCAATTCAATGTTCGCATCGGCCCCTCCGTGATGTCGATGCGGTGACGTTGCAATAATGTCCTATGGGACATCAACCATTCTGGGGAATACTGACGAGCAATGGCAACTCCGAGAGTTTTGATCTTACGGGCTCCTGGTACCAATTGTGATCTAGAAACCGAAGTCGCGTTCCAACAGGCTGGAGCTGTACCAACTCGCCTGCATGTGAATCGTCTTTTGGAGAATCCCCACCTCGCAAAAGAGTTTCAAATCCTCTGTTTTCCAGGGGGTTTTAGCTACGGTGATGACATCGCTGCTGGCCGTATTCTGGCGGTTCAAATCCAAGCGCATCTCAGCGGAATGTTGAACGATTTTCGCACCGCAGATAAATTGGTTCTCGGGATTTGCAATGGCTTTCAAATCATGATGCGGCTGGGGATCTTCTTTGATGACTCGGAGAAGAATGCTCCCCCTGCGACCCTTACATTAAATGCCCAGGGCCGATTCGAAGATCGCTGGATTCATCTCAAGAAGACTGGTGATCGCTGTGTATTTCTCCGGGGCATCGATCAAGTTCATTTGCCTATGGCGCACGCGGAAGGTCGATTTGCCGTCCGTGATGACGCGGCCTTGCAACGCCTCGAAGCCAACGGCCAACTCGTCTTGCGATACTGCAAGCCCGACGGGACAGGGGCCAATGAAACGCTTTCGTTCCCTGATAATCCAAACGGGGCGACCAGCAATGTGGCTGGAATCTGTGACGCTTCCGGTAGGATTTTCGGCCTAATGCCACATCCGGAACGCTATTTGTTACCCACCAACCATCCCAACTGGACTCGCTGGGATCAGCTCCCAGAAAAGGGAGCTGGGGCTAAGTTTTTTGAGAATGCGGTCGAGTATTTTCAATAGTCAATCCTCAAAATGGTGGTTTTTTGTGAAGAGTCTTAACCTTTTCTTAACACAAGTTGACTACCAGAATTAACGATTCAGTCGCGACAATAGCAGCAAATTCGCAGAGAACGCTATTCAAACCAAAAACAGGAAATGCGGCAGATGGGTATGGGAATGAGTCTTGTTAAGAATCGCTGGGCAGTTCTTTCATTAGTGACATGCTTGTCGTTATCGACTGGCTGTAATCCAGATAACAAATCGGGAGCGAATGGCTCTCCAGATGCTGGCACAGCTTCGAAAGCCAGTCCGATTCGCATCGACGGTTCGAGCACGGTTTATCCAGTTACCGAAGCGGTTGCTGAAGAATTCAAGACCAGCACCGGAATGGATGTGACGGTTGGCTTGAGCGGTACTGGGGGTGGTTTCAAAAAGTTCATGCGTAACGAAACCGACGTTTCGAACGCTTCACGCCCCATTTCGAAAGACGAAATGGAACAAGCTAAAACTGCCGGCATTGAGTATGTCGAATTGCCGATTTGTTTCGACGCCTTAACAGTGGTCGTGCATCCTTCGAACACGTTCGTCGAATCGATGACCGTGGCCGAACTCAAGAAGTTGTGGGAGCCCGATGCTCAAGGCAAGATTACCACTTGGAATCAGATTAGACCCGAGTGGCCTAACGAAAAGATCACTCTCTTTGGTGCTGGCTCTGACTCGGGCACATTCGATTACTTCACTGAAGCGATCGTTGGCAAAGCGAAAGCTTCTCGCGGTGACTACAACGCCAGTGAAGATGACAACACATTGGTACAAGGTGTTCAAGGCAGCAAATTTGCTTTGGGATATCTCCCTTATTCGTATTACGCTGAAAACAAAGATAAGTTGAAAGCAGTTGCGATCGATTGGGAAAAAGATGAACTGCCAGCCGTCGGCCCAAGCGAAGAAACCGTGATGAACGGCACCTACAATCCGCTATCCCGCCCACTCTTCATCTATGTCAATAAGAAGTCGGCTGATAGTCGCGAAGAAGTGAAGAAGTTTGTGGCGTTCTATCTCGACAAAGTGGGTGAGCTTTCGAAAGAAGTCAACTGCGTTCCTCTCCCTGCTTCCGCTTACGACGGGGCAAAGAAACGTTGGAGCGAAATGAAGACCGGTACCGTTTTCGGTGGCACGCCGGAAGTTGGTCTCACCATTGACGAATTGCTCAATCGCGAAACGAAAGAATAGCGTTGGTCGCTTGACGGAATCGCAGCGATTTAGGAACTCATGATGAATGCCAACCTCAACGAACTTCGAGCGAAGATCAGTGAGCATCGCGCAAAAAAACGCGGTAGGACTTGGCTGCATGTTCGCGAAGGAATCATTGAGACCGGGCTTCTCGCTGCTGCTCTGTCATCGATTGCCATTACGTTAGGCATCGTGTTCATCTTGTGTTGGGAGTCAGTGGGCTTCTTCAAAGAAGTCTCACTGACCCAGTTTTTCTTCGATACGCAGTGGACGCCCCTCTTTGATCCACCGCATTATGGGATTCTGCCGCTTCTATCTGGCACCCTGATGACAACGTTTGTCGCCATGTGTGTGGCTCTTCCGCTAGGGACAATTACAGCGATCTATCTCAGCGAATTTGCAGCACCTTGGGTTCGTGAATTTGTGAAGCCAATGTTGGAATTGCTCAGTGCGGTTCCGACGGTTGTCTACGGATATTTTGCGCTCTATCTCGTAGCCCCCTTGATGCAAAACATCATTCCCAATCTCCCGGCAAGTTGCATGCTGACGGCGGGAATTGTGATGGGTATCATGATCATCCCCTACGTTTCTTCGCTGTCAGAAGATGCGATGCGAGCCGTTCCGATGTTGTTGCGAGAAGGTGCGTATGCACTGGGTGCGAATCGCATTCGAACAGCCCTCACCGTAGTTTTTCCTGCGGCCACATCGGGTATCGGAGCTGCCTACATTCTAGGGTTGTCTCGAGCTATCGGCGAAACAATGATCGTAGCCATCGCGGGTGGAATGCAGCCGAAGTTGTCTATCGACCCACGTGATCCTGCCATGACGGTAACGGCTTATATCGTTCAGGTGAGCCAAGGGGATTTGCCGCATGGAAGTATTGGCTACAAAACCATTTTTGCAGCGGGGTTGACGCTGTTTGTCATGACTCTCGTTTTCAACTTGATCGGCCATTACCTTAAGAAGCGGTACCGCGAAGCTTACTGAGACTGATTCCATGAAGGACGTTGACAAGCTAATCCGCCAACAAAAGTTTCAAGATCGCTTCTTTGCGGTCTTGGGGTTTTTGTGCACGCTCGTCGGTTTGGTCGTACTCAGTATCTTGATCATCGATCTGTTGCGGGATGGTTGGAAGAGTCTCGATTATCAGTTCCTGACTTCTTTCCCATCGCGAAGAGCTGAGAGTGCGGGGATTTTGGTGGCTTGGATTGGTTCGATATTGGTCGCCATCGTAACGGCTTTAACCGCTGTTCCATTGGGGATCGCAGCTGCAATTTACCTGGAAGAATATGCCCGCAAGAACTGGTTAACATCCTTTGTAGAAATCAACATCACCAACTTGGCTGGTGTTCCATCGATTATTTACGGTTTGATGTCACTGGGTTTGTTCGTCTACTTTTTAGGGCTTGGCCGAAATGTGTTTGTCGGCGGTTTAACTCTCGGCTTTCTCATTCTCCCAATCATCATCGTTGCAACCCGCGAAGCCATTCGTTCGGTCCCCAACGGGATACGTGAAGCTGCATATGCTTTGGGGGCCACGAAATGGCAGGTGATTTGGCACCACCTCCTCCCGTGTTCAGTCAATGGTATCGCTACAGGTACGATTATTGCC
>JAFLCP010000043.1 GCA_017303505.1 Planctomycetota bacterium | reverse complement strand
GGTAGTCTTTGTAATTGTCACCTTGCATTGATGCTCGATCACCTTCGCGTTGCAAGGCGATGAACTTTCCACCGGTTGCTAATGCCAAACGTGTTAGCGCATAAGGCCCAGTCGGCGCTAGAAGTTTTCTTCGATGGGGACCGCCAAGATTTCCAGACTCAGCAGCCAATACCACAGGCCCATCCGACCACCGATCCGCGTTACTATCAAACCACATCGGCAGTTGAGCGCGTTCTGGGAATGCAGAATCGGGCCCGCGCATCACAGGTAACTCCACCCGATACTCCCACGGTTTTGGAAGTGTAAACTGTTGAGTCCCATCACGCATGCCCAACACAGACAGCGGACCGACCACATGGACGCGGGCTTTTAGCGTCCTGCAAATTGCAATCGCATCTTCGAGCCGATGAAGATCATCGCCGGATTCATCGGTCCAAATAACGACTTCAATTCTCTCATCCTTCTTTCCAGAAGCGACATTGCTGACCGCCGTTATCAACGACGTCATGACATTTTCGACACCGCTCTCATCAATGGGCAAATACTCGATCGCTCGTGACATTGCTTCGGGTGTCACAGCGCCTCGGTCCATTCGCACCGGTTGTAGTGTTGCGCCAAAAGCAAAGACGATCGAGTTAACTCGCATCGAAATATCTTGTTCCATCAAGCCCTGCTGCTCCTGCAAGAGTTGACCGTAGAACTCTTCGACCTGTGGAGCTAAGAGCCCACGTTCTTCCTTCAAACTTAAAGAAGCATCCATCAACCAAATGATTTTGGTAAAGCCATCGTTTGCAATCCCTTGCTTTAGTCCACCCAGCAAATCAGCTGTAGCACTTTCAACCGTGTTCGCATGAAGCACACCTTCCGCAGGCGCTGTCATCAACGGTTCCGCCACATTTTTGCCGCTGCGAGATGCCGTAGCGAGGAGCTTCTTCAAACTACTTGCGCGAGCCGACTTTGAACTACTGGCCAGCGAGACATTTTCTAGCTTTTCGACATCGGTCGGTTCAACGGCTTCGGAATCCACCATCGGTTCCAGCGTTAATTCTGGCGTGGACATATCGAGCGTTGGTTCGAGCAACTCCATTTCTTCAGAGGGCAGCTCGGCCGAAGCGAGCTGCTCTTCGAAGCGTTCCATATCAATCGACGCAGCCGCCAATTCGAATGGCTGGTCATCAAGCTTCATCGAGTCCGAGTTCACTGTTGCCGTCAACGACAAAGATGAACTGCCGATGGGTGAACCTGGTAATACCAAAGCAGCAAGTATCAACAAGAATCCCAAATGCAAAATCAGAGAAATGAGATTTGCGTAGACTGCGGTCTGCTTGGAGCCGTAAGTCGGAAGTGGTGAAGACGGTGTGTAATCGTCAGGCAACGGGTTGTTCGATGAACCGGCAGAGGACATAAAGAGAACTTCCGAAAAAGAGCCCTACCGAACACACAAAGACGCAACCGAGAGCACCCCATCTGGGTAGCTATTGTATAGGCCCACCTTTGGCATCGTCAAACAATATTTCCCTCGGTTCGAAGGCCTAGCTATTTTACGGGGGGAACCTTACGCTAATTGTGGTCCAGTCATTAGCGTTCCGCACTCGCTTAAGTTCCATACTGGATTTATGCTTCGCTGGCCGTTTTACCAATCACAAAGTAATCTTGATTTGCCACATGCTCACTAGCACTCATTGGACAATGGTTTTTCGGGCGGCGGAAGAAGATCAACGTTCTCACCGTCCCGCCATGACCGAGTTGATTGAGAAGTATTGGCAACCTTTGTATTTTTTCGCACGGCGGCAAGGCTTGTCCGCTGCCGACGCTGAAGATGCAACCCAAACGTTTCTGTCGGAACTGATCGATGGAAAAGTTTTATCCAACGCTGATCCGGCAAAAGGCCGATTCAGAAACTATTTACTGACGATCTGGAAACGATTCTTGATCGATCGATCGAGGTCTGAGAATGCTGCGAAACGTGGCGGCGATATAGCCGTTACTTCGATTTTTTATGGCGATGGTGAAAAGGCCTGGTTAACCTACTCAACTTACTCCAAGCCGAATCACGATGCCGATCGTGCATATTATGAAGAGTGGGCCAGGACTCTAGTGCGAAAGGCTCTGGAAAAAGTCCATTCGGAATATGTAAAGAGCCACCGCGATACGACGTACGATACCTTGCTTCCCTATTTGACCGCTCCAGTCAAATCAGATACCTACCTGCAGCTATCTCAAAAACTTGGTATGAACATCGGGGCGGCCAAAGTTGCCTTGCATCGTTTGCGCCACCGATTTGCATCAACCCTCCGTCAATTGGTGCAAGAAACGGTGGAAGATCCGGACGAACTTGATATCGAGCTGGAAGAACTCAAGCGATATCTTGAGCAAATGAAATAGTCGTCTAAACGGAGGCGATTTTGGCTAATGGCGTCCGGTTTCCCCTTATAAGGGGCTGTTTTGCTCCATTATTTCAAGAAATTCGGCGGAACGTTTTTTTGGGACTGGCTGAATCTTCGTCCAACCCTTGGCCTCTTGGCACGTACTGAAAATATTTTTCTGTAACCTGTAACCCGCAATGGCCCTTCTCGAATGTAATATCAGTACCCACTGATTTCGAACGGAGCCCCTCTTAATGAACGCTTGCACAGAATGCCAATCTCCCCTCCGCCCCGATGGCACTTGCCCATCCTGCTTACTCAAGTTGGCGCTGAGCTTCAAAAACTCACATGTTCCCGATGAGGATCGAGGTGAGATATCGAAACTGAATGCTCACTTTCCCCAATTGCAAATTCAACGCTTAGTGGGGCGTGGGGGCATGGGAGCCATTTATCAGGCGCGCCAAACTTCGCTCGATCGTGATGTCGCCCTCAAAGTGATCGATCGCTCGATTTCAAACGATACAAACTTTCTCGATCGCTTCGAGCGCGAAGCCAAAGCCCTCGCCAAGTTAACACACCCCAACATCGTTGCCGTTTACGACTTTGGTCATACGGAAGATGGACTGGCTTATTTCATGATGGAGTACATCCATGGCTTGAATCTGCGCGAAGCGATGCAAAGCATGCCAATCGATGTACCTTATGCCCTAGAGATCGTGCGAGCTACTGCGGAAGCCTTGCAATACGCACACTCAAAAGGCATTGTGCACCGCGACATCAAACCGGAGAACATTTTGCTCAGCGACGATGGTCGCATTAAGCTTGCTGATTTCGGAATTGCCAAGATCAACAACTCTCGTAACGATCGGCGCATCACGGCTACGCGACAAGTTCTTGGTACAGTCCATTATCTTGCGCCGGAGCAATTGGAATCTCCTAACGAAGTTGATCATCGTATCGACATCTACGCTCTCGGTGTCATCTTGTACGAGTTGTTAACCAACCAAGTACCGGTTGGGAATTTTGAGCCTGCGAGCCAAATCAATCCGAGTGTGCCGCGCGAACTTGATCAAATCGTCATGAGAGCCCTACATCGAAAGCCAACATCGCGTTTTCAAACCGTGGAAGAATTGACGCAAGCCATGGCGAACATCAGCCAGAGCTTGCCCGAAACTCTGCAGCCACTTGAGCAGGCACCTCGTCACCAAACACAATCGGTAAGCGTACCGTTTGAATCCGAGGGGATGAACGGTCTATCGGTTGTTCACGGCACAGTACAAGTTACACCAACCGGCTTGCGCATGGAGTTTCGCAGTCAGGATGCGTTCTTCGGCGGCTGGAAATCGAAATTAGAGATCATGGAACTCCCCTGGGATCGACTGGTTCGTGTCGATTTCCGCCCTGGCATTATTAATGGGACGTTGAGCCTTACCGGGGATTCATTTAGTTTGTTCGAGAAATTCCCGCGCACGGAATCTGGCTCGATCATTGTAAAGGTAAAACATCGCAATCAAGACTTAGCTCATAAAGCGATGGAACGAATTGCCTTTTATCGTCCAGGCTTAGCGACACCATCAGCGAATTCCCATGTTTCCGCCGGTAACGTTAATATTCCATTAGCGTCCGGTATCATTGCGTGTGGCGCGTTAAATCTCGCAACGTTTATCATCGTACAAGCTGCGTTGGAAAAGATCGGAGTTCCTGCTGGTTTAGAGAATGACTTAACGGCAGCAGCGGCTGTTTTGTTATCTCCGTTATTCTTCGCTCAACTTTACTGCGGCATTTATTATGCGTCGACGGGTTCCATTAAGATGGGTCAGATTGGGGCTATTGCCTGTCTGCTGCCTATCTCGCCGATCGCTCTATTCTCGATGCCTTTTGGTTGGTGGGCCACAGAACAATTGAGAACCACGCCCAAAATGCAGGCGGCCATGCCCAAGCCCGGTAGCCCCAGCTGGGGCTTAACCACCATGATCTTTAACGTCGAGTCCAAATACGCGACACTAGTCTCTCTCTTGGAAAGCGTGGTAAGCCTTGGCGTAGTAGGCGTTCTGTTTGTGTGGCTACTGGGCTTTTACCCATCGATGCTTCAATTGCGTTATGTGGGCCAAAACGATGAAGCTGCTGTAACCACCTATACGAACAGTCGATTGGAGTCCTTTCGTGCGGTGAGCGCTTCAGTTCACAACGGTCGAATCACCATTCCGTGCTGGAGATATCAACGCGCTGCTATTCTGGATGCTTTGCGGATTGGTGAAGCTCCAAGTTTGGTGATTTGTGGCAAAGCTGCGAGTGAAGGGGAAACGGCCTCGCAGGACCTATACGTTCCCTGTCTCTCCGGGAGCGAAGTCGAAGGACTAGTGACTCGTAAATCGGGAGTTTCCGAGGAGATATTGATCGCCAAAGAGATTGCCATCCCGCAGGATTGGCTCGCTAAAATTGAATCGGATCGAAAACGATCCGCCTTGGAAATCACTTGGAGTCGAGATGGCTTGTCAAAACTCAAGGAATTGATCGATTCGGCAGACGATAAACTTGTCATCGGACTAAAGATCAACGGCTGGGTTGAAGCCTTAAGCGATGGCTCGGCACTAAAAGACAAATCAACTCGCTTCGAGTGGATCCAATCCACCGACAATTCGGCCAACAGTGTCGAATCCGCCTTGCGTGGCCCCTCGCTGCCAATCGAGTTCGAGGTGCTGAACTAAGCCCAAACTTACCTTCGCTGCGCATCGCCTGCGGGAAATGCCCTTCCCACGGGCGATTTTGCTTTAACTCACCCTTGGTTTGGATTTTCCCCGGACATTCGATCGGCATCAAAAAAGCGAATTTCATCTGCTTTCACGATCTGGCATATTTCTTCTTGCGAATGAGGCTTTCCTCACATTATTCTTTTCGACAATCCTCTGATCATTTCGTCTGCAATCACCCGTGAGCGCGAGATAGCTTAACTAGCGCCTCGATAAGAACCGCATCCGTTACGTTATGACAAGCCAAACATCCATTGAATTTGAACCGAAAGAATTATTGATTGCTCTGCTTGCGGTTCAAAACGATTTGATTCAACGCAATGATTTTTTGGAAGCAGCACGATACTGCTTCCAAAACAAAGATCAACGCTTATTGCAGCAGCTCTACACTCGAAAACTGCTCGACAAGCCTGACATAGCTGCGTTGAAACAATTAGTCGAGCGTCACCTAGAGCGTCAGGGACAGGATCCCACGCAGTCGCTGGCAACTCAGTCAGCATTCGGTTCAATTCTTGACGAATTACGGCGAGTCGCTGATGAATCGCAGGTAACTGTTACCGGAGCATGGGTTGCCCAAACGGCCGACCATGCTTCCACTCCCAACTCCGCGATGAATTCCACCAATTTATCCAAAGAGGGTGCCAATCGTTTTCGGCTAGTGCGTGAGCATGCTCGCGGAGGCTTGGGCGTCGTATATGTTGCTGAAGATACTGCGTTGAGACGCGAAGTCGTCGTTAAGCAGATACGCCGGGATCGCATGAGCGACCACTTGTATCGAGAGAAGTTTGTTGTTGAGGCTAAAGTAACCGGCAATCTAGAGCATCCGGGCATCGTACCCGTTTATGCCTTAGGAACTGACAACTCCGGTTCGCCGTATTATGCCATGCGATTCATTCGCGGCCAGGATCTCAGCAAGCAGATACAAGAGTTTCACCAACTAGTTCGCCAAAAGCGAGCCAAACTGGATGGTCCCGAATTGCGTGCTCTTATTCGTCGTTTCATTGATGTTTGTAACGCAATTGAATACGCGCATGATCGAGGGGTTCTTCACCGCGATCTCAAGCCGGGCAATATCATGCTGGGAAAACATGGCGAAACGTTAGTGGTCGATTGGGGACTTGCCAAAGTAATTGACAAGAAGGAGCCAACCACTCAAAAGACCAACCTCGCCAAAGAAGAGCTACCTGTTGGATCGAATGTAACGGCGGACAACTCGCATACAACCTATGGAGCATTTGTTGGTACACCATCGTATGCCCCACCGGAGCAGTTGTTGGGGAAGCTGGATGAAATTGGTCCAGCCTCAGACGTTTATGCATTGGGAGCGATCCTTTACGAACTGCTGACAAGCTACCGAACCGTTCAAGGAAAAGACCTTAACGAAATCATTGCTAAAGTGACGGGTGGTAAGATTCAGCCGCCTCATGCACGTAATAAATCTGTCCCCAAGTCACTAAGTGCCATTTGCATGAAGGCGTTAGCAACCCGTCCCGCAAACCGATACGCCTCTGTCAACGCCTTGCGAAATGACGTGGAAGCTTGGTTGGACGATCTTCCTATTGTCGCCAAGCAAGATGGAATCACCGACAAGATACAGCGTTGGCTGCGCAAAAACCGCACCGTTGCGGTGGCGACTATTTTCGCTTCGGCCATTATTGCCTCTGTCTCGATTTTTTCCGCATTTGCCTTAAACGTGATGCGTACCTCCGAACTTGCCGCGAAGAAAGATGCAGAAGCTCAACGCGATAAGGCGAATTCAGCTCGCGACGAAGAAAAAAAGGCTAGAGTGGCGGAAAACCATGCCAAAGTACTCGCTGAACGACGACTAGAGGACGTTCAAAAGAACATCTACCTTTCGAATATTCGTTTAGCGGCTGCGAAATGGGAAACGAGTGACATTGGCGGTATGCTCAAAAGCCTTGACGCTCTTCGACCAGCCCCTGGCGAAAAGGATCAACGCGAATTCGAATGGCATTACCTTTGGAATCTGTGCCATAAAGAAGTATTCAAGATCGACACAAGAAACGAATACAATTTTGGAAACTGCCTCGATATCAAAACGGGGCATTTATTCACGGCAATGCAAGATGGAACGGTATTGCTATTCGATTTACAAATAAACAATGCCCAATCGATACTTCAAAAGCTCCCGGAAGTTCTCTCAGCAAACCTAAGTCCCGATGGAACAATTTACGCAGTACTCCACTGGGATAGCACTGTTTCCATCTTGGATAGCAAGTCCGGAAAACTGATTCGCACACTCAAACCAGCCACTCCCCAGAAACGTTACGGAGGCCCACTCAGTCAACTTGTGCAATTTCACCCCACGGGTAAAGCTTTAGCCACTGTGACCTCAGATTCAAGCACGTGTATCTGGGAAACGACCAGCGGAAAACTACTTTGCCAAACACCACCCCAAAAATCAGATATGGTGAGTTCGCTCGCTTTCTCTCCGACGGATCCCGAGTTGGCCGTTTGCTTATTCCAATTGGGAACAAAGTTTTTTAGCACTATTGATGGCTCAGAAATTCGGCGTGCCGATCTCTCCTCGGAATATTCAGGAGCACATTCTTGCTATTCCTCAGATGGAAAGTACCTCATACTGGGCGGCTCCAATGGCACTGTGGGTTTACTCAATATCAAAACAGGAAAGATCGAGACGGAATGGCGGGCTCACGACAACGTGATCTTTGCGTTGGCCGTATCGCCTGATGGGACCCAAGTCGCCACGTCCGGCCGTGACCGCGCGATCAAAATATGGAGCCTGCCCGACGGTAACCTTCTTTCCACCAAACGTGGTCACACATTGACCGTTCGTCACCTGAAGTACACAGAAGATTCAAGACTCTTAATTAGTGGTGGTGCTGACGGCGTTGTGCGAATCTGGGACACAACTCCAGATCAAATCGCAGCCAAAACCGCTGAACCAACGGGCATGGCTCTCGCCTCGCCCGATAACAGGTACATCATAAAGTCCTCTAACAAATCGATTGTAATCACGGACTTAAAATCGGGACGAAAAAAGGAAATCATTCCACCCATGCCATTCTCCTCTGTGGCAATCTCGCCTGATAACAAGAAAATCGCTTATTCGATGCAGCAATTCATTTTTCTTGTCGATGTTTCCCAAAGTAAAAATTTGGCTGCTATTGAATATGGGAAAGGGAACGTCGATTCTCTCCTTTTCTCGTTGGATGGGAAGCAATTATTGCGAACAGAAAAAGATGGAACTTTAATCGCCAACAACACTGACGATGGCAAAGAAATACGTCGCATCCGTTTTACCGAAGAAAAGGAACGCGTTGTTGCAAAACTCGCTTGGACCGACAATCCAAAAACACTTCTTGTGATGACTGGAAGCAAAGTGCTTTTTTATGATTTCCCTCTACTCGAACCACGCAAAGAATTGGAACTTGGCTTCCGCACGGGCAACGTTTACAGCGACTACTCCCACCATTCCAAGAAAAACTTGCTTGTGGCTGCACCGGGCCTTCTTTTTAACGAACTTGCCCGAACGTGTTATCTCTGGGATACATTTCACCTAACCAAAAAGGAGATGCGCGGCCATTCAGAATGCGTGACAGGAGTTACCATTAATTCCAATGGCAACCGAGTTTTTAGTGCGGGATTTGATAACACGCTACGGGTATGGGATCCTGAGTCTGGAAACGAAATTGTTTCGTTCTCTTTCGAATTCCCTCTGGCGAAATTGCATCGTTCCCAGGACGACTCAACCTTGGTCGCTTTCGGCTACGATGGAAATAAAGTATTGCTTGATGGCGAGAACTCCGAACAAAATCCGCAGCGGCAAAATGAAATACAGGCGAGGTTTCTCATCGGAAAACACCTTCCTTCCCCTGAAACCCAATTGCAGGCTGGCATCTCGGCTATCAAAAGCGATCCGAACTTTCCACCTGAAGCCAAAGATGCCGCCGTTAAGATCCTGAAATCATCCGTTATCGAGATGCAATAGACGCATTTCTCGTGCCAAACAAACATCGACGATCACAATACTCGATATGTTCAGGGCATGCTGTTTGACGGAGTTCCCCCTGGCGTTGTAACCGCATTCGGCTCTTCTTCCTCTTCGATGCTCTCCAGAAAAATATCCAAGAGCTTAGGCGAATAAACGAGCAAGACATCGGCTCGCAAGGCGTTCGCAAAAAATGGATCCATCGGCGGTTTTCCAGGGCCTGGTTCTGCCGTGAGAGCAAAGAGATAGCTTGTTTTGACAAGTGCCTCCTGAACTTCGGCCGTCTTAAGAAGTTTCCCTTTTGTCGTCCAAACCATCATCTCATCCACTTTTAGCTCTCCCCGTATAGACGGCTTGGGGATAAGGTTCGAGATGGTTTGTGTTTGCTTTTGCAACACTTCTTTGGGAACTTTCACGACTCGCGTTTTGGTTGCACCATTCTCTTCGTACGTTTGTTCCACCTCCGTCTCAACAGTGACGGGAACCTCCACTTCCTTGGTTTCATATTCGATTTTCCAGCCCGGTACTCGCACAACGACGGTCTTTTTATCCGACGAAATCTTCGCAATCGCCAAGCTACTCAGGTCATCGATGGGAACAGTCTGAGCAATCGGATCCTGAAACGCACTGACATAGCTCCCACTGCTCATGAACCAAACGATTGCTAAACCTAACACTGCAAATTTCACGACAAACAACCCTTCTCAAAAAACATTTACCGCAACTTATAGTACAAGTTTGATTCACCTGTACTACAAGTTTGGCGTCCTAAACTTCGATCCATTATCGCCGAACACCTTTCTCCGGCCAACCATGCAAAATCAAAGTGGGAATAACGGTGTAGTCAATCATCAGGCAGTCATTGCTTTCCGCCAACGCCAGGGCAGCATGCGTGAAGCTGCTGTTGGTAATAACCGCTGCATGCGTGCAATGGTAAAATCGTTTTCCGGCGACCACCTGTTGGACCGACTCGTTTCCCACCATATTGGAATAGCCTTTGGCTTGAATGGCAACGCGTTGGCCAAAGATTACCGCTACTAGATCGACTCCCTGATCTCCCGACGCTGGCGTTAATTCGACTTCATAACCATGCTGCCGAAGAACTTTCGCTAAAAACTCTTCAAAAGGGATTCCGCGCAGCGTTTCCCAACGACCGTTGAGCAATTGCAATTTGGCTTGCTTCTTTTCGTGAGCTTCTCTCTCGCGCTGCAGTTCGTCTGCTTGACGCCGCTTTTCTTTCTCGTCTGCCAATTGTTGCTGCAGTTCTGATATTTTCGCTGTCAGGTCGGCAAGCTGGCGCTGTACGCTGCGGCGTTCTTGGGTAATGGGTTGGATTTGCAAGTCGAGCGTTTCGATCTCTGACTGTAGTCGCTGAATATTGTGTGAGGGCTGATCGGGATATCGACGACGAATCTCCCGCTCGACATCCTTCAACTTCCAACCGTTGTAACCGGCGATAAGGGCAACAACCGCAGACCCGATGCCTGCCAACCAAGTAGGGAACCATATCGCTCGCAAGATGCCGAATGCCACCAATGAACTTGGCCCGATAATGAGCAATGCATAAAGGGCATAGAGGGGCCAGACATCGACCTGCGTAACGATCGGTCCGAAACGCCTCGCCAGTACATAACCGAATCTCTCCCTACGCAGTTCACGTCGTCGGCCATCTAACGCCGTAAACCGACCATCGATCTCCCCCAGAGCTGCTTTCAGCCGCTGTTCTTCCATCGAGAGTTGCGCTAGAACTTGATCGGTCGATTCGGACATGACAAACTAGGGGGAACTTTGAAGTGGGCGTAGCGTGATTGGAGAACATGTAATGATACCAGATCGCAACCGAGAAAACTGGTTGGCCCCAAAACAGTTGGCCCAGAGAATTCAACGCCGCCGGTTCCTCGGCTTGACCAGTTGCCTGTTGGCTTCGATTCACAGCACACATTTGTGGGCTCGCGACGACAAAGAGGCATCGACCGTTCGCTTGGGACTGATCGCCGATTTGCATCAAGATCTTGTTCCCGACGCAGCAGAACGGCTCGATACTTTTCTTGAGCACAGCAGCCAACACCAACCGCATGCACTGATTCAACTCGGCGATTTTGCGACACCGATTGCTAAGAACAAAACGGTGATCGATCGATTCAATGCGGTCGATATGCCGAAGTTTCATGTGATTGGTAATCACGATACCGATGGTGGTTTGAAGATTGCACAGGTCGTTGATAACTGGGGTATGAAGAATCGTTTTTATGCGGAGATGGTGCAGGGGCTCAAGCTGATTGTGTTAGATGGCAACGATAAGCCCAAAGATCATCGCGGTGGTTATCCTGCCCATATCGCCGAGGATCAATTGGAATGGCTCTCAGGTGAACTCCAGCACGCCGGACCGATGCTCATTCTCAGTCATCAACCGCTAGCGGGTCCAGCTGCAGTCGACAATGCAACTGCCGTCCAAAAATTATTAAGTGCAGCTTCCGATCGAATCTTATTGGCCATCAATGGTCACACGCATATCGATGAATTTTTGGAAGTGGGTGGCGTTCATTATTGGCACGTGAATTCCGCGTCGTATCACTGGGTTGGGAGCAAGTACCAGCATGAAAGTTTGCCGAAAGAGTTGCACGCCAAGTATCCCGCGATGATCAACACTTGCCCTTACCGCGACGCATTGTTTGCATTTTTGGAGATCGATCTAGCTCGCGGCCACCTCACCCTAACCGGCCGCCAATCCGCCTGGCTCGGCCCCTCTCCCAGCGACCTCGGCCTGGCAAATAATCCGCAAGTGACACCGGAAATTCGGGGACGTGAGCAGGAGCTTCGACACAAAATAAGCAAATACTAAACAAGCCTATCGTTTCCGAATCCTATGGTTCAAAAATAACATAAAAAGGCTGGATTCTGAGGGCATCGACGTGAGTCAACTACCACCCTCAGATGCGATTTAACGTTGGTGTATGGGGCCTGAATAAAACGTTCCCTTTTCTTTCAATAGAAACACACCCGCGATGAACACTGTCCCTTGCCATCGCTACGATCAAGAACTTAGTTTGCCTTTAACATGGGACTTCGCCTTCGCGGCTTTCGCATGTTTCGCGGTTCCCTCTTCTCGTCGACCAAATAGACGCTCCATCCTGGAATAGGCGATATAAACAGGCTACTGCACGCGCAACTCGATTTCACTAAAGGCTTGAATGGGCCAGTGCTTGGTTTGGCCCACGGCGCGAAGAGGGATCTTCCAAGTACCAACCAAGCGTGGATCGTTGGGAAGTTCCAGCGTTAGTTCGCCGGATACTTCACCAGCGTTTAATGTGAGTTTCGATGTTTGGCACAAATCCCGTAACTCCGTTGGCAAATCAAAATCGACTGCGACCGATTCCGCAAATTTGGGTGATCGAGAAATCTTGATCGGCAACATAATACGTTCGCCTAACTTTGCCGTGACAATCGTTCGCTCTGGCGCAAGCTTTAATAGGGCTCCCTCCATGATCATGGTCACGGGAGCATCGGTCGCTTTCACCACATAACGCATATTACCCTGAGGATCAGCCACCTGAGCTATACCATGTGTCGCCATGCGCATCGTGTACTCCGTCCCTAACCACTCCGACATCCAAGCTCCATATTCGATTCGCTTTACGCCCGCCGGCACCTTCACACTCAAACCATAACTGCCACACAAGTAACGCGATTGCTGAGCGGCCATCTCAATCAGAACTTCCCCATCGAACCCATCTTTGCGAACGACATCCATCTCTGCCACACAGGTAGCGCCGCGCGGTGTATCGCGTTGCCGAGTCTTATCCAATAGAAAAATGTCAAACGGCGGAGTCAGCGTAATCGCAAATAAGGCTCGGTTCACGTGTAGATCAGCGAAATTCAGCGGAGCTAGACTCTTACTGATGGTTGCCAAAGCTTCGCGCCGCACGACATTCCCTTCAACAATCGATTCTCCGGTAACACTCAACGAAGCTGCACTAACCTTAACGTTCGGCGCGACTTCAAGGGCCCATTTCACTTCGCGTTGGCCACTCGCAATCTTCTTTTCGCCTTGCAAAGTAACACCCTCGGGTAAGCCCGCTACATCCAAGACAATCTCAGCGTCATGCCCACCTAAACGTTCTGCTTTAATGCTCCATTCACGCTTACCACCTATCGCTACCGGCAATGCTTGATCCAGCGTTAAACGGAAATCACTCGCTTGCGGACGCGCGGACAAGAAATAGCGATTCGACTCAGGTCTAGCGCACTGAGTCAGCCGCCGAACAACCAGTGTTAACTCCGCAGCCTGCTCACTTCGATAACGCACCAACGGATCGGTTGTCCCCAGCGAATCTTCACTCGACGCAACAACCTTTCCCATCGCATCCAATAACTGCAGGTCTAAATCGAGTTCACTTCCAAACAAGATCGCCTGTGATTCCACTTGCCATGTGGTGCCAGCCGAAACTTTCCAGCGATATCGCTGCTCTTTTTCTGGTGCTTGAAAAACATTCGATAATTCAAACGCTCCACTCACATCACTCCCCGCAGCAACATCCACTCGCGGTACGGTGGTTGTCACAATCGGCAACATAACTTCAACGACTCCTGCGGTTGTTTCTACTCGTTCGAGCCACACCGCGCCACTCGCATCCGCAGGGATATCGACCGAACACCGTACCGACTCAAGCTGCGCATTGCCACTCGCCAAGCCCCAGCCATAAACGTCCACTTCCGTCCGTGTGCCTCGTGTTACGGAACCAGGAAAACAACGCACCACTTTAGGCCGATCATCGATCGACAAATGGTACACAAAACTTGCATCACCTCGAAAATCGGCGTCATGCAAACTGAGGGTGTAGTGCGAATCACGCTTGACTGGGAAAACCACTTGCAAATCCGTGCCTAACGTATCAGCCACATCAACCAACCGATTCCCTTGCTCATCCTCGACCTTAAGCATGGCATTAAAGTTAGAACCCAGTCGACGAGCATGCAGATCGATCTGCACGATGCCATCTTTAGTAGCTCGAAAGCGATAGCGATCCACTTCAGTTAGTCGTCGCAATCGTCCCGAGACACCTACGGGAATCGACTCAAGCTCTTGCACATCGTCGCGCCATCGCGATTCTGTAACTTCAACGCCTCGACTAACCAAATAAGGGGCGGTCTGAGAAATTCCGTTGGCATTGGCCGTTTGAAAGTAACCTAATCCCGATGGCACATCAGGGCTTACCTCGATCGTGGCGGATACTTCACGCGCGATCAAGGGACTCGCCACACTCATGCGGGGACCATTCCAATACGGCGGCGGAGTAATGAGAAAGTCACCTGGCGCAGTCACTTCATTGAGAACAATACCTGGCTGATGAAAGAACCATTGCAAATCAGGCGTCAAGTCATAGCCCCCCAACTGCACCTGGTTCGTTTGACCAACTTTGAGCACTGGTGGATACATATAACCCAATTGCGGTGCTTTTTGAGCTTCTGCGGTGCGAGCCCCAACGATCAGCACGATCCAGCCAACTGTGAACGCACAAATCAAACGCTGAATCACGCCAGGACCTCATCGATTTTCTTGCCACCGTTGACGATCGGCACCGGCCGTCCCAGCGGCGTGTGATAGACCTTGTCGGCGTCTACACCTAACAGATAGAAAAACGTGCGCAGCAAATCTTGTATGCCATAAGGAGTGGTTGTTGGGAAACTTGCCGTGCTGTCACTAGCACCAATCACAGCGCCACGTTTAATGCCACCACCTGCCAGAATCACCGTCTGACATTGGGACCAATGATCGCGGCCTGCGTCTGCATTGATTTTTGGTGTTCGCCCCATCTCGCCCATCATCACCACCAATGTTTCATCGAGCATCCCGCGTTCATCCAAATCGGTGATCAGGGCGCTGAAGGCTTGATCGGTCGGTGGACAAAGAGCCTTTTCGTGGCTACTAAAGTTGTCAGTATGGGTGTCCCAACTTCCATGCTCAATCCCAATAAAGCGACAGCCAGCTTCTACCAATCGGCGAGCCAATAAGGCGCTTTGACCGATGGAACTATATCCATAACGTTCTCGCAACTGTGTCGATTCGGCCTGGATATCAAACGCTTCGCGAGCTTCTTTGGAGGTCACCAGTGCGACCGCTTTCTCATAATACGACTCGAAAGTTATCGCTTTTCCTGTCGATTCATGACCTGGGCCCAAGGTATGCATATCGCTCAAGAGCTTTTGCCTGCGAGCAAATCGATCGGAGTCGATACCGGCTGGCGTTTTGAGATCGCGAACTTCGAAATCGGGTTGAGCGGGATCGTTGTTGATAGTGAATGGTGCATACTTCGGACCGTAAAAGCCTGGTCCACCTGGCCCAAGCGGATTGGGAAGTTCCACATATGGCGGCACGTGCCCTTGTTGCCCCAACTCGCGCGATACGATCGAGCCAATGGAAGGATAGAGTTCGTTGAAAGGAACACCTTTGGCTTGCCCATCTGCAAAATTGGGAGGATAGCCTGTCAACAACCAATGCCGTCCCGTTTGATGCGCGTTGTCATTGTGACTATGAGAACGCAGAATCGTAAACTTATCGACCACTTGGGCGCAGCGCGGCAACAACTCACTGATGAACGTTCCTGGTACCACCGTTGAAATGGGGTTGAAGGGACCACGTATCTCACTCGGTGCTTCGGGTTTCATATCCCACATGTCGATATGGCTAGGCCCACCTTCCAGCAAAATAAAGATGATCGACTTCGCTTTGGGAGCAATCGATGTGGCAGCTTCGGCTTGCCATTGCAACAACGTCGGTAGAGACAAACCCGCTAACCAACCTGTGCCGCCGATTCTCAAGAGTCGACGCCGATTCAATCGCCATAGATCCGAATTCGATGAACTGTTCTTGGATAACATCGTAATTCCTAATGATTGAAAACGAATTCGCGATTGTTCATCAAGACCCACAGCAGATCTTCGATACTCTCTTGGCGATTACCTGTCTCTTGGAAATGCGCGAGCAGACGGTTTCGTTCCGCTTCAGTGGGATACCTAGCCAACGCCATCAAATAGACTTCGTCGATGACATCCTTATCGCTTTCGGTTTCCTGCGATAAACGAAATGCATTTCCATCTGGATGCACCAATTTTTCAGCCGTAGAAGTGGCATTCATCAAGTGCAACGCTTGCTCCATACTCGGCTCATCACCTCGCTCGCAAGCGCAAACAGTCAAACGCCTGGGCCGACCGAAAACTTCAAAAAAATGAGATGGAAGTTTGTTGTCCCAAATCTGAATCGCTCGATAACCGGCAGGCCAACCGTTAAATGACTCTGGCACGCCCGTTACTTGCGACACTGCATCGAGCAAAACCTCTGCCGGAATCGGCTTCCAGCGAGCATGCGAATAATTTTGATCATCCAAACGATTCGAGTCGTTCGTAACATGACTCAGTTGATAGACCTGCGAAGACAAAATCGTTTCAGTGAACTTCTTCAAGTCGAACTTTACTTCGATCAAATGTTGCACTAAGGCATCAAGCAATTTTTCGTTACTGGCGGGATTGGTATCGCGAATATCGTCAATCGGTTCGACCAAACCACGTCCCATGTAGTGAGCCCACAACCGATTCACGATTAGTTTCGCGAAATATGGATTGTGTTGATCAGTCATCCAGTCTGCAAGAATTTGACGCCGGTCATACACGGTCGCCAATTCAACCGGCTTACCTCCCAGTACCGCAGCCGGGACAGGCTTTTGTGTAAGCGGATGAACCAATTCGCGCCCGGGGCCAGCCACAATCTTGAGACCAGTTAGCGGAGTACTTTTTCGCTCGATGCCCGTAAAGAAACCCGCCAATGCGTAATAATCTTGCTGGTCCCAACGTTCAAGCGGATGATGGTGACATTGTGCGCACTCGATGCGTACACCCAAGAACAATTGACTCACCGAACGGGCCAATTTTTCAGGATCATTCTGAACCTGATAAAACGGGGCAGGGGACTCACTAAGAATAGAACCTTCTGCCGTGAGCACATGGCGAGCGAACTCATCATAAGGGACATTAGCTGCGATTTGTTTGCGAATCCACCGCGTCATCGCAACAGCGCTCTCTGGCGGAATCGTGTCTTTATCGACTTGTAATAAATCAGACCAGCGCAAAGCCCAATAGTCTGCATATTCAGGACGTTGTAAAAGTCGACGAATCAAAACCATGCGTTTATCGGCAGCGGAGTTATCGAGAAACTCTTTGGCTTCTTGGGCCGTTGGCAAAGTTCCAATCGTATCGATATAAACGCGACGCAAAAAAGTAGCGTCATCTGTAACCGGGCTAGGTTGTATCTTGAGCGTCGCCAATTTTTCCCACACGATCTGATCGATGAAGTTGTTCGATGCGGGCGTGACGAACTCAACATCGTGTCGTGGTCGAGTCACACGACAGACGGCAACTTTTCCGAGATAGCGAACCAAAATGGCAGCTTCACCTGGATTTTCGGTGGTGCGAATCACACCTTGTTGATCGACCGACGCGATGGAATCCTCGTTGGATTGATACTGGGCATCGGCCGTAACGCAAGTGGCATGACCGGTGTTGTCGGTATAGGTGACACGAAGTTGCTGTCGACTTAAAGCAGACATGGACAGAGTAGCCGGTTCGAGGTGCAACGTCCCCTCAGCTTGCACCACATTGGTTGTTTGCGAGCTGGCTGGTATGTCGTCTAGCTTTGCGCCCTCGGATATCCAGCGGAGTAGAATTCGATCCCAGAGTGAACCTGGCTCTATCTTCTTGCCACCCCCATGCGGGATTTCACCAATCGCTTTCTGTCGCAACAAACTGTGCGTAGGCGATGCTACAAACAGACGTCGACCTTTACCGTAAAGGGCAATAGCTTGATAATCTGCTTCTGCGTCATAGCCAAAAACACTTAAGCGAAAGCCTTGTTGCCCCTCGGCTTTTCCGTGACAACCTCCCGCATTGCAACCAGCTTTTGACAAGATGGGAATGACTTGATGTCGAAACGAAATGGGAGGTGGAGTAGCGAAGGCGGTGACTTCAACGTTTAGTTCGATCGTCTTGTCGATATGCGAGATTGTGATTTGTGTGGAACCGTCACGCAAAGGTCGCACTTCGCCTGTGGAGCTAACCTGCACAACGGTTGGATCACTGATTCGATACTTTGCCAAATGAGTTACATCGTTGCGAGTATCGTTTGGATGATATGCGGTTACGAGTAGTTGCTGCGTCGACTCGGGTGAATCGAGTTTAACCACAGATGGTGAGACGGCTAGTTTTTCGCTTTCGTTTGCTCTGCTGGATGCTGACACCAGCAACACAGCCAGGAGCAATGCGAAACGAAACATGCGTAATGTCTGCATGAGGGGTATGGTGGGTCGAGGTCTAACATGTCGTGGAAGGGGTGAACGACAGGATACGTGTTTTGCCAGTCACATGCAAGGAATTTCTTCCATTGCAGGCCGAGTAACACTCTCGCAGCGTCTCCCCTCGAAACCAGCATCTGTGCTAAAATTACGACTTAATAAACATGCGCAAATTCTAAACGAGGCACACGATGCGAAAGCGACGCTTAGGCAATAGCGGAATCACGGTTTCAGAAATTTGCTTGGGAACGATGACATTTGGTTCTCAATCAACCGCGCAACAAGCGTTTGAAATGATGGATCGCGCGGTCGAATGCGGCGTCGATTTCTTTGATTTGGCTGAACTTTATCCTGTTCCACCGAAAGCCGAATGGGCCGGGCGAACAGAAGAAATTGTTGGCCAGTGGCTTAAGGACAAACCGCGTGAATCGTTGATTCTCGCGACCAAAATCGCTGGGCCAGGTCACGGCTGGTTTACACCTCCGATTCGTTTTGGCAAAACGGCGCTTGATCAACGCCAAATCTTTGCAGCTGTCGAAGGAAGCCTCAAGCGACTACAAACCGACTACATCGATCTGTATCAAACGCATTGGCCCGATCACGGCATGCCCTACGAAGAAGTCCTCGGTGCTCTAACAAAATTGATCGACCAAGGGAAAGTGCGCGCGATCGGCTGCTCGAATGAAACCTCATGGGGCTTGATGAAGAGCTTATGGTCCGCAGAAAAACATGGAACAGCTCGGTATGTCACGGTGCAAAACAATTTCAGCTTGATCAATCGACGCTGCGAGAGCGAACTGGCGCAAGTGTGCCGACGCGAATCGGTTAGCTTGCTCCCCTATTCGCCCTTAGGGGGTGGCGTACTCACCGGCAAATACAAAACCGGGGCCCCTCTTGGCTCACGCTTTTATGATTACATCCATAATGGTCAGCCTCGACAGAAAATGATGGCCGCACGATTTGTCAACCCGCGAACCGTGGAAACCGCTGAACGTGTTGGCGCGATCGCTAAAGATCTCGGGATATCCGCAGTTACGCTTGCTGTTGCCTGGAGCAAGCAGCATGACTTCGTCGCTTCCACGATCGTCGGGGCTACCTCAGTTACCCAGCTTAACGAAAGTCTTCTAGCAGCCGATGTGGTTTTGGATTCCGAAACGCTCAAGCGTATCGATCAGATCGACATCGACATACCAAACCCTATGACTGAAGATGGCTTACGCCGATTGTAACGCCCACCAATCCGCCGCTTTCCCCAAAACCTTTGAGATGGTAGCTTATTGGGGAGTGTGAGCGGGAAGACTAGCGTTGGAAGCGTTGATACCTTGCTCACCATTTCGAGAAGGATGCGACAATGCCTGAGATTAAGCGAATCTTGGTTACTGGTGGAGCAGGTTTTTTGGGCTCGCACATTTGCGAGAGGTTGGTAGCCGAAGGGCACGACGTCATCTGCTTGGACAATTTCTTCACCAGTCAAAAATCGAACATTGTCCATTTGCTCAATAAACCGAACTTCGAGTTGATTCGGCACGATGTTACCTTGCCGATTTTCTTGGAAGTGGATCAGGTTTATCACATGGCCTGCCCGGCAGCTCCGGGCCACTACCAATTCAACGCGATCAAGACCATCAAGACCTCGGTGATGGGGTCGATCAATATGCTCGGTATGGCCAAACGATGCGGAGCCAAGATATTGTTGGCTTCAACCAGTGAGATCTACGGTGACCCTGAAGTGCATCCGCAACCGGAGAGCTATCGCGGCAGTGTGAATCCGATTGGTCCACGCGCGTGTTATGATGAAGGGAAACGTGTCGCCGAAACGTTGTTCATGGATTATCACCGGCAAAACAAAGTCAATATTCGCATTGTGCGAATTTTCAATACGTACGGCCCACGTATGCATCCGTATGACGGTCGCGTGGTGTCGAACTTTATACGACAAGCGATTACGGGCAAGGACATTACGATTTTTGGTGATGGTTCCCAGACCCGCTCATTCTGCTATCGCGACGATTTGGTAGAAGGCATCATTCGCACCATGAATGCGCCTGATTCGTTCATTGGGCCAGTGAATATCGGGAACCCAGGTGAATTCACGATTGGCGAACTAGCGGAGATGGTCATCAAGCAAACGGGAGCCGCTTCGAAGATTGTGAACCGGCCACTGCCACAAGACGATCCAACGCGACGCCGTCCCGACATCACGCTTGCCAAGGAGAAACTGCAATGGCAACCCAAGATTCCTTTGCAGGAAGGCTTGCAGAAGACCATCGACTGGTTCAAGTCGATCGATCTCAGCAACTACCGTCCACCTACACCAAATTACGTGTGAAGCTGGAAACTCCCAGGCAGTTTTCCTGTGAACCCCACGGCCTCTAAGTCACACGTACAATTGTACGTGTGATGTCGCCACATACTCCCCTTTCGGCTGGCAAGCGTCGATTTGCGTCGACGATAAACTTAGGCAGGCTCTACCGCGCATTGGCAAATTGATTACATCCATATCCGCAATTCGGCACTCTACGCTATACAGAATTCCACTCCAAGGAGCTTACCAAGTGAAGGTAAAGTCTGCCTGAGTGCCACTTCCGGAAAATTCCGTGAAAGGTTATCCCCTTCTAAGGGCATCCGGTACTACTCAAGTACCCTTGGATCGTTCAAACTGAGCGTTTTACCAACGCCTCCAACCCTCTTCTAAGGAGACCTCTCCATGGGACGACCCGTCACGCTATTTACCGGTCAATGGGCTGACTTGCCACTCGAACAAATGGCTCGCATGACCAAGGACTTCGGATACGACGGAATTGAACTCGCCTGCTGGGGCGACCACTTCGAAGTAGAGCGAGCTGTTAAAGAAGATGGCTACTGCGCCGCCAAACGCGAACAATTGGAAAAGTACGATCTGCAATGCCATGCTATCAGTGCTCACTTGGTGGGCCAAGCGGTACTCGATCATATCGATTCACGACACAAGGCAATTCTGCCTCCCTATGTTTGGGGCGATGGTGATCCTGCTGGCGTCAACAAACGAGCGATCGAAGAGTTGAAGCAAACCGCTCGCGCAGCTCAAAAGTTCGGCGTGGGTGTTGTTAACGGTTTCACTGGTTCAAGCATCTGGCACTTGAACTATTCCTTCCCACCCGTGCCACAAAAGATGATCGACGACGGCTACAAACTGCTGGCCGAACGCTTCAATCCTATTTTGGACGTCTTTGGTGAATGCGGAGTCAAATTCGCACTGGAAGTTCATCCCACCGAAATCGCTTTCGACCTTTATTCCGCTCAGAAGGCTCTAGATGCACTCGACCATCGCGAAGAGTTTGGCTTCAACTTCGATCCAAGCCATTTGATTTGGCAAGGCGTTGATCCTGTAGAATTCATCCGAGCATTCCCTGATCGTATTTATCATGTGCACATCAAAGATGCGATCACCAAGCTCAATGGCAAGAGTGGTATCTTAGGTAGCCATATCAACTTTGGTGACCCACGACGCGGCTGGGACTTCCGCTCTCCAGGTCGCGGTGCAGTCAACTTTGAAGAAATCATCCGCGCTCTCAATGACATTGGGTATCAAGGCCCACTCTCCGTTGAGTGGGAAGATAGCGGCATGGATCGTGAATTTGGTGCGCGCGAAGCGGCTGGCTTCGTAAAGCGTCTTGATTTCCATCCAAGCAATCGCGCGTTTGATTCGGCATTCGAAAAAGAATAATGAGCGACGGTTGATTACCTTTTATGGACAACCCGATTACCATAGTCTTCAACGGTCAGGACCGGCAGATCTCTGCGGGCTTGACCGTTGAGCAACTATTGCAAGAGGCGGCCATTAATAGCCGCTTTGTCGCTGTTGAATTGAACGGTGAAATTTTGCCTCGCGATCAACGAAACCAACGCGAGGTACAAGCTCGCGATGTGATTGAAGTGGTAACTTTGGTCGGAGGCGGCTGAAAAAACGCGGCTGATAAAAGTCGGTCCATTGCGAAAGATCTGTTATGAGCGAAGCATCGTCCGAGGCTGCCACTCCGACTAGCGTATTGTCGGACCAACCTCTCAAACTTGGCAAATACCTTCTCGATAGTCGACTCATAGTCGGATCGGGGCGATTTGATACGCCCGAACTGATGCGGGATTCGTTGGCTGCTTCAGGGTCGCAATGTGTCACCGTAGCTGTTCGTCGCGAGCGGCTTTACGATCGACAAGGCAAGAACCTGCTCGAATTCATCGATCCCGATAAATATCTTTTGCTTCCCAATACGGCCGGTTGCTACAACGCAGCCGATGCCGTTCGCGTGGCCAAATTGGGGCGAGAAATTCTGCGAGCTTTGGAAAACCCTGGGGCCGACTGGGTGAAGCTAGAAGTACTTGGCGACAGCAAAACCTTGCTGCCCGATCCGATTGCCACAGTTGAAGCCTGCAAGATGTTGGTGGACGACGGTTTTCAAGTTCTTGTTTATAGCAGCGATGACCCGATTGTCGCCCGCCGACTGAAAGACATCGGTGCCACTTCCGTTATGCCCGCAGGAAGTCCGATCGGGTCAGGGCAGGGGATCCTCAATCCCAATAACCTGCGAATCATTCTGGAGAACCTTAAAGGCGACGATCCAGACTATCCAGTCATTGTTGATGCCGGTGTCGGAACAGCCAGCGATGTGGCCGTTGCCTTTGAACTTGGAGCCGATGGCGTTTTGCTCAACTCGGCTATTGCCTATGCAAGACACCCTATCCTCATGGCTGAAGCTATGAAGCTAGCAGCCCTTGCAGGACGAAAAGCGTATCTGGCCGGTCGAATGCCAAAGCGATTGTACGCCCAGGCAAGCAGCCCTGAAACGGGCGTCATTACATCGCGACCTTGGTGATCCCTATGCCATTACGCGAAGTACCGATCGAATTTGAAGTGGATACCTTCCCCGCAGAAGTCGATCGACTGTTGCTCGATGCGGATGAACAGATCGAGGCTTTTTGGGATCTGTTCAAACAGCATAAAGTTCATCAATTTGTTGCCTCCGACTTTCGCTTGATTTGGGGCGCCATCGATTACATCAAGAGCAATAACCTTGCCGATGGCAACAGTTTTTGCGAATGGGGTTGTGGCTTCGCCGTTATTGCCGCACTTGCCTCCCTGGCGGGCTTTAATTCTGTTGGCATCGAAGCGGAAGATCCGCTTATCGATGAAGCCAAAAAATTGCACCAACGCCACAATGTAGATGTGGAATTGTGGCAAGGAAATTTCTTACCACGCGGTGCCAAGGCCTTAGCGGAAAAGGGACGCTCCTACGTTTGCCTTCAAGCCGATCCACCTCCCGCCTATGAAAAATATGATATGCAAGTGGACGACTTCTCCGTTATCTTCGTTTATCCATTTCCAGGCGAAGAGTTTTACATGCAGGACATTTTCGAGCGATTCGCGCGTCCAGGCGCCATACTCTTAATGTTCCTTGGTCCGTATCAAGTCGAAGCATATCGAAAAGTTAGCCACCGATAACCGACTGCAACATCTTTTCAATCAGAGAATTTCTCATGGGCATGTTCGACTTCTTTCGGCGCAAGAACAAAAACAAAAATGCGGAACAGCAGGAAGACGAAAGCCGCACGCCGATGTTTTGTTTTGTTCTATGCGAAACACCCACGACCATTGAGACTCAGCGAGCCAACAAAGTTGTGCAGCGAATCTTGGGAAAAGAATATTCAGCGGATGCCTCCGATCCGAATATTGTTTCGATTCAAAAAGGCTCAGATGCCGTCGGGTTTCTGGCGATGATGCCCGCGCCTATTCCCAACGAGGAAGCGGAGAACAACGCAGAGGATAATTTCCTGTGGCCCAATGGCCGCGAAGAAGTTGCCAAACATACCTGCCATGTCATTGTGACCATCGCAGGCAGCGGCGAGTATTCACCGATCGAAGCTGTAGTCGCTATTGTACGACTCGCGTTGGTTGCCCTCGAACTTTATGACGGCCTGGGCGTTTACTGGGGCCATGGTTCGGTTTGTAACAACCGTGAAACCTTCGAAGGTTTTTGCGAAGAAGTTTCCGAAGAACACATCCCGCTGCCTGCAGTGATGCGATTTCAATTCCTCTCCGCTGGGGATGATGAGGTCGCTCTATACACACTCGGGATGAATCAGTTCGGATTGATGGAGATCGAAGTCGATCACAGCGACATGGAACTTAGCGAGCTATTTGAATACGTTTGCCATGTCGCCCACTATTTGGTGACGACCGGAGCCGTAATCAAAGATGGCGACACGATCGGTTCGGATGAAAACGAGAGAATCGTCGTGCGTCATCAGCCGAGCATGATCGACAAATCGCGCAAAGTCTACAAGATTTTGTTTGAGTGAGTACGTTGTGGCGAAATCACTTCGATGTCAACGGACTCTTACGAGCTTCCAACCGACGTTGGTAGCTGGCTAATGCGCTAAGCACCGCAGTAGCGACGACAGCTCCCAAGAGCGGTGACTTCCACGGTTCGGCTACGCTCAAGACTTCACAAAAGGTTTTGGCGACCATGGCGGCGACAATCCCGACGCAAATTGTCGGTACAATCAAATGACTTTTCAGCATTAGGGTATTCCCCAAATAGTCTCGTAAATCGTTCTTGGCTCTTTACACTAACCTGTAGAAACCGTAGTTCAAAAAGGGTGGAGATTACCCACTCTGGATAGCGTCGACCTACTAATTCACACCTTCCCTGCCGGAATAACCCATACAAACGCGCGAGCTGTATTCTGCATCGCGTTACCAGCAAGCAGACAGCGACGCTGCAGTCAGTTTGCATTAAGCCCCCGAGTGCAGTTCAAAGAAGATTTCGATAAATCCTGCCGTTGAGCGCTCTAGGGGTCCTGCAGATGAAGGCGACTTTGCTAAATTCTCTAGACATGGAGCCCAGCAATCCAATGAATCCACTTCCTGAACTGACCCCCGAAGAACACGCGATTTACGAGTGGCAAATGTGGGTGCGCAACTTCGGGGAGCTGGGACAGCGGAAGCTGAAAAATGCGGCCGTCCTTATCTCACGCTGTGGCGGCGTAGGTGGTGTGGTTGCCCTACAACTCGCTGCGGCGGGAATCGGCAAAATGTTCATCGCTCATGCGGGCAACGTCAAACCCAGTGATCTAAACCGCCAACTTCTTATGACCTACGATTGGATTGGAAAGCCGCGCAGCGAATCGATCAAAAGAAGATTGAAAGAGTTAAATCCGCGCATCGATTTGACCGTCATCGACCAGAACATCAACGAGGAGAATGCTGAACCCCTTGTAGCGCAAGTGGACTTGGTCGTCGATTGTGCGCCGTTGTTTCAGGAGCGGTTCGCTATGAATCGTCAATGTGTCGCTCAAAAAAAACCACTGGTCGAATGCGCGATGTATGAGATGGAAGCGCAAATCACTTCAATTTTCCCCGGACAAACGCCTTGTCTGCAGTGTTTGTATCCCGAGATACCAGCCAATTGGAAGCGTCAGTTCCCGGTGTTTGGGGCAGTCTCGGGAACGATTGCCAGCATGGCTGCCATGGAGGCACTCAAGATCATTGGCCAATTTGGCCAGCCACTGTATGGTAAACTCTTAAGATGTGATTTTAATTCCATGAGCTTCAAAACGTTAAGAATTCAGCGCCGCGCAAACTGTGCATGCTGCGGTCATTTGTAGCGATCGGGAAAGACATGATGACAGATACAGAACGTACCATTCGAGTTGTTTGGATTATCCCTGCTATGCTTCGAACGGCGTCGGACGGCAATAGCGAGGTAGCGATCGCAGTACAGAACCCGAGTTATCAAGAAGCAGTAAAACAACTCATCACACTTTATCCAGGTATTGCGGAGCATTTTGACGTAGAGACGTTTAGGCCGCGTTCCTACATCTCCATTTTCCACAACGATGAACAGCTAGTGGACTTCTCAACGGGTACTCCCATCCGAGACCGCGATGAACTCTTGATTGTACCTGCCTTAGCAGGAGGCTAGTTATGACTCAAAACCTCAGCGTCTCTGAGCAAGTTCGCTATTCACGCCATCTCATGCTTCCCGAAATTGGAATAGCGGGTCAATTACGACTCAAGGAAAGTGCGGTTTTGCTAATCGGTCTGGGAGGGCTCGGATCGCCTCTAGCGATGTATTTGGCTGCCGCAGGAATAGGTCGTCTTGGTCTAGTTGATCCCGATCGAGTTGACCTTTCGAATTTGCAGCGACAGATCATTCACTCAACCACCAACGCGGAACAACTCAAGGTCGATTCTGCAGCAGCAACGATTCGAGATCTAAATCCGCATGTCAAGGTTGAGTGTTATCCGGTTCGTTTCGATATCAGCAATGCGGAGAGTTTAGCGGCCCCATACGATGTGATTATCGATGGAACAGACAATTTTGCCACGCGTTATCTTGTAAACGATATCGCAGTGATGCAACAAAAACCGAATATATATGGCTCGATTCTGCGATTCGAAGGCCAGGCAACCGTTCTGAATTATAAAGGTGGGCCTTGCTATCGATGTATCTTTCCTACACCTCCTCCCAGCGGCTTGATTCCAAGTTGTGGCGAAGCAGGAGTCATAGGAGTGTTACCAGGCTTGATAGGGATGATTCAAGCCACCGAAGCGATCAAGGTTTTACTAAACGCAAACGATACGCTTCAAGGTCGCCTGCTATGCGTGGACGCCTGGAAAATGAAATTTCGCGAACTAAAGATTCGTCGAAATCCTCAGTGTTCCGTATGCGGTGACCAGCCCTCGATCACCACATTGCGAGACGAGAACTACGTGAATACGTGCGAGACCCTTGTACCAGTCACAATCTCAATGCCTCTCAAGTTGTCGATTCATGAATATCGGGAACTTCGTGAAAATCAAACGCCCCATATCCTTATCGACGTTCGCGAAGAGTTCGAATTCCTAACCTGCAATCTTGGCGGAAAACTAATTCCACTATCAAAGTTGAAAGAGCACCTAGTGCAACTACCCAAAACAGCAATGATCGTCGTGCATTGCAAATCGGGTGGCCGATCGGCGACAGCCGCCAAGTTGCTTTGCGATCATGGATTCGAGCAAGTATGCAACTTGGAGGGTGGCATCTTGGCTTGGATCGACCAAATCGACCCAAGCCTCCCCAAGTACTGATGCCTACAGAAATTCCGTTCGCTTAGCTTCGCTACTCTTTGAGCTTTCGCAAACGAATTCCACTCACAAATGACGTTCCTTCGAATACTTTGAAATGGATGTTGAGTGCATCTCGGACTGCAACATTTCGAAACAAAGAACGCTGCATGACAGTCGTCAATCCTTCTTTAGCTTTTAGCTCGACATGCTCGACTTGATCGCCCCCCTCGATCGAGACATCGAACACACTATCAAGATGCGATTCCGAATCTGGCAATGCAAAAATCAACTCGACATCATATCGGTGCGTTTCAGGAATGACCTCAGGCACAACAATGGAGGTTGCTGCGTTTATTTCCTTCTCCGGTTGAACTTTGTCAGAGGCGCTGCTAGGTGCATTCAACAGAAGCTTCATGTCCTTCACGCCCTCAAATCCTGAGGATATGAGCCACGGTTGATCGGAGTCTATGTAACGCGAAGAATGATGCCGGTACATTTTTGCTTCTGCGTTGAATTCAATGGAAAATGGTGCTGCTTCACCCGATTCGTGTGGATACTCAATCCACAGATCACCATCAGCCGAACGCCGATCTCCTGGCGCACCCAGATTAATCGCCAGTACCTCTACCTTTCGAACATCAAGCTTCGCGTTAACATCGGGATGCACACTCCACAACTCGACGTCAGGAATATGGACCAGCGCTAACGAAGTTTGATTTTGGTAAGAGCAACTACATGTTCGTGTATAATCTGGAGCGTTAAGAACGCCATTCGCTACAACCAGATTTGCCGTACAGCCTGAACGGAATCCGCCGAAATTGCCAGTGCCCGAGTCACTGTTCAGATCGTAGTAGCCTGCAGCTCCTGACCGGAATGTCAGCAGATTCTCACTAGCTATGATACTATTGCATCCATAGGCGCGGGTCATCTTCCATGGCTCAAACTGACCCGTGAGTGGATTCTTCGTCATTTTCTGTTCGCCGGTCGCAATATGGAATGCACCTGCGGATTCGGAATATGAATTGGTATTGGTGATGACCAAGTCATTATGCAACACACAAGGACCGGAGTATTTCAGGCTCTCTTTTTGCCATACAACTTTGCCGGTAGTGGCGTCGTAAACGGCCATTCCTTGGCCCACTTCGTCTGCGAGTCGATCGCTTGCAGCAGCTCCAGCTTGCAACAGCATCTTGTGTTTCTCAGAATACCCAAGCCAGGTACCGAAAACTTTGTCGTTGATCTCCCAAATAGGCGAACCCGTTCGGTGATCCAAAGCCACAATTCGATATGTGGTGGGCAAGTCTAAACCACGACGTTTCATTGCATCTTCAATACGTTGTGGATTCTTATCTAAACAGAAGATTTTTCCATCGCCAGCCACAATTCCGTTGTGCCAAAAACTATGTTTTGCATCGACGCGCCACAACAATTCGCCGGTAAAGCGATTGAAACCGACAAGCCCCAGACTCGCTGCTCGATCCAAACTCTTTGCCCCGAACCCCGCTTTAGAAGCTTTTAGTTCCTTATCAGCCTCGAACTCCAGTCCATGTCGATCTCGGTACTTTGCGAAGCCGATACCGCCGATCAATACATCGTCATAAACTCCGATGAAGCCCCATTCTGAAGTATCACCATTAGAATTCGGCGGCAAACGAATTTCGCTGAGATCATTGCCCGATTGTGGATCAATCATCTTACACGTATCCCCAACGACCAGATAAATTCGCTCTTCAGTCACCACATAATTCGTGCCGCGTCCGTTTGCTCCGGGGATATGGACTTGGTTGTATTTAGGATCAAGCGGCGTATCTTCGTACGTCGCATCATAGTACACATCGTATGTACCGAGATCATCGAAGTTCCGCTTCCAGAGAACTCGGCCCGTATAAACATCGCGGGCGCTTAGGCTATTCATGCCCTCGATAAATAATCGACCACCGACAACTTGTTCTGGTGGACCATGACCGTGACGCGGAAGCACGTCAAGATTACTGCTGGCGCCAAACCACAAAACTCCTAACGGTAGTTTCACTCGACTGTCGTTGGACTTAATCGAGTTGGCTATATCGCCGTATTGATGCGTCCAATCTGCTGCACCCGGCAACTTTCCTTGTCGATAGATGATCACCCCAAATTCGGCCTGCTGAATTTCGGCCTGTTCTAAGTTCAAAGATCGAATGGACGTCGCTAATGCGTCGATGTTGTCCTTCGCCAAGATCATCATCGCCCCGCCATAAGGTCGAACGGTTGGATAGATCGAGCGAAGAACATCAGGCTTACCATCTTTAAACAAACTTTCGGTCACAACGACCAAGTTTCCCGTATATTGCGGCCCACGAAACTCATGAGCATTTGCTTGAAACAAGGAAACCTTACTTCCACTTTGATGTTGCTCCACGCAATTACGCAGCTTGCCTATGTCAGCGGTTGGTGACAGCACGATAGACCATTGCTCAAAAGGTGTCACCTCACAAATAGCCGCCAATTGCTCCTGACTGCAATCTCCAAACCAATAGGCATAGCCTTGAGCATCGCATTGACTCAACAGCCGATATAGATTCTGTCGCTCATTGAGTGGTGCGGGACTAATTCGCTCTGAGGTCAAATCGGAAATGGTCATTTCTTCGACCGCTGTTGTCGCTTGTTTGCTCGCAGCAACTGTTCCAAATGCGGTGATTCCTCCCAATTCATCCACAACAATCAAAGTTTGGTTGGCTACGACAACGCGGTTAATCGGATACCGTGAAGGAATGGCCTGAACCACGCTACCTTTAACTGCTAATCCCGCGTCATTCGGTTGCAAATGGATGATCTGTATGGAATGAAGCCCAGCAGCGACGAGATGGTCCTTGACCAGCAGCAAGTCTTGCGTTCCATCCGCTTCAATTTCTGCTAGTACTTCTCGCTCCGTGTCAACCGCCAAGTTGGCTGGATAGATGCGTATCACTTTTCGTTCGCCAACCTGTTCTGCAGAGTAGATTAGCTTTTCAGTGATGACGGGCTCGTTCGGGACAAAGGCTGTCTTGAGGCCAGTGTCCAAGTCAAATGCCCGAGTCCCCTTAAGCCGAGTATGCACATAAAAGTGTTTTTGATCTGCAGCCACGAAGGCTCCGCCAGTTCCCTTACCACCCGCATTGATTTCAAAATATTTCAACTCCCCTGTTGCCCGATCAAAAACAGCTGGCACGCTGCGTCCACCAGGCACGACAAGATATTTGTCAGTTGTGACTAGAAACCCTTGTGGTGCGACTCCAGCGAACGCAGGGGCACTGTGCGGCTGCTTGATGTATTGCGAACCTGTGCTGTCATTGATCCACTTCACGCTGCCAGTTTCAGCATCGAGAGCGCAAACAAAAGTCCCCATAAAGGGCCAAATGCTACTGGCAAAGTAAACCGTATTGTCGCGAACGGTAGGACCGCCTCGAGCGGGCCAAGCGGAAATGACACGCCGATTGCCAATCACTTTTTGTGAATTCGGAGCAGGGGAGTACTTCCACAGCAAACGTCCATCCGCTGCATCCAGCGAATAAATATATCCATCGTCACTGACGACAAATAACTTTTGATTCCAACCCACTGGAGCAAAGCGAATCGGCCCTTCTGCAAAGAAGGTCCAGAGTTCTTCACCGCTTTGAAGATCAAACGCCATCAATTTGGATTCATTGTTGAAGGCGATGAATATTTTTCCGTCGACCACGATCGGTTCGAACTGCTTATCGAACGTCATGAGATCCAAGTTGAGAGGATCATCCCAGGCCTGCACACGCGGGGTGAACCTCTTCTCCCAGAGGACGGAATATCCAGCGGGCAATGTGTTATCGGACGCATTAGAGCGACTGGTATCATATCGCCATTGCGGCCAGTCTTCAGAACCTAAACAGCAGACGACTGCAAAGTTCACAATTATCAAGCTCAACAAACTCTTGAATCGCTTCTTCATTCGAACCTCGAACCAATTCATTACGTGTGATTTGTCAAACACCATCACAAATCACTTCTTGCGTCCAGGAGGTATCTTCAGCAACTTGGGCTGGGCTCCCGTACCGGGAATGGGTTGACTGATGAAAACATCGCCAACGTTTTGATCCCAAGGGTGATGCAACAACAAATCGAACCCTGGGTTCTGTTCCTTAACTTGGCACGAACATGGCCCGCAGATAAACTTCGAAGCAGCTCGTATTGTGTCGCCATTGATGCCTTTGCCTACCAAAGCATAGAGTACTAAGCCTCGACCAAAAACGGGAAACGCAATGGGCTCGTTAAAGTCCCTTAAATCGGGCTCGCTGTTTAATAAACACTCGACAAGAAACTTCTCTTGTGGGTCATTGCGATTTAGACTCAGTACCGAGAAATCGACGCGCAACTTGATCTTCACTTTTTCTAAGATCTCGGGCTTGATTTCCATTTCTTCGGCGGATGGAAGCTTAAGCCACTCTTCATCCAAGGCCAATTGTGATTCGATAGCCTGAAAAGCATTCTGATCTTTGACTTTATCTCCGGATTCGAGCAGCACCCACACAGCCGATTCCCCCTTCGATAATCTGGATGCTATTTCTGTTCGAACTGGCGACGTGACCAGTGTTGACAACGTATCCGCCTGCAAAGGTGCAGAATAAGCTATGGTCCCTCTCAGGTCGGATTTCTCGGGGTAATAAGCCACAACCACACTACGATCCGCAGCCGAACTTTTCCAAAGCTTGAGAAGTTCTGGCGACAATGAGTCATCCGCTTTCTTCCAGTCGATCTCCAGCAGAGTCCCAAGCGAGCTGCTATCGTTCCCGACCAAGGCTTGCTTCTCCGCATCATTCAATGACGCAGGCGAGATAATCACAACGGGATACGGTTCAGGACTCCAACGTTCCAGTGCATACCGGAATACGGGTACCTGACAGGCGCAAAGCACTGCAGCGCTCGCGCAAAAAACGAGCGTTACCGAAATTACCATCCATCGCTGTCTCAGCACGCGTAAACATGAACTCATATTACAGTCCAACCACTGAGGCTAGAGATTTTCCGAAAAAGCTTATTACTCGGCTGCGTCAGCACTACTGCTTGCATCTTCTCTTATGATCTCGATAGCAGCCATTTTCAAGGGAGGGAGTTTCTCATCATACTGTGCGTCGAAGACGAGTTTTCGATCCACCTCGATACCTTCAAATTCTCGAAGCACGACAACCGTTTTCTTATCTGGAGCAGAGAGTGTGGAAACGGTTCCTTCGACCGAACTGCCTTGCCACTGTATGGGCAAATTCTTGACCGTTTCCAGATCCGAATCGACGAAGTAAAGCTTCACGCGATATTTCGCCCCCTTGGGATCATCAGGACCAAGTAACTCGGCTTCAAAATGATCAAGCTGCGCTGCCGCCGACGAAAAGAGCCATGGTGTCAAGGACTTTGGCAAATCAACACTGTCCTCGTTGTTGCTCACCCAACTACCGCCGGGTGCCAATCGAGGCTGAATATCAAATGTAAACTCTAATCTGCCGACCGAATGCGGGCGTGGGAAGCCGAGCCATTCACGACGTTGATCATCGAGCCTATCGCCTGGCGCTCCCAAGTTGATACCCAAGCGCTTTACGGGAGTATTCGGACCAACCGCACTCAAAATACCCCAAGCTGAATTGTCCGATTTAGGCTCCATCACGACGGTAGATGCAATCGAAAATTGGCACACACAACCAGCACTTGCTTCGGGAATCATTACCAGACCATTTCCTGGAATAGCGTTAATCCAACAACCGAGACGCTGTCCCGAAAAGTGTTGAGTACCGGAGTCTTTATACAGATCATAGTACCCAATGAAACCAGAGCGGAAGAACATCATGTTCGGCGTAGCCGTGATGATTCCACAATGATGTCCTGGCCTACTAAATCGCCAATCATCATTTTGGCCCGTTACTGGATGCTGTCGCTGCTTTGGCAGTCCACTCTTCAACTCAAACGCCCATGGCTCCGCATAGACATATTCGCCGATCACCGCTGGGCGATTCATGTAGTTCGCGTTCTTGGACCAAAGCTGTTTCCCCGTGGCAGCCTCCAGAACGATGAGTTTTCGCTTCTCAAATTCGCCTGACAGAAACTGCTTCCAATAATGACCATTCGCGTTGGCGCCACAAAGCAACAGACAACCATCCGAGTAGATCACGGTAAGGCTACCACCTCCCGCCGAAACGTTGGTGGTATCAGTTACATCAACCGCCTGTTCCCATATCTTCACACCGGTTGCTCGATCTAAGCAGACAGCCTTTCGCATGTCGAGCCGCTTCATTTCCTCTTCAGCCTTGGCGGCAGCTTCTCCGGTCAACTCTTTAAGCTCACCTTTATCGCGTAAATAAAGTTCCTGTCGTTCTTCCGAGCTGAGAGTGCTTTCAATAAAGAACACATGCTGCGCACTCATTGCGATAGTCGTGTGCAAGATGTTGTCGCCGCGGTAAATCCATTGCATCTCTTTCGAATCGATGTCATACGCAAAAATCCCGTCGGTCTGCGTCGATACAGTAATCCCCCGGCGGCGCATCTTCTCTTCCAACTCCTTTCGAATCGTGCTGGTTCCAAACAACTGCCGTCCATCAATTGCAACATAGGCCCAGGCCCGATCGATTCCATCAGGCGACGCAGGAGTTTCAAAAGTGTGAAGCACTTTACCGGTAGCAGCATCCAAAGCTTGGCAAGTATTATTGATCGCCATGAAAAGTTTATCATCATTCGCACACAGGTTATGAGTTTCGCGATTATTGAAAACACCGGTCCGAATCGCTCCAGGATTTTCAAAGCTCCACAGAAAATTCCCGTTATAAGCATCGTAGGCCATGATGCTGTCGGTGCCTTGAATAAACATACGCCCGTTTGTTGAAAGAGGTGCCCCTGCGGCCTCATGACGATTGATCATCATGCTTGGACCAGGATCGCCATACCACAACACGCCCAGGCCATCCTTAACGCGTAGGTCATTCGACATGGATGTATTGGCAATATTTCCGTACTGATGTGTCCACTCGCCAGCCCCTGGCAATTTTCCACGTCGTAAAAAACCTAGCTCCGAATTGAGATTCAATTCACCTTCGTTGAGTTTAAAGAGCGAAGTGAGCCAAGACTCTGCCTCTTGCTTTGAGACCTCGTTTCCGGTGTTTTGCCAAGCCACAGCCATACCGCCACATGGCTTCAGAAACCGTGCGACATCTTGCGGTTCGCAAGGCCAAGTTCCGTGCAACAATTGGGACTCGCAGAGGATCAGATTAGCAAAGTAGTTCGATAACGGCAGATTCTCATAGGGCAAGTTCAATACCGTCACACGTGTGGCATGTACACCTTGCTTTTCGTAAAGTTTCCTCAACAGTTCGCATTTTTCGGGATTGGGCTCAATACAGTAAACGTTGAGCTGGCTCTGCCGAATCAGTTCCGATGCAAGTCGCCCCTCATCCGCACCAAGCAATAAACAATAGCCGCTGTTCTGTCCGGTAAGCTTCAATATATTTCCAGCCAATGCCTTGACGCGAGCGGCTTTCTCATCCGCCGGAAACGGATCAGAATACGCATCGGGCCATTTTGCCACGCTTTCAACCTTGTCGGTGCGAAAAGCATAAATGGCTCCTTCGTCAGTGCTAACCATCAAGGTGTTATCGTTAGCTGCGAGGCCCATTGCGTTGCCACGAACGTTCATTTCCCACTTAAGATCGCCCGTCTTTCGATCCAGAACAACAACTCGATCCTTTCCGCCAACGATCACGATGTCTCTCGTGGCGATCATTGCGCCGTCTAAATCGCAGGGATACTCCCAAATAACTCCAACCCCCTTATACTCTTCGATTTTCTGCTCAGCTTCCGCGAGCTTCTTAGGTTCTTTGCGTAAATCGCGGGACTTCAAAAACCACTCCTGCTTGAGCTTACTTGCTTGTGCGTGTTCTTTGCGATCAACACAGAAAACCTTTTCGCCGTCCAATAGATAGGCTTGCTCATCAGCTAGAACCATGAGCCTACCTGAGATGTAGCCTTCGCCAAGTTCGCCCGTATTTTCATCCATTGCCAGAAAGTGATGAGGCCCCCCAGCGTAAATCTGACCGTCACCCAAGACAGCTTTTGTTCCACCAACTACACCGCCTGCATCCGTACGCCAGGAATACTTGCGTTGAAATATGATGTCGCCTGTTGCTTTCGATACAGCGACGGGCAAGGAACGCCCAGAAGGCACAAATAGCGTCGAGTCATTGGCTAAGAGATAGCCTTGGGGCGACAAATCATTTCTACCGGCGTCGGCTTGGCTTATCCGATCATTCTTCCAAATGATCTTTCCTGACTTAGCGTTGGCAGCACAAAGATAAACTTCTTCATGTGGAAAAACACCCGCTCCAAAATAGGCAACTTCGCCATCGACCAGTACACCCGTTCTGACAGGCCAACGTGAGATCATTTCACCACGCGCCAACAAGCGATCATCTTTCGGGCCAACCCGATACTTCCAAATTAAATCCCCCGTGTTGGCTTCAAGACAATAAACAAAGCCATCGTCAGAACCAAAATATACATTCCCGAATGCGTAGGTCGGAGCGAGTCGAATCGGTCCTTCTGTGAAGAAACTCCACAGTTCTTTACCTGTAGCTTCGTCACGACAATACAGCCGATGATCGACGGTACTGCCAAAATAAACACGACCATTCACCAACAGCATCTGGGGTGCCGCGTCGAATGTTACACGCGGTAACATGACATGCCCTTCGATCGGTGTTGTTCGAGAACCCGACCAAGCTTTTTCGGGTTTCGCTGACGATTGGTAGGTCCAACTTAGGTGGAGATTGGAACCAATCGAAGTTGATTGATAACCTGTCCTTGCCCGGTCGCCTAGATAACTTTCCCAATCTCCAGCAAATGCAAAGACTGCGTTACCAATAAAACAGAGTGACAACAGAGCAACTAGCATTCTCGCCATTGAATTTTGCCCCCAGCAAATCGCATCGCACCACCTCTCTGCTCCACACAGACGAGGTTTATGAAACAGGCAGTTTAGCACCCTTTTGCCCTAGTTATCACCAGAATTCTGAAGTTCATCATTATTTAAATCTTGACGCGCTTTCATTCAACAAAATATCCCATAACATAGCGTGTCAACTGGTGTGTCGGTATCAGTTTCGTGAACCGATTTATGTCTTGCGATTGCGGGGATCTGGCAAGTGTCGAAACCATTGCTTTTCATGATTTGCTCTTTGTTCCTCGTAGTAGGCTTGACCTTCTGGCTTTTCCATAACGAACGTTCGGCTGGACGTCCCACTGCCCCAAACCAATCGCAACCAAACCCAACTGAGGGCACTAAATCCGGTGAGTCCGAGATGATCTTGCTGTGCGCCGCAAGCAACCAATCGGTCATCGAGCAAATCCGAAAACAGTACGAAGAAGAAACTGGACGAAGGGTTTCGGTGCAATATGGAAACTCTCAATCGCTCCTGGCTCAGCTAGAGATCTCCAAACGAGGTGATCTCTACCTTCCCGCTGATAACAGCTTTCTCGAAAACGCTAAAGGCAAGAAGCTCATTGAAGAGGTAATTCCGATTGCCACAATGCCAATCGGACTTGTCGTGAAAAAGGGAAATCCAAAGGGCATTACGAGTTTGGCTGATCTTAAACGTGATGATGTCCGGTTGGTGCAAGCCGATCCTGAAGCGGCGGCAGTGACGAAGGTTGCACGATCGATTCTTGAGAAGTTAGGTCAATGGGAATCCATCAAAGAGGCGACGAGAGGATTTCGCTCGACCGTAACAGAAGTAGCTACCGACGTTCAGATTTCAGTCGCTGATGTGGGAATCGTCTACAGCCCTGTTCTGGTGTCTTTTCCCGAACTTGAGTTTGTTCCCATAGTGGAATTTGAATCAGGTGTTTCACAAGTTTCATTAGGTGTCGCTTCATCGACTAAGCAACCTGCCGCAGCCCTCCATTTCGCTCGCTACATCGCTGCCAGTGATCGCGGCTTGAAAACTTATCAGCAACAAGGCTTTACAATCGGAGAAGGAGACCAGTGGTCCGACGTCCCCGAGTTAAACATCTACGCAGGCTCGATGCTGCGACCTGCAATTGAAGATTCCATCATCGCATTCGAAGCGCGTGAGGGTGTGAAAGTCTCTCGGACGTATAATGGTTGTGGAATTCTGGTGGCCCAAATGAAAGCGGGGCAGATTCCCGATGCCTATTTTGCGTGTGACCTGGAGTTTATGTCACAAGTAACGGACATCTTTCCGGAAGCTACCGAAGTATCACAGAATGAATTGGTCATAATGGTTCCCAAAGGAAACCCCAAGAATATCGCTTCCCTACGAGACTTGACGAAACCTGGACTTCGGGTTGGAATTGGTCATGAAAAACAATGCGCCATGGGCTGGATTACTCAAAATACGTTTCGCGAATCCGGCCTGCAACAAGAGTTGATGTCCAATGTCGCTGTACAAACACCTACAGGCGATATGCTAGTGAATCAGTTGAGAACGGGAGCGTTGGACGCGGCAGTCGCCTATCTAAGCAACGCTGCAGGTGCAGCAGAATTCCTGGATGCAATTGAAATACAGGGCATCCCATGCTCAACCGCCACACAACCGTGGAGTGTAGCTAAGAACTCGAAGTATCCCTTGTTGGCAGATCGACTGTTCCAACGAATCTGCTCGGCTGAAAGCCAAGATGTTTTTGAAGCAGAGGGCTTTCAATGGCAGTTAGGAGCTAAGAAGCTGAACATCCCCAAAACCTCAGCCACACCGAGCACAGATACATCACCTACTACTGCCACTGCGGGTGACAAAGAATGAAGACGCTGCGTCAAGACCATGCTCGCAAGGTTCGAGATGGAATCTTCTTTCTGGTGATGGGGGGACTTTCGTCTTCGTTCATTCTACTCATCGTATTGCTCCTCATTGCCGATATTACCTTTACCTCCTTCGCCGAATTTCGCACCGCTTTATCAAAACCTGAGATTCAGTCGGCCTTTAAGCTCACCATGGCAAGCTGCACGATAGCAGCGATAATGTCCGTGTGGGTCGCGACACCCTTGGGCTATATCTTGTCGCGTTATCGATTCATTGGACATAGGCTCATCGATACCATCGTTGACATTCCAATCGTGCTTCCTCCGCTGGTACTAGGTTTAAGCTTGCTCATCTTGTTCCATCAACCTTTTCCTTTTTCGAATTGGACGGGCAAAGGTTTTATTCTGGATGAGTTCTTGCGAGAAACGCTTAATTTTCCTGTCTCGTTGAGCTGGCCCGCCGTGATACTTGCACAATTCACGGTGTCATGTGCATTTGCCGTGCGTACCATGCGAGTCACCTTCGATCAAATCGATCCACGGGCCGAAAATGTAGCGAGGACACTTGGCTGTTCTCGGGCAGAGGCGTTTTTGCGAATTGCCCTGCCGCAAGCCACTCGCGGCATGATCACTGCGGGAACAATTGCCTGGGCGCGAGCTCTCGGCGAATTTGGGCCGATTCTGGTATTCGCAGGCTCCACGCGTTTTCGTACCGAAGTTTTGTCAACCTCAGTCTTCTTGGAACTAAGCATAGGACAACTGGATGCAGCGGTAGCAGTCTCCCTGTTAATGGTAGCCATGGCCGTTATCGTACTTGTCATATTGCGAGCGATTGGAGCAGGACTTAACGGATGATCGAAGTTCAAAACCTAACCGTTCGGCAAGGCTCCTTTACACTACCGAAGGTCTCTTTCCGGGTACAACGCGGTCAGTATGCCGTCTTGATGGGCAAGTCAGGCACCGGCAAGACGACTATTCTTGAAGCGATTTGTGGTCTGAGAAAAATATCAGGCGGTAGTATTCGAATCGATGATGTTGATGTAACTCATTGGTCGCCCCCGGATAGAAATACGGGATACATGCCACAAGATCTTGCTTTGTTTCCTACATTGAACGTGCGAGAAAACTTGGAGTTCGCCCTCGATATCCGCTGGTCTTCGCGCAGGAAAAAAGCGGAAAAGGTTGCTTTCCTGGCGAACATGCTGGGGTTGGAACATCTACTTAAAAGACGCGTTCAGGGCCTAAGCGGCGGTGAAGCACAACGAGTCGCGCTGGGACGCGCCCTTTCGTTCGAGCCTAGCGCGTTGCTTCTCGACGAACCATTGAGCGCACTCGATGCGATAACACACTCTTCTTCGCAAAAATTGCTCAAAGACATCAACCGCCAAACAGGCGTCACCGTACTTCACGTTACTCATAATCAAGATGAAGCAGATGCATTAGCCGATGTTTGTATTCGCTTACCAGAGATTAATCAGTCCGAATTATGAGCCCCTTGCCTTCACTCGGTTTATCGTTGTGAATCGATTTTATCTGTGAGACTCGAGCCATGCCATTCAAATTGCTGGTGATCGTTAGTTGGTCCTGTTTCAGCCTCTTGCTTTCCCAACTCCAGGCTGCTGAGAAGCCCAACATCTTGTTCATCGCCGTCGATGACATGCGTTGTGATCTCGGTTGCTATGGGGTTCAACATGTCCACTCTCCGAATATTGATCAACTGGCGGCCTCAGGTGTCCTCTTTCAAAGAGCTTACTGCCAACAAGCGGTCTGCAATCCCTCGCGAGTCTCTTTGATGACCGGTCTACGTCCCGATTCAACTCGAGTCTGGGATTTAGTAACCGATTTTCGCACCACCATCCCCAACGCTGTTACCATTCCCCAGCACTTTCGAGCGCACGGATACCGCGCGGTCGCATTCGGCAAGATTTTCCATAACACTTTTCCCGACGATGTCTCGTGGGATGAACCAACACATCAAGCTCAAAACGTCGCTCGCTATTCCCCCGCAAATCAACAGAAACTTGCCAAGTTCAAAGACCAACTGCGCGAGCAGGGTAAGCCACAAGATCTTATTGAACGTCTGCGCGGTCCAGCGACAGAGATTCAAGAGCAACCCGATGAAATGAACCTCGACGGTCGCCAGGCTCTCGATGCCATCGAAAAGATGCGAACTCTATCCCAACAAAACCAACCCTTCTTTCTATCGGTGGGCTATATTCGCCCACACCTTCCGTGGATCACGCCGAAAAAATATTGGGACCTCTATGAACGCGAGAAAATCCCATTAGCCCGCAATCCATTTCTCCCCGCTGGGATGCCTGAAGTTGCCTTTAGCCAGCGTTCGATGGGTGGATTTTATGAACTGCGTGGCTACATGGATTACCTTGAAGCCCCATCACCGTTTGACGCCGCCCTTTCTGAAACACAGCAACGTGAATTGCGGCACGGTTATTACGCATCGGTTTCTTTTGTCGATGCTCAAATCGGGCTGCTGCTAAAGTCGCTTCGCGATCTAAAACTCGATCAAAACACCATCGTTATTCTGTGGAGCGACCACGGTTGGAAACTTGGCGAACATCGCAGCTGGTGTAAACAAACCAATCTAGAAATCGATACCCATGCTCCATTAATCGTTCGCGCTCCGAACGCAGCCAGCAACGGCAAAGCGTTATCACAACTGGTCGAATTCATCGATATTTATCCCACGCTTTGCGAACTGGCAGGAATCGCCCAGCCCAAAGAGCTTGAAGGAAAGAGTTTTGCTCCACTGTTGCGCGATGCGTCGCTCCCACATAAGCCAGCCGCTATCAGCCAATTCCCGCGCAAACATTCGGGGCGTGATTACATGGGCTACGCACTGCGAACGGAGAACTATCGCTACATAGAATGGCTCGATGCTGAAACGGGAGAGATATTTGCACAAGAACTCTATAACCAACAAGAAGATCCCGATGAAAACAAAAATCTCGCAGCCAATTCCAATATCCCAACGAATGCAGCGGACACCACTCACCCAAATCGAGTGCTACTTTCTAGTCTTAGCCAACAGTTATGGAACACAATTCCCCGCCCTAAGTTTCCGTTAGTTTTGTCAAACACGGCGAACAATGACTCTCAAACCAACCAACCACTTACTTGGCATGCAGGCTCAGACACAAAACTTCCAACCGCAAATCCCAAAGGCGCCTTCAAACAAGCGTCATTCGTCAACGAAACAGAGGATACTGTTGAGTTGTGGTGGCAAGGTGCCGATGGCAGTGAAAAATCCTATGGCAAACTTGCAGCGGGCGAGCGATTCAACATTCGTACTCGCCCCGGAGCGGTATGGGTTGTCAAAGATGATTCGCAGAAGAGACTCGGCTTTTTTGTGATTGAAGAAGGGAATTTCGCCCGAGTTCTCGGCGTCATTCCCCAACCATAAACGGGCTGCTTTCACGGCATAAAAAAAGCGAAGCAACGCTGGTACGTTGCTTCGCCTGGGAACCAATACTTGGAGGAGAATCGGTTCGAGAACTAGCTGCAGCCCATGCTGTTTCCGCAGTTATGGCAGAGGTAACAGTTGCCATTGCGAACAGTGATGGATCCGCAATTATCACAACTTGGGGCATCGCTTTGGAAGCGAGCAAATTGCTCGCTGCGATTTCCATGCGAGTTGCCACTTGCGTCTAACATAACCACCCCAGCGCGTTCGAGTGTGCTGGAATCAACACGATCGCTGTTGATACGAGCCGAGGTCTGATATTCCGTCGACACAACTTCAGCCGTGTTTCCATTTACGGGCGACTTAGCAGCTTCCGTAGCAGGCTTCTTTTCAACCGCCGGAGCTGGAGCAACCGCTGCAGGTTCAGCGACCTTCAACTGCCCCATGCTTGCTTCGCGATAACCTGCCAAGAAAGTGATGCCCAACCAACGGAAGATATAGTCCACAACGCTCTTCGCGATGCGAATATCTGGGTTGGTGGTATGTCCCATGGGCTCGAAGCGGGTGTGGCTGAACTTATTCACCAACACTTCCAAAGGCACACCATATTGCAACGAAATCGAGATGGCTGTTCCAAAGCTGTCCATCAAACCGCCGATGGTTGAACCTTCTTTGGCCATCGTGATGAAAACTTCGCCCGGCCGTCCATCTGGATAGAGACCAACATTGATGTAGCCTTCGTGACCAGCAATCGAGAACTTATGGGTTACCGATTGTCGAGTGTCTGGCAAGCGTTCACGTCGAGCCTTGTAAACAATCTTCTCGACGACCTTGGTTTCGGTCTTCGCTGCTTTCTTATCCGCTTCGGAGGTTGTGTTGAGCGGCTGGCTTTGCTTGGAACCATCGCGATAGATGGCGATCGCCTTCAAGCCGAGTTCCCAACCCCAGAAGTAGGCGTCAGCGATATCTTTCGGTGTCACATCGTTAGGCATGTTCACCGTCTTGGAGATTGCACCCGACAAGAAGGGTTGAGCAGCAGCCATCATCAAAACGTGAGCTTGCCAAGGAATGCTGCGAACACCGTTAGCTGGACGGAAAGCACAGTCGAAAATCGATAGATGCTCTTCCTTCAACTCAGCAGCACCTTCGATGGTATCGCGAGTTTCAACATACTTGGTGATCGAATCGATCGCGTCTTTCGAATAGCCCATCGATTCCAACGCCATTGGAACAGTGCGGTTAGCGATTTTCATCGAACCACCACCCGCCAATTGTTTGTACTTGACCAATGCGATGTCAGGCTCGATACCGGTGGTATCGCAGTCCATCATGAAGCTGATCGTACCTGTTGGAGCCAATACGGTGGATTGTGCATTGCGGAAGCCGTTTGCTTTGCCAGCGCCCAATACACGGTCCCACAAATTGCGAGCCGCATCCTTGAGATAAGCAGGGCCAGCTTCGTCGATCTTCTCAACGGCATCGCGATGCATCTTCATTACGTTCAACATCGGTTCGCGGTTGGTTTCGTAGCCTGCAAATGGGCCAACAACAGCTGCCATTTCAGCGCTCGCCAAGTTCGCAGCACCGTGGAGCAATGCAGTAATCGAACCGCAAATACCACGAGCCGCATCGGAGTCATAGGCCAAACCACCCGCCATCATCAAGCTACCCAAGTTGGAATAGCCCAGTCCCAATGGACGGAACAAATGGCTGTTTAAAGCGATGCGATCGGTTGGATAACTCGCATGGTCAACCAAGATTTCTTGGGCGATGAAGAACAAGCGGCAAGCAGCTGTGAAACCTGAGACATCAAACGTGCCGTCGTCCTTTCGGAACTTCATCAAATTGATACTTGCCAAGTTACAGGCGGTATCATCGAGGAACATGTATTCCGAACATGGGTTGCTGGCGTTGATGCGACCACTCTTTGGACAGGTGTGCCAACGGTTAATCGTAGTATCGTATTGAACGCCAGGATCACCGCACTGCCATGCGCATTCGGCCATGCGGGTCAAAATTTCGCGAGCTTCGTATTCAGGGGCATCACCACCCGCCTTTTTGCTAACCCACTGTGTTTTCCACTTGCGATTATCGCGAACCGCTTCCATGTAATCGTCGGTAACACGAACGGATAGGTTTGCGTTCTGGAACAAAATCGAGCTATACGCTTCACCATTGAAGTTGGACTCGTATCCACCTTTCTCGATGAGAACGTGAGCCTTCTTTTCTTCCTTCCATTTGCACTCGATGAACTCCATGATGTCTGGATGCCAGACTTTCAAGGATTGCATTTTGGCAGCGCGACGGGTCTTGCCACCACTCTTCACCACGGCAGCGATCTGGTCATAAACTCGCATAAACGACAATGGACCGCTTGGCTTACCACCTCCCGAGAGCTTCTCACGGCTCGAACGGATGGTCGAGAGGTCCGTTCCCGTACCGGAACCGAACTTGAAGAGCATCGCTTCGCTGGTGGCCAGCCGCATGATGTCTTCCATGTTGTCATCCACGCTCTGAATAAAGCAGGCGCTGGCTTGTGGGAATTCGTAAGGATTCTCTGGTTGGGTCACTTCACCCAACTCACGATCAAAGTGCCAGTTGCACTTTGCGCCGGAGACACCGTACTGATGGTACAGCCCTACGTTGAACCAAACTGGCGAGTTGAACGAACCGTATTGATGCAAGCAAAGCCAGCTCAATTCACGATAGAAGCGTTCTGCATCGTCGGCCGAGTCGAAATAACCATCTGCCATGCCCCAATCCGTGATCGTTCGCGTAACGCGATGAATCAACTGCTTAACGCTCTTCTCGCGCTGCTCGGTACCTGGCTCACCGTAAAAGTACTTGCTAACAACCACGTTGGTCGCCAATTGAGACCAAGACTTCGGGATTTGGCAATCTGTCTGCTCAAACAGAGCCTTGCCCGAATCGTCTTTGATTGCTGCTTTACGAGTTTCCCATTCCACTGTGGAAAACGGGCAAGCAACGTCTTGCGGGCAAAAGAGCGGCTCGACCTTCAAGCCTGCTCGGTTGCCACGTAGACCCGTTGGAGCACTGCTGCCCGACTCCAACGACTTACCACGGTTCACCTCAATAGTTGCCATCCTCTTCGACTCCTTGAGTAGATTAGCTAATAATGAACAAGTATGTTTTCTATACTGACGTCAAGCGTACCGATGTACCTTCATCAGTCGTGCATCCAGCCACGGGAGAGTTCGAATGCCGTTCGAAGCCATGCCTTGGCTAGAGAAAGATTCCAATCGTTCACCCCATCCCTTTATTAGAAACCATACTACGGGTAGTGGTCTAGGTGAATTCGGGGTACTAGATATTGCGTGTGAGGGAGTTTACTCGAATCCGCTCTCATGTCAAACATTGTGGAAACCAAGTCGCAAGATGTGCTCCTACTTAGGTTTCCGTCGCGATGCCGTTTGAGCACCGAAAAAGCAGGCCGACCGGCAGAACGACCTAAATCCTGAACTGGCAAAACTTTCCGTTTCCCACAACGACTTGGTTATCAGCCGCTTGAAAAAACAAAACTTTTTTCACAATTCCTTAACCACCAATTGGTAGAAAAACCTCCCCTTCAGGCTGGAGGGGCGCATGAAAAAAGCCGCAGAAGATTCTGCGGCTTTGTCATATTTCGAAACTGGGGATCCAACCTAGACTTTCAACTCGAACTCCAGCCCTTCTCTTCTAGCCCCCAACCCCTGCTAATTGGACAGTTGGTGCCTTCATTCGGGGCTGGTCGCAGTTTCCTGCACTAGCTATGGAGCCGCCGATCGAGCCAAAAAGACCCAAACTTTGGCCACATACCAACTAGCTCGAAGCAGCGTCACCAAAGCTTGGCTTTTGGGCCCTCTGGGAAACACGATCATTTTGACCGACGAATTCCAAGATAGCTCGGGTACCCGCATCGCCCAAACGTGGCTTAGCCAATCGCATGATGCGAGTGTAACCACCTGCACGATCCATGTAGCGTGGAGCAACGGTATCGAACAGAATCTTCACCGCAGTCTTGTCGCCCAAGAGCTGCAATGCTTTGCGTCGCGCACAAATGGCTGGCGACATCGCAGCATTCCACTTCTGGTACTGTTCGCTTTCGCGCCACTTCTTCCAGGCTTCCGTGTTGCGTTCAGCAGTTGTGCCGAATTGAGCAGCAGCAGCCTTAGCAGCCACACCCTTCTTGCCGAGAGTGATGCACTTTTCAACCAACGGGCGGATTTCTTTAGCCTTAGGCAGGGTCGTGATGATACGTCCCTTCACCTTTGGTGCGTTTGTATCCAATTCCGAGGTTTCTCGTTCCGTCAAAAAGATCGCGCTTGCCAAGTTGCGATACAACGCACGGCGGTGGCTTGAGCTGCGACCTAAAACTCTTCCGCGTCTTCGATGTCTCATCGATCTACCGTTCCCAAAAAATGTTCAACGCAAGCCAAAGGACTTACCGAACTTGAAAGTCTTTATCGTAAACCGGAGCTGGATGGTAATCGCATGCCGAGATGCAATCCCAAGTTAGCCAGCTTTTCGCGAACTTCATTCAAAGTTGTCTCACCGAAGTTGCGAACTTCGAGGAGTTGATCTTCAGTACGTTGCACCAAATCGCGCAACGTGCGGATGCCTTCCGACTCGAGGCAATTGCCAGCTCGCACCGACAATCGGAGTTCAGTCACAGGTGTGTTGAGCTTCGATTCGAGGTGAGCTTCGGCAGACCCTGGACCACCTCGTGCAATCGCATGAACTTGCTTGCCAAGTTCGGTGTACTGCACGAATGGATTGATGTGCTTTCGCAAGATCTTGCCCGCTTCGACCAAAGCCATCTCTGGGTGAAGCGAACCATCGGTCCAAATTTCCAAAGCGAGACGATCGTAGTTGGTCTTTTGACCAACACGAGTTTCTTCAACCAAGTAACGAACGCGTGTTACCGGTGAGAATACAGCGTCAATTGGAATGATGCCCAATTCATGATCACCCGTGCTGTGCTCGGTCGATGGAACATAACCACGACCATTCTCAACCACCATTTCCATCATGAATGGAACGTCGGCGGTCAAATTGGCCAACACATGGTTTGGGTTGATGATTTCAACATCCGCGTCAGTTTGAACGTCCGCACCAGTAATGGGTCCGCGGGTGTTCTTTTCGACGGTGATAACACGAGTCGAATCGCTGTGGTTCTTTACCACCAAGCTCTTCACGTTCAAAACGATTTCGGTGAGGTCTTCTTGAACACCTTCCAGTGTAGAAAACTCATGCTGAGCCCCGCGGACTTTGATCTGCGTAACGGCGCTTCCTTCCAAGCTGGAAAGTAGCACACGACGCAAGCTGTTACCGATAGTAACACCGAATCCGCGTTCAAACGGTTCAGCATAGAACTTGCCGTAAGTATTGCTCAGTGTTTCCTTCTCGCAGTTCACGACACTTGGTAATTCCAAGCCGCGCCATCGAATATGCATGGAAACGAACCCTCGAATAAGAGGAATAGTAATTTGCCCAATAACGAAAACAATAACAGTCGCAGGCCGAAACCAGCGACACCAACATCAGACGCGGCGACGCTTGCGTGGACGGCAACCGTTGTGCGGGATTGGTGTTACGTCTTCAATTTGTTTGACTGTCATGCCTGCAGTTTGCAGGGCGGTAATTGCACTTTCTCGACCGGAGCCAGGTCCCTTGACCCGAACTTCGATTTCCTTAACACCGCATTTTGCTGCCTTTTCGGCGGCTTGCTGAGCTGCAACTTGGCCAGCAAATGGGGTGCTCTTGCGGGAACCTTTGAAACCACAGGTTCCTGCACTTGCCCAACAAAGGGTATCACCTTTGGTATCAGTAATGGTCACCGTGGTGTTGTTGAAGGTAGCCTTAACATGGGCGACCGCTACGGTGACGTTTCTTCGGGCTTTTCGTCGCTTATTGACCTTGGTAGACACTATTCCGTCTCTCAAATTCTTGTCGAAACTGTTGTCACATTTATGGCAGCCCTGGCAATTGCCACAGCTGAACTCCTCGCTAATTCGAGGAGGTAATTTATTTCGTTCAAGTGGATACTAGTTCCACCATACCCACCAACTCAGAAACAAAGGCCTATACCCTTGAATTCCAAGTTGAAGACACCATTGAGGACTATCGCAAGTCCTTAACACCCTTCTTACCAGCAACGGTCTTACGTGGACCTTTGCGGGTGCGAGCGTTTGTCTTGGTTCGCTGACCACGGCAAGGAAGGCTCAAACGATGTCGCAAGCCGCGATAGCATTTGATTTCCTTCAAGCGATGAATCGATTGGCCGGTTTGGCGACGAAGCGGACCTTCAACGGTGAAATCTCGTTCCAAAAGGGTTGAAAGACGGCTTAATTCGTCCTCATCCAATTCACGAGCTTTCTTCTCCGGATTGATACCGGTTCGCTCGCACAGTTCACGAGCAACAAAGGGGCCTACGCCATAAAGATAGGTAAGCGAGATGCAAACCTTCTTTTCGTTCGGAATATCAACACCCAGCAAACGCGGCATCGCGCCGTCTCCTGACAGTAAAACGGTAAATTTCGGATTCTATAGCTACCTAGCGACTTCTCGCAAGGTGCGAAAGCTTCTTATGGTCGTTTTTCCAGCCGTTCTGACATTCTAGCCAGCACAGCCTGCTTAATTTGCCCGAACACTTGATCAGGCCCCTGCATCCCGTCGACCTGAGCCAACAGCCCAAGGTTTCGGTAATACTCCAACAGAGGGGAGGTCTGAGTGTAAAACACCTTTAACCGCGCCTTGATGGTTTCGTAATTGTCATCCATTCTCGATTCGATTTTCGCCCGACGTAACAAGCGGTCGATCAATTCTTCCTCGACTACCGCTAAATCCAAAACCAAATCGAGTTGTGTTCCTACCGAACGCAGATGGTCGTTTAACAATTCAGCCTGGGCCACATTACGTGGGAAGCCGTCAAACAAACAACCTTCTTTGCAGTCCGGTTTCGACAACCGATGGGCCACGATCCGCATCACCAAATGATCTGGAGCCAATTGGCCAGCATCCAGATAGGAGGCGATCCACCGACCCAAGGCGGTGTCTTGTTTTTTTACCTGCCGAAGCATCTCACCTGTTGAGAGATGGGGAATTCCGAGAAACTCCACCAATCGCTTGCATTGCGTCCCTTTGCCAGCGCCGGGCGGGCCAATAAACACGATACGCATGGCGTTAGGCCTTTCACCGACAATATCAACGCTGCAAGGGCTCGCAACAATTACCCCAAAAAACTTGGAAGCAAAGCCGCCGAGCCCTTACCTACCTCAACACATTTACTGCTCTAACAGACCCTTATAATTTCTCATCAACAAGTGATTATCAATCTTTTGGATCAGGTCAAACGCGACGCTAACCGCAATCAATATACCTGTACCGCCGTAGAACGAGGCGACCGAAAAATCGACCCCCATCCACTCAGCGACAATCGTTGGAGTAATCGCAACCAAGGCCAAGAACGCGGCACCCACATAAGTGATGCGGGACATTACCTTCTCAAGATAATTCGCAGTCTGCTTACCTGGCCGATAACCAGGGATAAACGTTCCACTATCTCGCAAGTTCTCGGAAATCTCCTTAGGATTAAAGCTGACCGACGTCCAGAAGTAGCAGAAGAAGAAAATCAACATGATGTAGCAGATGTTGTAGGTCAAAGCCGCGCCGTTACCAAGCATGTCGCTCAATCGGCTCAAAGCATCCCCTACTGTCAACCAACCACCTGTCCCGCTAGCAGCCCAACCAGCCAAAGATCCCAACAGCAAGCTCGGAATCATGAGCAAACTGCTCGCGAAAATGATCGGCATAACGCCAGCTTGGTTCAGACGCAAAGGAAGATATTGCTTCGTGCCACCGTAAACTCGACGTCCGCGAACATGCTTAGCGCTTTGGGTCGGAATGCGACGTTGGCCCAAGGTGATAAACACCACACCAGCGACCACCACCACAAACAGAATGGACAGGATAATGAGTTTATCAATACCCATGTCGCCGGAGGTCAAACCGACCAACTCGGGCTTCATATTTGCTGCTAGGTCGACCATAGCCTTCGGCATTTGAGCCAAGATACCGGCCATAATCAAAAGGCTGATACCATTCCCGATCCCGTATTCATCGATCTGTTCACCGAGCCACATCAAGAAGATGGTCCCGGTTGTCATGATCAAAACGGCTGTGATCTGCCAGCCCCAATGCAACGTTTCCGTGCCGGTCGCAAAGAACTCTTCAGCGATCTGACGTTCCCCACCAGCCATAACAACGAAGCGGAGGAACACCCAGCTTTGGATCAAGCACAAAGCAACAGTCAGATAACGTGTGTATTCATTGATCTTCTTGCGTCCGACTTCGCCTTCTTTGCGAAGTGCCTCAATTGGCGGCCAAACGGAACCAAGAAGTTGGAAAATAATCGAAGCCGAAATATAGGGCATAATGCCCAACCCGAAGATAGTGACCGTACGCAAGTCAGTCGCGGATAAAACTGACACCTTCTCAAGAAAGGTGCCGAAGTCCGACCCGCTGGTTCCCGCCAAGTCACTTCGAATCATGGGCAGACGGACGTGGTATCCAATCCGGTACACCAGCAACAAGAACATCGTCAGAAAAATCTTCTGACGAAGTTCCGGTATGGTAAAGATGATTCGGAGCTTTTCAAACATTACACCCGCTCCTGGTCCTTACGAACTTAGCAGTTTGGGTCCAACCAAACTGCTTGTGAAGCACATTCTTCACGCGACGGTCCGTTCCCATACGGAACACGTCTATGAACTAACCCTTATTCTTCTCAGCAACTCGCTCTTCTGGAGTTCGCTTTGCTTTAACGATGGTTACTGAACCACCTGCAGCTTCAATCTTCTGCTTCGCTGATTCGCTTACGCGATGAGCAACAACCTTGAACTTCTTGGTAACGTCGCCATCACCCAAAATCTTGAGTTCGTCGAAGCGGCACTTGATGATGCCGGTCTGCTGGAGCAGTTCTGGTGTGATTTCGGTGCCAGCTTCGAATAGTGGCTCCAAGTCACCAACATTGACTGCAAACACATCTGCAGCAAACTTGTTAAAGAAGCCGCGTTTTGGAACTCGGCGAACCATTGGCATCATACCACCTTGGAAGGTTGGCTTTTTCCAATAGCCGCTACGGGACTTGTGACCTTTGTGGCCTTTACCTGCGGTCTTGCCCCAACCGGAACCTAAACCACGGCCGATGCGCTTACGACCACGGTTGGTCTCTACGTCGGTATTAATATCATTCAGGTTCATGACAAGCTCACTCCACGTAATGCTTCAACAGTTTGAACGGTGCGGAGCTTCTTCAAGGCATCGAAGGTGGCCTTAACCAAAACCGTTGGGTTATTGGAACGGAAGCTCTTGGTCAAAATATCATGAATACCGGCGGCTTCGCAAACAGCACGAACCGCTTGTCCCGCGATGATACCGGTACCTGGGTTAGCTGGCATCAGCAAAACCTTGGCAGCGCCATAGCGTCCCCAAACAGCGTGAGGAATCGAGCCAGCAATGATCGGAACTTGGATCATGTCTCGGCTAGCGGCCTTTTGCGCCTTCGAAACGCTAGGTGGCACTTCGTTCGCTTTGCCGTATCCATAACCAACCTTGCCTCGGCCGTCGCCGACAACTACAAGGGCGGCGAAGCTGAAACGACGACCACCTTTAACCACGGCGGCGCATCGCTTGATACGCAGCGTGCGATCGATCATTTCGCCTGGCATGCCTTCATTCACCGATGCCACGTTGTATTCTCCCAATCAGATTGATAACGTCGTTATTTTGCTCGTAACCCGCCGTTGCTGTCACAACAACCATTCGCGGGCTACATATTGGTCTGTCTTATTGCGTTCTCACCTGTGCGATCAGCACAAGCTAAAAACTATTGCCAAGAGGCGTTGACTAGAAGTCGAGTCCAGCTTCGCGAGCGGCGGTAGCGAAAGCGGCGACTCGGCCATGGTAGCGTGAGGTACCACGATCGAATTTCACTTGCTTGATACCAGCTGCCAGTGCCTTCTCAGCTACAATCTTACCCAATTCCGTTGCGGCTGCGATATTGCCACCGTAAGGAATCTTGGTGCGAACGTCTTTATCACGAGTTGTGGCTGACACCAAAGTGCGGCCAGCTTCGTCGTTGATAACCTGACATCCGAAATGTTTCAACGTGCGTTGAACGCACAATCGAGGACGGTCGGCGATACCACGGACCGCGTTGCGTACGCGAAAGCGTCGTCGAATCCGCTGTTTATTAACGATTCCCTTGTTGTCCACGTCACTAACCCAGAAAACACGTTGTTCAAGAAAACTACTCTTACCGACTTTGACGCTTGATACCGATCAATCGCCAAACCGTCACAATTATTAGGTAGCCGATTTACCAGCTTTAATCTTGACGTATTCGCCTTGATAGCGAATCCCTTTACCCTTGTAAGGCTCGGGCTTACGGAGGGCGCGAACTTGAGCAGCAAACTGCCCAACTCGCTGCTTATCACAACCCTTGACCACAATGTGCGTTTGGTCAGGGCAAGTAACTTCCAAGTCAGGTGGAATAGGCTGTTGCAATTCGTTGGCGAAACCAACGCGCAACTGCAAAACCTTCCCTTGGATTGCAGCGAGATAACCCACGCCTACCACTTCCAAGCGCTTCTCATAGCCGTTCTTTACGCCAAAGATCATGTTGTTGACCAAGGCTCGGGTAAGACCATGCAAAGCCTTCGTTTCGCGCTCGCCATCATTGGCTTCGACCGTGAAGGTCTTGCCATCTTCGCTGACCGCTACGCTAACTTCAGGACGATGCGTGAACTGAAGCTTACCCTTTGGCCCTTCGACGGTAATGGTTCGATCTTGAACCGATACCTTTACTCCGTCTAAAAC
>JAFLCP010000042.1 GCA_017303505.1 Planctomycetota bacterium | reverse complement strand
GAGCATCCTTGCCCGTTCATGTCGCGGCTCCTTGTTAGGGGGTGGTTGGTGGTACAGCCTAACTCTAGCAGGAGCCGCGATTTAAGAAAATATTGAACGGTATTGCGTTTAACCCGTAGCCGAAGCGAAGCGCAGGCTAGGTGGTGTTGGGTACAGGCGCTGCCCCTGAATCGCTCTCAATAGAGATGGGTAGGATAACAAAACCAGAGGTTAGTTTGGTTTCGTTTAACCCGTAGCCGAAGCGTAGCGCAGGCTAGGCGGCGTTGTGTACAGACGTTGCCTCTGAATTGCTCTCAATAGAGATGTGTAGGATAGCTAGGGCAGAGCTTGGGGACGACGCGTAATTCGCATGCCGGATTGAGTGACATGGAACGCACAGGAGGCGGGAGCCTCCCGTGCAGTGCGTCCCCAGGCAGATCCTGAGGACGAGTACTCGACTATTGCGAAGTTCGTTCGGCAAATGTTTTGAGGGCCATGATGGCTTGAATCACATCATCTTGACGAACTTCACCCCACTTCATCGCGCGATGGCGAATGATGGCGAGTTTAAATTGTTCCAACGCTTCAGCGATGTCGACAGGTAGAGTCGCAAGAGAAGCAAACGGATTGTCATAGTCGAGCTTTACTGGTGGCGAATAATCATCGTCGCCATCAGCCAAGTTATCTACATCTGGTGCGCTGTCTTTGTCCCATTCGGAATCTTCACCGAAATCGGGGCCTTCATTGCGAGGACCCGAAGCGACAATACCTTCATCCTCATCCTCTTCTGCCGTTTCCCCGCGTTGTGAAATCGGTGTGTAGTCTTCGTCGAGCTCACCGCTGATCACATCGGCATCTTTAGGCTTAAGTTTTGGATCACCGCTAACGGCTTCCCAACGTTGAGCCCGCATTTGCGACACGCTCCAACGGCTCGACGATGCACCTTGCAGCCAAATCTCTGCATCACTCCAGTCGATAGCTGCTAAGAAGTGGCTCCAATAAAGACCAGTGTAGGATTCATAACTTTCGTGGAATCGTTCGAAGACACGGCGCAAACGGCCGACATGTTGAGCGGTAACGCCACCGACTCGTTGACTCCAGGCTTCGTCACTGTAGGCGGTCACGCGAGCTCCCGCTTCTTGAAGTGCAACTCGCCATTGAAAGATGATACGCCCCTTCTCCCAGTTCGTGGTGCTGATGAGCGTATTCCAACGACCAACAAACGGATCGCTTTGCTGTTGCAACATAGGATCATCAAGTTGGAATTCGTCATTTCCAACGACGGCGTTATCCATCGGCGGAGTTTCAATTTCGAATGCAACTTCAGTGGCCGAATCGGTGGGTTCGAATGGTGTATCTTCTGAGTTCATGGCTATCCAATTCACGAGTTCAGATGGCGAAATCGAGCATACAGCTGAAAGGCGATTGAAGTTCGTTTTTCTCGCCGCTCAAGCAGGGTGAGTAACGTAGCGGAGAATGGGGCGGCATCGATACCCCCAGAGTTGAGAGTCCTCTTTGATTTTGGTGAATTTGCAGTGATGAAACGTGAGTCGCAACAACTGCGGAAAATGTAGTGAAAAAAACTATTTCTGCAGTGGAAAACGTCTTTGAGGGGGCCCTGTGAAGTGGAGGTAACGATTTTGCGGCTAGGTGAAGCGGTGGACGTATTCTCGACTTAGTTGAGTTGAGGGGGCCTCGTGTCGTTTTAGAAAAGGGAATCGCGCTAAGATAAAGCGAATATCCGGTATAACTGCGACAATGATGCCCAAATCGGATAGAAATCAGTCTGACTAATAGCCAAAAAACTAAAGCTCGATTAGCATAAAGGCGTTCCCCCCCACCTAGTGTAATTAAGGGGGGTGTCTAAGGAATTTACTCGAGTTGCAGCCAATGATTCGTGTCGGCGTGGTCGGTCTGGGGTATTGGGGTCCCAATCTCGTTCGTTGTTTTTCGGAACTTGCCGATTGCAAGGTCACCGCTTTTTGCGATCAGAACATTGACCGATTGTTGATGGTCAAGAATCGTTTTCCGGCGATTCAACCCTTCGACAATTACGACCAGCTACTGGCTTCCAATGCAGTCGATGCGTTGGTAATCGCGACTCCCACCGCCACACATTTTCAGCTCGCCTCCAAAGCGTTGAAGCAAGGCATTCACGTCTTCGTCGAAAAACCATTGGCGCGGACGGTGGAAGAGTGTCAACAATTGATTGAACTATCGGATGCTCATCAAGCAACGTTGTTTGTGGGACACATCTTTTTGCATTCTTCCCCTGTGGCTAAGTTGAAAGAATTGATCGACTCAGGTGAGTTGGGCAACATCAATTACATCAGCAGTCGTCGATTGAACTTAGGTCCCGTGCGCAAAGATGTCAGTTGCCTCTACGACCTGGCTCCACATGACATCTCAATGATGCTGTATCTCTTGGGTGAGCAACCCGTGAGTGTTGGTTGTTCGGGGTTAGCACATTTGAACGAAGGCGTACATGATGTGTGCAATCTCAATCTTACATTCCGTAACAATCGGATGGGGATGATCCATGTCAGTTGGTTGGATCCGCGCAAAGAACGCGTGTTGACGGTTGTCGGTGATCGCAAGATGGCCGTTTATGACGACCTCGATCAAGAGAAGATCAAGGTTTTTGACAAAGGAGTTAAGACGCCTGCTCACTCCTCCAATTATGCTGAATTCCAGATCGCATATCGATATGGCGGGAGTTACAGTCCGTTCATTCAAGAACGTGAACCGCTGAAGTCGGAATGTGAAGCGTTTATTAACAGTATCACTAAGGGGCAGGTGCCGTTAACCGACGGTCGCAACGGTTTGCAAGTTGTTGAAGTTTTGGATGCTGCTGAGAAGTCTCTCTTCAATGGCGGTGGCCAGATTCGACTCAATTCTGTTGCGGTTGAATGTTAATGGAAAGAGCCGTCGCGAATTGAAGCGACGGGAATGAGAGGAATGGATGTCAGTTCGAATTCATCCAACCGCCTTGGTTGAAAGTGACGAAGTCGGTAGCGGTTCAAGTATTTGGGCATTCGTGCATGTGATGAAGGGAGCCCAGTTGGGCTCGAACGTCAATGTGGGTGACCATGCATTTATTGAGGCGGGCGCGATTGTTGGCAATAACGTCACGATCAAGAATCAAGTCTTGATCTGGGAAGGTGTGCAAATCGAGGACAATTGTTTTATTGGCCCAAGAGCGACCTTTACCAATGACAGAAACCCACGTTCGCCGCGAATGCCGATTAGCAAAGAACGCTATCGAGACAAGGTAAATTGGCTTGCACGTACAATTGTACGTGAAGGAAGTTCGATTGGTGCGGCGGCAACCATTTGCCCCGGAATTGAGTTAGGAGCGTACTGCATGATCGCTGCTGGCGCAGTGGTGACTGGGAACGTTCCTCCATTTGCGTTGATGATGGGTGTCCCTGCGAAGCACGTGGCGGACGTATGTGCCTGTGGACAACGTCTGCCTGGTCGATACGACGAGACGGATTGTAAATATTGCGGTACGACGGCAGCCGAGCGGCTGATGTCACTAAGTCCCGCCCTGAAGAATCACTAAAGTTTGATAGTTTTTATTTGGTTTTTTCACCGATTATGAATGCTCCGAACATGAAGTCCACCGAGTCGATTCCATTGGTAGATTTAGCAACACAGTCGCGAATGATTCGCGATGAAGTGCTTCGTCGAATGGCCGATGTGATCGATCATGGCCGCTATATCTTGGGATCTGAAGTCGACGAGTTTGAGGGGAAGTTTGCCGAGTACTGCCAAGCTTCTCATTGTATTGGAGTCGCCAATGGAACCGACGCCTTGCATTTGGCCCTACGAGCTTTGGGGGTTGGTCCTGGCGATGAAGTGATTACCGCAGGCAACTCGTTTGCCGCGACCGCTTTCGCAATTGCCTATACGGGAGCCAAGGCGGTTTTTGTCGATGTTCGAGAAGACGATTACAATTTGGATCCATCGCTCATCGAAGCCGTTATCACGGAACGAACCAAGGCCATCATTCCGGTCCACCTATACGGCAACCCAGCGCGGATGATTGAAATCTGTGAGATTGCCAAGAAACATGGTCTAAAAGTTGTCGAAGATGCGGCCCAGGGACATGGTGGTGAAATCAACGGGAAACGCATCGGCAGTTTCGGCGATATCGCTTGCTTCAGTTTTTATCCTGGCAAAAACTTAGGTGCATTTGGTGACGGCGGTGCGGTAACGACCAATTGCCCAGAGCTGGCTGAGAAGCTTCGCCTTCTCCGTAACTATGGCCAACGAGTTAAGAATCGCCATGACATGTTGGGCTACAATTGCCGCTTGGATACATTACAAGCTTGCGTGCTGTTGACCAAGATGCAGTATATTGAGCACTGGACCGAACAACGCCGTCAGGTGGCTTTATGGTATCAGGAAGAATTGCAAGATACGGGCTTGATATTGCCCGTGTTGCCGCAGAATGCACGCCATGTATTTCATCTGTATGTGGTACGTCATCCTGAACGAGATCGCTTGATGGCTAGTTTGGCAGCTGAGAACATTTATTGTGGTATCCATTACCCGAATCCGCTGCCAACCGCGGCGCCGTTCCATGATTCGGTAACGTATCCAATGGGGCTGCCGAACTGCACCAAGTTTGCCACAGAAATTGTATCGCTGCCGATGTATCCTGAACTGACTCGTGAGCAGGTTGCTCGCATCGCTGATTCCATTCGCGCATTGAATCTAGTAGAGGCCAAGGTCTGATGAACCCAAGTGCTCCAGTGGAAGAGATGACCGATTCACTATCGGTGGAAGCGGACAAGAAGAGTTCCGCTAAGAATAACGCAGAACCTTCGACCGCTTCACGCCCAGCGACGGGGCGTGCCGTTCGTCGCCGTCGACCATTGGAGTTGTCGCTCAATTCGTTGTTGCAACTTCCGTTTGTTTATCTGAGGTTAATTGCCACAAGTGTGATCGTGGCTGGCTTATTGACCTGGGTTGCCTTGTTGATCTGGCCAAGAACCTACCAGAGCGAAGCCAAGATTTTGATTTTGGTTGGCCGAGAAAGCGTTTCGCTCGATCCGACTGTTACCACCAGCCAGACGTTATTGCTACAAAAGACACAAGAGGAAGAGATCAACTCCGCGTTAGACATACTAACGAGTCGATCCGTTGCGGAAAAAGTGGTCGAAAAAATTGGTGCTGCAGCCATTTTGGATGGTTACTTGCCCAGTTCGGGAGGTGCAGAACCTTCTTCATTCGAAGTCTTTTTCGACAACACGAAAGCTGTTGCCAGAGGCGCTCTCGACAAGGTCTTGTTGACTTCGGGCTTGCGCGATCCGTTGAGCGACCACGAACTGGCCGTTATGAAAGTGTTGGGAGCATTAGAGATTGAGGCTCCAAAGAAGTCGACAACGATCACCATTCATGCCGAGTCCAAGTCGCCAGGCATGGCACAAGCGATTGCGCAAACCGTTATGGATACCTTCATGGAACAACATTTGTTGGTAACCAAAACAAAGGGTTCAAGACAGTTTTTCACCACGCAAAAGGAAGGTGCAGAAAAAGGTTTGCATGACCTGCTCAACTCGAAGAGCCAATACATGACAGAACGGAAGATCGTGTCGGTTGAGGCTAATCGCACGATGCTGAAGGACCAGTTGAGCGCCATCGATCGAGATCTAATTGTTGCTATCGGAGAGTTGACTCAAACCAAGGCCGAGATCGAGGGGCTGATCAAAGGGAAAGATGGTCTGGCTAGCGAGATCGTGGCCAGCAAACTAGAAGCTTCGGACAATACTTGGAGCGGGATGCGTCAGCGAGTATACGAGTTAGAACTGCTCGAACAAAGTCAAACTGCCATCTACACCAATGCTCATCCTACGTTGATGAAAACGCGTGAGCAACTTGACGGTGCTCGCGAGATTTTGGCGAAACTCGATAGCGAACGCATGGATGAAAGTACCACCCCGAATCCAGTTGTTTTGCAAATTGAAGAACAGCTTCAACTCCGCTTAGCGAAACTCGAAGGATTGAAATCCATCATTGAAGAGAAGAAATCGCAAAAGGCCACGGTGGAAGCACAAATCGAAGAGTTATTGGAAGTTGAGGTTCAGCTGACGCGAATGGACAACGAAATTGCGGTTGCCTCCAACAAGCTACGGCAGGTTTCAGAGAAGGAAAACGAAGCGCTGGTAATCGATGATTTGCTGGCAGAACGCATTACCAACGTGAGTGTATTTCAGCCAGCTTCTTTTGTAGAACGCGCTTTGAAACCTAATAAACCACTGTTGGCCGCCGCTGGGATTATGCTTGGCTTATTCGGTGGAATTGGCCTAGCTTTCTTGAAAGAGATTAGTGCCAAGACGATACGCAGCGTCGAGCAAGCCGAAGAGGTTTTGAGAACCGAAGTTGTTGGCGCGGTTGCGAAACGCAAGAGTGTGCCCATCAAGATCGACCATCGAGTATTGATGGAAAATGATTTAAGGCGAGCTTGCGGCGCGGTCTTAACGAAAGCCAACGTGTCCGATGGAGACAACGAAGAATCCAAAACGGCAAGTTGTGTGATAGGCGTGTTGGCCGTTAGTCGAGGAGCGGGAGGTTCAACGGTCGCATTGTCGTTGGCAGCAACGGCTGCGTATGACTTCGGTCTGAAGACGATCTTAGTAGATGGAAACGAGAACAACAGCGAACTCACCAAGGTATGGGGCAAGAATCAACTACCTGGTCTAGTGGAATTGGTTCAAGGGGATGTCAGCGTTGCGGATTGTCTGCAAGGCTTAGGAGATTCGGACGTTCTTTTCATCGCCAATAATGGCGGTGAGAAAAAACAAGGGCAAAGTCGTTCGGGGTGGAAGGCAAAATACTCGGCTTTGGCACAAGTTGCAAACGTAGCCGAAGTGGTGATTGTGGACCTCTCCACCGCCGAGTCGCTAAGCCAAGCTGTTGTCCTGGCTGGAAAATTAGATGGTGTTGTGTTGGTAGTAGAATCAGGAAAAACCGATTCACAACAGGCGATGGATGTGCTTAACGGTTTGACGAACGGCCAAGCCAAGGTGTACGGCGTTTTGGTGAACAAGGTTAAGAATGCTGTCCCAACTTGGTTGGCGAATCTGCTAGGCATTCGCAGCTGATAGCCATTGTTTCCTATGACGTCAAAGACATTGCCATACGACCTACCAGGACAAGTCACGACTCTGCAGAATCCAGAAAGCGGACTTGGTCTGCGTTTTTGGTTGGTCGCAATTGCATTGTTCGCGATGTTTCTGACCGTTTCGGGGCAACCGGAATTCGCGCGAATTGGTGGTACTGACTTATACGACGGTACGGTGACCGGCTCCAACGCGATACGGCAGTTAGCCTTTCTTGGATTAGGTGTATTTTCCACCGGTTGCCTCTTTTTACTGGGTCGCGCTCAAGGCAAAGAACCGTTGTGGTCTTTGCTTTTCCCAGCGATCGCGATGTTAGGCTACGTCAACCTCAGCACCGTATGGTCTGATTCGCCAACCATGACGTTCAAACGAGCTATCGTGGTAACGATTCTCGGGTTTACGGGGCTAGTCTTGGGACGAATCTGGGATGCAAAGCGTCTCGCAATGGCCATCGTATTGATATCGCTTGGTTTCTTGGCCATAAGCATTGGATTTGAAATTCGGTATCGCTCGTTCTTGATGTCGGAGTATCGGTTCAGCGGAATATTTCATCCCAATAAACAAGCTCTCTCCTTAGGCTTGTTAGCCGTTTCAAGTTTCGCTTTGTATTTTGAAGATCGCAAGAAGATCTTTCTTTTGATTACTGCGATAGCTCTCGGCTTTATTGTCTTAACCAAATCACGCACCGGTTTAGCAGGGGCGTTAGTTGGGATAGGTGTTATCACCTGGATGGAGCTTGGGTGGAGCAAGCGATTTGGCATTGCCTTGTCGATTCTTTTGCTGGGTATAGGTGGGTTATTAGCGACAAAAGCACTCGCGCCCGATGTTGAAGTTGAGAATGTTGTTCTGTTAGGACGAGACAAGGAAACTGCCGATCCGCGAAAACTAACAGGCCGCTTAGATATTTGGAAAGATGTACTGGATGAGTATGCGGACCGTCCTGTATTAGGCTATGGTTATGGTGCCTTTTGGAGCCCCAGCCGACTCATCAAGTATGAACGTTCCAGTGGCTGGGCCGTGCCCGACGCGCACTCTGCATATATCGAGGCATTGGCTAACGTTGGCGCAGTGGGGTTGCTTCTCGGTTGCGGGATTCTGTTCTCTGCAATTGCTCGACTCGTTCGACTTCGCAATCATCCAAGCTGTCGCCTGACAAGTCGCTTGGGATTAGCGATCTTGGTTATGGGAATGGTCGTTGGCTTAACGGAGATTTCATTTGTCGCTGAAGGCTATGAGGCTTGGGCGGTATGTTCCATTATTGGATGTTGTTGCTTTAGCGGAGCAGCTGACGATGAAGGCGTGGAATCGCCATGAAATCCATCAGCGAAGCGATCCAAAAGCTTGGAGTTAACTCGCTGGCGATTTTGACTAGTGATGTAGTCACTCGCGCTAGCACGCTGTTGGTGTACGTTTTGGTGGGGCGATATGGAGGCGACCAGGACTTTGGGCAGTTATCATTAGGGATGATGCTGCTGTATACGTTTCATGTTTTTGCGGTGGCTGGTTTGCCAACTTTATTGGTTCGGCATGTTGCCCCGCGTCCGCGAATTGCGCGGCGTGATCTCATTCATGGTTATGTTGCCGCCCTTATTCCTGCGGGCTTATCGCTGGTCAGTATGATCGCGTTTGCGATTGTGATGAACTATTCTGCCGCTACGACTTTAGTCATTCTTCTGATGGCCGTGGCCTTGGTGCCATATGCTGTGGCCATGATTTCGGAATCGGTGATTCGTGGTTGTCAGAAGATGCCCTGGATATTGGTGGGTAATGTGCCCGGTAGTTTAGTACTTGTCGGCGGTTGCATTTGGGCGATTTATACGGGTGCATCCGTTGTCACGATGACGTCGATTGTTGTGGTGTCGCGTTTCGTCACGGCCTTTTCAATGCACACCTGTTGCATGCATGTTACTCGCGAGTCGAAGTTAGGGCGATTTCGATTTCGATATGCTTGGTTGATGCTGAAGAAGTCATTGATCTTCTTGTGGACCGATGGAATCCTTGCTATTTCCGCTTCACTCAATTCGGTACTGTTATCCAAGTTTGAAGGAGAACGCGAGGTAGGTTGGTTGGCGGCTTGTTTTCAGCTGTTACAACCGATGTTGATGATTTATCGAGCTGTTGCCAATAGCTGCTTTCCCATGCTCGTCCAACGCATGCACCAGCGGCAAGGAGAGAGTTTTGGAGAAATCTGTCGGACACTCATTATGCTGCTGTTGCGATTGGCTGTTCCCGTGGTGGCGATATTGTTTTTCTTGGCAGGTGACATTTTGGTCTTGGTTTATCGCAAAGAAGAATTTCGAGCTGCGGTTCCCTTGTTGCAAGTTTTGGCGTTTACCTTGTTGTTGGACCTACTCAGCCCCGTCATTGGACAAAGCTTGTGGGCGGCCTCCAAAGATCGCATCGTTCTCTGTATCGTGGTCGTCAATTTTGTAATCAGTTCAACGTTATCGGCTCTGCTGATCTGGCAGTACGGAATAATGGGAGCTGCGTGGGCCATATTGTTATCAAGCGTCGTGAACATGGTTCAGCACTATGCCTATTTTGAGCTCTCGATCGGTAAGCTTGGGTTATGGCGAGAACTTCTACGTTTCGTGCCCGTCGTCCTGTTGCCGGCAGCCTGTTTCATGTTGCCGCTTAACATCTATATAACCTTAGCCATAGCCTTGTGCTTGTATTTTGGCCTGAGTCTATGGACATTGCGCCCACTGGTCGCTGGGTTAGCGCTGGGACGCGTTATCGAGCCGAAGTCGGAACAGGGAGTATCTCTATGACAACATCGACTTATACAGCTGATGCGGCACAAGTGTCGCCTCACTCAGTTGCCGGTCCAAGCTGCACTTTGTCATGTATCGTGATTGGCCGAAACGAAGAAAAAGTGATTGGCAAAGCCATCCAGTCATTGATCGCTGTTCGAGAGTATCTTCCCGATACCGAAGTGATTTTTGTCGATTCAGCTTCACCTGATCGAAGCGTCGAAATTGCTTGTCAGTATCCGATTCGCGTGTTGCAGTTGCGACCTGAGTGGCAATTAAGTGCATCAGCGGGACGTTACATTGGATTTCTGTGGGCCAAAGGGGAGTATGTTTTCTTCTTGGATGGAGACGCCGTCGTTGATCCAACTTGGTTGGTCAAAGGGGTTGAGTTCATGAAGGCCCACTCCGAGTACGGTTCCGTAGCGGGCGTGCTGGATGAAATTTATGTCGATGAGCAGGGTGGTGGCGAAACACTTGCTCCCAATGTGTTTCAGCAAGATCTCAGTAAAGATATTGACCATCGCAAAGCCCTCGGCGGTACGGCCATGTATCGGCGAGAAGTGCTGGAGAAAGTGGGTGGATTTCAACCGTGGTTAAGAGCGGCTGAAGATGATGAAATGCACTTGCGCGTTCGGTTAGGTGGCTGGAAAGTGGCCCGCATCAAAGGCTATATGGGAGTCAAGTACACTGAGAATCGTCACACGCTGCGTGAAATCATGCGGCGTGCCCGCAGTAGCATGTACAACTACGGGGCTGTGTTGCGATATTGCCAAGAGTACAACGCTGGTTGGCGATATTGTGTGGATACGATTCCCTGGGTTATGTCGACAGCGGTAATCCTCTTGGCTCTCTTGGCAATCATTCCCGTGTGTGTGTATTACGGTGTCGCTCATTGGTTGCCCGTGGCCGCGATCATCCTCTTTTTGTTGCTCGCCGCGAAGAAGCGAAGTTTCAAAGGAGCGCTATTGTCGGTAGCAGTGCGAGCTGTCGGTTTATATCGCACATTTACATCTTATTGGGTGACGAAACCACGCAAGACCGAAGAGTATCCCACCGATGTTATCGTGGTAAAGTGATGTAGCATGTCGGAACGCGAAGAAGGTCAGAGATTACGCGTACTTGTTATCTCCCCACGATTGCCAACGGCAGATCGGCCGGGGAGCATGGCGCCTGCGCTGCGGCAAATCGAGTCGCTGCGCGCCCTGGGACTCGAGATGATCGTGCAAGATATGCAAGGTCTGCCAGTTGTCAAATATGGTCCAGCCGTGCCACGGATGCGAAGCAAGCTAAAAGACGTCGATCTAGTTCATGCGCATTTTGGATATTGTGGTTGGATCGGACGGATGCAGCATCGGAAACCGCTCGTCATCTCATTTATGGGAGATGACTTGCTTGGCACTCCTGGTCCCACTGGGAAAACCACTTGGTTCAGTCGACTGATGGTGAAATTCAATCAGCGTTTGGCGTTGTGGAGCGATGAAGTTATTGTAAAGAGCCAAGAGATGGCCGATGTGATTCGTCCCGCTCGGTGTCATGTGGTTCCCAATGGAGTTGATACGAATCATTTTCGTCCCATACCGAAAGAGGAAGCACGGCAGCGTTTGGGGCTCAAGGCGGATCAGCTCTATGTTCTTTTTCCTGGTGACCCGAGCAATCCTCGCAAAGGCTTCGCATTGGCGGAAGCTGCGAGACTAGAAGCGGAGAAAAGAGTTGGGCGTCCAGTGGAAACGCTCGTGTTGTGGGGTAAACGACCCGATGATGTACCCTATTGCATGAATGCTTGTGATGCCATGTGGATGACGTCGTTCATTGAAGGTTCGCCCAATGTGGTCAAGGAAGCTATGGCCTGCAATGTGCCAATCGCCGCTGTTCCAGTTGGTGATGTGGCTTGGCTGCTTCAGGGAGCTTCGGGCTATAAGGTTTGCGATCGCGACCCGTTGGAATTGGGAGCGGCGATGGCGGGTATGTTGACCAAGTCAGCTGATGTTGGCGGACGCGAATCGATCTTCCGTTTGGGATTGGGGATGGAACAAGTCGCGCACCGTATCGTTGGCATTTATCGCACTGCCCTGGAGAACAAGGGGCGACAAATCGGTAAGACGATTCCAACTGCGACAATAGGCGAGGAGGGTCGGTAAGAATGTGCGGCATCGCTGGTCTGGTAGACCCAAAGTTAGCCAAGGCTAACATCGAAGCGAAGATTCGCAAGATGACCGATGCCATATTGCACCGTGGCCCGGACGAAAATGGTTGTTTTGCCGTTGATGGTCGCGGGATCGGGATGACACGATTGAGTATCATCGATGTGGCCGGCGGCAGCCAGCCGATCATCAATGAGGCCAACGACATCGCGATTGTATGTAACGGTGAAATTTACAATTTCCGTGAATTGCGCGAGATGCTCATCGCTAAAGGGCATCACTTTCGAACAAAATCGGATTGTGAAACGGCCTTGCATCTGTACGAAGACGAAGGTGTGGATGGTTTCAAGAAATTGCGAGGTATGTTCGGGCTGGCCATTTTAGATACCCGCAAGCAACAGATCGTATTGGCTCGTGATCGACTGGGAAAGAAACCGCTGTTTTATGCGCACCAAGGCGATAGACTGTGCTTCGGTTCAGAAATCAAATCTTTGTTAGCCGCGTGTCCCGAACTGCGCGATCCCGACTACCGCAAATTGCCGGAGTTCTTGCAATCGGGTTATCTGTACGAACCTGACACCATTTACAAATCGATCAAGAAGTTACCCGCTGGGCATTATGCCATCTATAAAAATGCCGCGTTGGATATTCAATCGTTCTGGACCTTGCGTTATGAAGTGCGTGAGAATTATAGCGAGGCGGAATGGATTGAGCGGTTAGATGCGCAGCTGTTAGATGCGGTGAAGGCTAGGTTAGAAAGTGAAGTGCCGTTGGGAGTTTTTCTGAGCGGTGGAATCGATTCGAGTCTGGTGGCCGCATTTGCGAATCGAGCTGGCCTCAAGCCACTGAAGACATTCACCATTGGATTCGATAATGCTCAATGGGACGAATCTGCAGATGCGCGACGTATTGCCGAACATATCGGCTCCGATCATCACGAGTTGAGACTCTCGGTCGATGAGTTGCAACGCAGTTTACCGGAAACGTTGATTAAGCTGGTGCACTATTTCGATGAACCTTTCGGCGATGATTCGGCTCTGCCTACTTATCATGTTTCGAAGCTGGCACGACAACATGTCACGGTAATCTTGAGCGGTGATGGTGGTGATGAATTGTTTGCGGGTTATTCATCGTATCAAGGTGCCATGTTTGCAGAACGTTACAAGAAAATGTTGCCAGCTTGGATCGGTGGCCAAGTGCTCCCGGGTTGTATGGGGGCAATGTCGCGGCTGATGCCAGGCAAACTGCGATATCGTTTGCAGCGTATCGAGCGAGTCTTGCGGCATAGCAGTCTGCCATTACAGGAAGGCTATCGGCAAAAGACATCGATCTGGAATACTGAAGAGTTGCACGGTTTGTTGAACGCGGACGTGTTGGCGAATAATGCTTCGATGGCAGCAGATTATTTGCCGGGCGAGTTAGCGGCGATTATGAATTCGGATCGAGATGTGATCAGTCGCCTTACCGAAATGGATGTGCGCTCCTACATGCGCGACGATATCTTAGTCAAGGTGGATCGCATGAGTATGGCGCATTCGCTTGAAGTTCGTTCACCGCTGTTGGATCAGTTTGTCGTAGAGATGGCTGCTCGCATACCCTCGAACCTAAAGCTCAAGGATGGGATCGGGAAGTATATCCTCAAGAAAGTGGTGGCTCCTTATCTACCACCGGAATCATTGAAGAAGAGAAAGCAGGGATTTGGCGTGCCGCTTCGCGATTGGCTGCGCGGTGGTTTGGCTGGAATGATGAATGACTATCTGGATGGGCCGCAACCACATTTACCCCCTGAAGTGTTTCAATTGGAAATGGTGCGAAAGGTCGTTAAAGAGCATCGCCAAGGGGAACGTGACCATAGCCGCAAGATCTGGTTGCTGTTGGTTTTGGCAGCTTGGTACGATCAGGAAAAAAGGGCTAGCCAGGGGGGATGTTAATCTGTTAGTGCGAAGCACGAGAAAATTTCTGGCTGCCGAAAATTTCCGCGGTTTAATTCGTAGCTCTTACTTCGTACCTCGTAATTCGTGATCGTGATCGTGATCGTACCTCGTCGTAATTCGTCGTCGTAATTCGTAGCTCGTCGTCGCGATCCGCAGCCAATCAGCCACGGCTGGCGGTCCATTGGCTTTTCCGGCCTAAATGCCGAACAATAAAAAGCCAGGAGCCATTCTAATGAGGGAAAGAAAGGGATTTGCCTGGATGGTGCAAGAATCCTAGGGAATAACACCAGAAGGGCAATTTCGCGGAGCCCCCATGTAAACAACTTAACACCCGTCTATAATCCAACAGTTGATTTTTTACTGTTGGTACGTCCAGAATTAGGAAGAGAGCGGGAGATGAGTTCGGTAGAACGCACAATCATCATTGGAAGTGGCCCAGCGGGTTGGTCAGCAGCGATTTATTCGGCACGCGCGAATCTTCAACCGCTCGTTTTCGAAGGGGCGATCACAGAAGAAAACCGCCTTCAAGGCACCCTGCCCCTCGGTCAATTGAGCTTAACGACCGAAGTGGAAAACTTTGCAGGGTTTCCGTCTGGAAATCTCAAGGAGTTTCTCACCAGCGCGATTCATCCAGATCGTCTGTTGGCAATGCCCCCGATCGAAGAGCATCCGCATGCTGTCACAGGCCCTGAGTTGATGGAATTGATGCGTCAGCAGGCGACCAATTTCGGGGCTCGTATTGTCACCGATGATGTGGTAGAGGTCGACTTCTCGAAACGACCTTTTACTCTTAAGACTCGCGAGTCGGGTACGTTCCAAGCCGAGACTGTTATCGTGGCCACCGGTGCCCGGGCCAATTACTTGGGCTTGCCGAGCGAAGAAACATTCCGCAATCGAGGCGTGAGTGCTTGTGCTGTTTGCGACGGTGCACTCCCCCGCTTCCGCAACAAACCATTGGTTGTAGTTGGGGGTGGTGACTCGGCCGTTGAAGAAGCTACCTATTTGAGCAAGTACGCTTCGAAGGTTTACATGGTGGTTCGCCGCGATGTTCTGCGAGCATCGAAGATCATGCAGGAACGTGCCACCAGTAATCCCAAGATTGAAATCCTCTGGCACAGCCAAGTACAAGAAGTGTTGGGAGATGATAAATCGGGAGTGACAGGAATTCGCATCTTAAATTCTCAATCGAATTCAACCACGGATTATGCTTCGTCAGGTTTGTTCTTGGCGATTGGCCACACCCCAAACACCCACTTCCTCAAGGGGCAATTGGAGTTGAATGAAAAGGGGTACATCAAGTGGCAAAAACCATTCCGTACTTACACCAGTGTGGAAGGTGTATTCTCGGCCGGCGATGTGTCTGACGATTACTATCGCCAAGCGATTACTTCAGCCGGTACAGGTTGCATGGCCGCACTCGACGCTGAACGCTTTTTGGCTGAACATGGTATCATCTAATTGAACCGGGAGACGGAGCAATCCGTCTCCCTTTTGTTCTTTCACAATTCGTCTTTTCTTACATGAGCTCGTATTCAGGCGTAGCAATTTATGAGTCAAGTTCCTTGGATTAGTGTTTCCGAAGCGCGGTCCGCTGCTTCGACCGGTAAGTCCGTCGAGCTGCGCGGATGGTTGAGAACTCGGCGCGACAGCAAAGGTGGTTTTAGTTTCTTGGAGATCAACGACGGCAGTTGTTTAGGCAATCTGCAAGTAGTTGCTCCAGGCGAACTATCGAATTACGAATCGGTCGTAAAGAATTTGTCGGTAGGTTGCAGCTTAATTGTGACGGGGGAAATCAAAGCGAGCGAAGGCCAAGGTCAAGCGACTGAAATGTTGGCGACCTCCGTGCAGATGATCGGTGATGCAGATCCGCAGACCTATCCTTTGCAAAAGAAACGCCATACGTTTGAAAAGCTGAGAGAATGGGCTCACTTGCGCCCACGCACCAATACATTCGGTGCAGTTACTCGAGTGCGCAATCGCATCAGTTTTTCGACGCACCAGTTTTTCCAAGAAGAAGGTTTTCTTTACATTCACACGCCGATTATCACGGCGAGTGATTGCGAAGGGGCTGGGCAAATGTTTCGAGTAACAACATTGCCTGCCGAGAATCCGCCACGCGATCCGCAGGGGAAAGTTGATTTCAGCAAAGACTTTTTTGGTCGCTCTGCATATTTGACGGTTAGCGGACAGCTTGAAGGAGAAATCTTTGCGACCGCTTGTGGCAAGATTTACACCTTCGGTCCAACGTTCCGTGCTGAAAACAGTAACACGTCGCGACACTTGGCCGAATTTTGGATGATTGAGCCTGAAGCTGCGTTCTTCGATCTTAACGATAACATGGCTTTGGCCGAACGATATGTGAAGCGGATTTTGAAGGACGTTCTGAATGACTGCGCCGAAGATATGCAGTTCTTCGATGAACGTGTCGAGCCAGGTCTTATCGCAGCCCTGAAAGTTGTGTTGGATAAGCCTTTCGAAAGAATCTCTTATACCGAAGCGATTAGCATTCTGGAAAAGAGCGGGGAGAAGTTTGATTATCCAGTATCGTGGGGTAGCGATTTACAAGCCGAGCATGAACGTTACTTGACCGAAAAGCACGTTCAGGGACCGGTGATTTTGTACAACTATCCGGCTGCCATCAAGTCGTTCTATATGCGAATGAACGAAGATGGAAAAACGGTGGCGGCAATGGATGTGTTGGTGCCGCGAGTCGGTGAAATTGTGGGCGGTAGCCAGCGCGAAGAACGGCTCGATCGCCTGTTGGCTCGCATGAAAGAGCTCGGATTGTCCGAGCAAGACTATTGGTGGTATCTCGACCTGCGACGGTTTGGTAGCGTTCCACATAGTGGCTTTGGACTAGGTCTCGAACGCATCATTCAGTTTGTGACTGGGATGCAGAATATTCGCGACGTGATTCCATTCCCGCGCTATCCGGGCAGTGCAGAGTTCTAACCGCACTCGGCTTCGTCTGCATGAGCTCAAGTGAAGTGGGCAAATGAATAAATATAAAAGGTCTTTGTCTTGCGAGACAAAGACCTTTTTTGTTGTGTTGACCAACATCGAGTAACAGCGATGTGTGTTCCCGATTGGAATCCAACTGAAAATCGGCAGCTCGACTTACTTGCTAAAGTCCCACTTTTTTAACTCAGCTGGCAGTTTCAAGGTTTTGTTGAGTTCTTTAGCTTTGGCTAACTCTTGAGCCGCCGCTTGCGAATCGCCTTTGGCGGAAAACACTAAACTCTTTAACGCATGAACTTTATCCATCTCACCCGCACCCTGAGCGGCTTGATCTAAGTCGGCGAGGGCGGTGTCGAACGAGCCCAGCACACCACGAGAGGCAGCGCGAACCATAAGTGCTTGAACAAACAAGTCGACTGGTAAGCCTCCTCCATCAATCGCTTGAGTGGCGGCCTGTTCGGCTTTGGTGGCATCACCGGCGGTGAATGCCGTCACAGCCGCTGCCACACTCTGTTCACTGCTGGCGACTTGGCTTTCAGGCAGTTGCGAAGAACCGCATCCGGTCAATAAGCCGAATGCGGTGAGTATCAGCAAGAGTTTCAAAGATCTCATTGGTATTGAATCTCCGTATGAAGTCGCAAAGAGGTTGAAGCCACTTTGCGGTCAGTTGTTTATTCTTCTTGGCTGAAGGCTTCGCCGAAATCGCGGGTGCCCATTGCTCGCCACACATTGAGAGCGATGGTGTCTGCCACAAAGCGAACGGAGCCGTCTCCATTCACGGTTTGGACACCGCCAGGATGCCAGCTGCGGGCGGAGATAATGGCATGTTCGCCCGGTGCATCAGGAATGGCACTCCATGAACCGCAGTCCCAAGATTTCCAGTTCGGTGGCGCGACGTGGTTGTACATGGTCGAGGAGTAGAATCCGAAGGGCCAGCCGTTTGAGAAGTCTGAGCCGATGAGCCAGCGTCCCATCGAGTTGAAATGGAACGTGGAAGGAGCTCCGTTATAGCTTGCACAGTTGGACATTAAGGTATCTGGATTAACCAAACCGTTAACACGGCTTGGAGCCGTGATGACGTCTACCAAGGTGGGGCGTTCCGAGGCCAAATCTCTACCGCTTCCCATGGATCGTTCCGCAAAAAATGTGGTTTGAGAAAGACCGTCCACAATGGAGCCAGTTGTCAGGGCACGGCCGATGGTAAATGCCCCATTTCCAGTGCACGGGAGATTGCCTAAGACGGCAGTGTTGTTGTTATTGGCTGTGGAGCTGAGAGCACCGGCGTATGGAGTGGAACCACCAAAGTTATAGCGATAACTGTTTTCCGATGTGACTCGCACTCGGTTGGGATCTGAGGGACAGAGGAAAATGCCCGCCGCATTTGCATAGGCATTGTAGTTCGGATTCGTTGGCACGCCGTTAGTGGTGAGGCGAACCGCCGTTGGAACTGAGAAGTTCATCAAGTTATAGATGTTTCCTTGTTCCATGTAGGGAAGAATAAAGATATGAACCGAGCGAAAGCCGGTCCAATGTCCAGAGCCGTTATTCTGGTTCACTGTGTTGTAGTTGGTGTAACTCGCGAGTGCGGAGCCATTGATTGACCAGTCAGGAGTTAGGCGTCCCGGCGGGAACTTCTTGTACGCCGACTCATAATTGAGCAATGCCAAACCAATTTGCTTCATGTTGTTAGCGCATTGGATTCTGCGAGCAGCCTCTCGTGCTGCTTGTACGGCTGGCAACAGCAAGCCAACCAAGATTCCAATGATCGCGATAACGACCAACAACTCGACAAGCGTAAAACCACCTACGGAATTCGCGCGACGTCGCATGGACGACTCCCAAAAAAAGAGGGATGAATCAGGGAATGAATCGAAAGTACAAATTATGAAAGAGCAGAGAGGAAGGAAGTAAACCGTTAAGGTTTCTTCACTGCCCGAATATTGTTGTCGGTTTGCACGCGTTGTGAAGTAGCTATGCAGTAGCCAGATGTGGGGCGCTTGTTCGATCTGCTAGGCGGATGAAGGAATGGTGAAGCTATTGGAAGCGAACAATCCATAAGAGGCTTGTAAGGTCAGGTAATCTTCCAAAGGGGGCTGTGTTGAGATTGGTTATCATTAGAGAAAATAATTCTGAAATTTTTCGCAAACGAAAAAGGTGCCTCTGCTGCGAAACGGTTCTACCGTCGCTTCGAGCATTCTCGCTCGGCAAGCCGTAGAAAGTGCGACGCGGTCCATGGCAATAACTTCGAAATCCGTTTAGGTTGTGATCGAAGGTGTGGACTACGTGCGGCGTTTGGTTGACGGCACAACACACCGTGCGTTGGATGCGTTGTCGCGTTTGTCTTCCATCTAACTTGAGGAATTGATAGATGTTATTCGTTTGGGAGTTTTTGCGTTGAGGCTATCGCGTCATCATGCGCGATACAAAGAAATAGAAAACTACTGAGGTGCGGGGTTGGGCTAGCCTGGCCATAACTTGCGAAAAAACAGCTCACAGCATTTCTGCGCTAGCGTCGATTGGGCCTCCACTCGGCCTTGTGCCAGTGGGACGGTGACTTGATGGCTAAGTGGGGATCGCAGCACGACATCACCGAGCGGGAGTTGGGTCTGTATATCGATACGTACAAATGTACGTGAAAAGATATCAATGCGCTTTGGTCTCAACTCATTGCGGCTCGGCCAGCACGAATCAATGGGACGCCAACTTCTCGCCGCCCAGCCATCCGCGCGGTTGACGTGAGATACCGCTGGTTGATTTTGGTTTGGCGGTCGGGTTGGTAGCTGCTCAGGCGCGAGAACCGCCCGCACAGGGCGAGCGGCGGACTATATGATTGACCGTTTCGAGTTCGTCACGGTTTTACTTTTCCCACAACACACGGGTTCTGAATGCGGTAGCTCTCTACAAGGTGATGCAGATCTGCGATTAGGGTTGAGACGTTTGGCTCGTATGCGCTGGTAGCGCGAGATAGTAGGACGTTTTCAAGTCTCAGCCTTTCCTTTCATTTGCCTCAACTCAGTGCGGCTCGGCCAGCACGAATTAATAAGGCGCCAACCTCTTGCCGCCCAGGCATCCGAGCGGTTGACGTGAGACACCGCTGTTTGATTTTGGTTTGGCGGGCGGCGGACTATATGATTGACCGTTCGGAGTTCGTCACGGTTTTGCAAAACCGTATCAATGCACAAACGAAAATTGGGCACCCGAACAGCTTGCTCACTGAAACATATCAACCCATCCCACTTGCCGGCTAGTATGCGGAATGCCGGTGACGCTCAAACAAAAAAGGGAGCGTGTTTGCACGCTCCCTTTCGATGGGTTGACTCCCGGACTCGAATGTTCTTATTCGAGATAGGTTGTTCGGTTTGCTAACGCTTCATATTCATGAACGAGTTGATCAGCGGCTTCGCGAGTTAGCATGCCTGCATCAACTCGTTGGTTGACCTGTCGTCGATAAGCGTCACTCAATTGGCCTTTGTCGTATCGAGCAAATTCGAGCATGTCGCTGATACGGCTACCGATGATGAGTTTGGTGATGTGGTAGCGCCCATCGTGATCGATCACGATGTGAGCTTCATCGGGTTGGCCAAACAAATTGTGGTAGCTACCCATGACTTCTTGGTACGCACCGGTTAAGAAGATACCGAGGTAGTAGGTCTGCCCGTCGGACCATGGATGCAGTTCGAGTGTTTGCTTCACATCTTTGAGATCGACAAAGCGATCGATCTTGCCATCGCTATCGCAGGTGACGTCCACGAGGGTTGCAAAGTCCTTCGGTGGTTCGTTGAGGCGATGGATGGGCACAATCGGGAACAGTTGCCGAATCGCCCAAGAGTCCGGGGCCGAACGGAACAAGGAGAAATTGCAAAGGTACTTTTGGGCCAGAATGCGTTTCAATTGCTCGAATTCTTCGTCGGAAAAATCATCTTCCACCGATTCGTTCAAAGCTCGAGCGCAAACTTCCCAGTAGAGAACTTCCCCCTTGGCACGATCTTCGAGGCTGATCAAGCCGAGGTTAAATTGCGTATGCAATTCGTCTTTGTGTTCGAGGGCGTCGTGGTAATACTCGACGTAGTTTCGGCCATTGATGTGGTCCACTAGATCCTTCAATTCGATGATCACTTGGGGATCATCGGCATCGACGCTGATTTCTGGTTTATCATCGGCGAAGGTTTCAATTTCGTCGCGAATGCTGGTGATGAAGACCGTATGGAACGCGGTCATAAAGCGACCGCTTTCGGTGACGATGTTCGGATGCGGGACGTTTTCGTCGTCGCATACACTTTTCACCACGTACACTACGTCGTTCGCAAATTCTTGAACGGTATAGTTCACACTCGAATCGAAGCGGGTCTGGGAACCGTCATAATCAACGCCCAAGCCGCCACCGATATCCATAAACTCGATGTTGGTTCCCATCTGTCGCAACTTGGCGTACACACGGGCAGCTTCTTTCATCGCGTTCTTAACGCGTTTGATGTCCGTGATTTGAGAACCGATATGGAAATGCAAAAGCTTGAGATTGCTGTCCAAACGTGCATCTTTGAGCATGCGAACGCAATCGATTAACTCAGAAGTGGTAAGGCCAAACTTGGCCGAATCACCACCTGAGGATGCCCATTTACCAGAACCGCGCGAATAAAGCTTGGCTCGCAATCCGATCCAAGGGCAGATGCCAGTTTGTTGTGCTAGTTTCACAACCATGCTCAATTCGTTGAGTTTTTCAACGACGATGGTCACGCGTTTGCCGGCTCGGACGCCCAGCAAAGCGGCTCGAATAAACGTTTCATCCTTGAAACCATTGCATAAGAGCAAAGATTGTGGGGATTGGTCTTGGGCGAGGGCCGCGTAAAGTTCAGCTTTGGAACCGCATTCCAGGCCGACCATGCAGCGTTGTGAGTCGCGCAAAAACTCTTCGACGACTTCGCGACGCGGATTCACTTTCATCGGAAAAACAGGGTAATGTTGGCCCTGATATCCGTATTCAGCGATGGCGTGCTGGTACGCATTAGAAAGGGTGCGAAGTTGGCTGCTCAGGAGCTGTGGAAATCGAATCAACAGCGGAAGGTGCAGCTTACGAGTCGAAATCAAATGATCGACTAGTTCCTTCAAGTCGACGTAACGCGGATCTCCATTGGCGGGCCGGACCGTAATGTGACCTTTAGAATTGATGTCGAAATATCCGGCAGACCAATTTTCAACACCATACACAGCTTGAATTGCGTCGAGCGTTTCGTCGTTCATTTGCATTTTTCTTAGGGGACTCCACCTAAAGAAGCACGCGCCCTCAAAAGTAAAACGGGAAACGACTAAGCGTATCGATTTCTAGCCCGGACCGGTAGAGATATTAACCCAAAATTACCCGCCAAGAGGAGAAACTTAGGTGAATAGTTCGCGTATGGGCTCTCCGTAGTAGATTGCGTGCGGTCGAGTCTCGGCATCTTCCCAGGTTGCCGTCGCCGGAATTCCCAAGGCGTGATAGATCGTCGCAGCCAATTCCTCCGGCGTAACTGGCCTATCTGAGGGATAAGCACCCAATGCATCGGATTTGCCCAAACATATTCCACCTCCGACGCCAGCGCCAGCCAGCAAAACCGATTGAAGAGCGCCCCAGTGGTCTCGGCCAGGCAATTTGTAGTGCTGGGTGAGATGAGAAATTTTGGGCGTCCGTCCAAATTCCGAGGCGACGACAATCAATGTTTCATCCAGCAGTCCTGAAGAGTCGAGGTCGGCGAACAAAGCCGACAGAGCTCTATCCGTCGGTGGTAGAAGTTTTTCTTTAAGATGCGGAAATGCATTGCCATGTGTATCCCATGTTTCATCATTGCCAAGATTTACCTGGACAAGTGGTACACCTAAGGCAACCAACTCCTTGGCCATCAACAGTGACCAACCAAACGAATTGGCTCCATAACGTTCTTGCTGCGTTGGGTCTGCCGCAGTTGCCTGAAGTGCTTTATGAATCTTTCCGTCTGTCAACATCGAGATGACTTTTTGACGTGAGTCATCTAAGCCGTAACGTTCCACCGCCGATGACAATACTCTGGACTGAGCCTTGAGTTGGGTGAGTAATTCCAGGCGTTTTGTGGCAGTTTGCGAATCAGAATCGGGCTGCAATGCGAGATGTGGCGTTTCAAATTTTCGCCCCCCTTCTTTTCCGCGATCTTGATGATCGAATTCGTAGGCAGGAAAGGCTCCGTACGATTGATTATGAAAGGGTGAGGCTTCGATAAACCACGGGTCGTGCGTGCGGCCCATCATTCCCGCCCCCTGCCCTGGTATGACACGACCTGTTGTGTGTATCAGGCGTTCAGGCAAAACAATCGATGGCGGAAGATTGTTCTTGGGATGACTAAGCCTTCCAAGAAGTGCGGCTATGGATGGGAAATCTTTCACACTAGGGGCATTGGGATCGAAGCCTGGGGGCAACATCGATCTGCCTGTGAGCATGATATGATGCCCAGCGGAGTGATCGTTCGATGAGTGTGTTACTGTGCGTACCAAGGCAAATCGATTGGACATCGCTGCCAAGAGAGGCAGATGCTCGGAAAAATGAACGCCCGGTGTTTGCGTGTTGATGGTTCCAAATTCGCCGCGAACATCCGCAGGTGCTAGTGGCTTGGGATCGAAACTCTCATGTTGTGCCAAGCCACCAGAGAGGAAAATGAAAATACACGCTTTGGCTCGGCCACCTCCCGTCGCATTCACCGACGACTGGCCTACTTCTGTTTCCCGGGCCTGAAGTTGTTGAAGGCTCCATAGATGATTCGACCCTAAACCGAGCAGTCCGATCGCGCCGGCTTGAATAGCGCACCGACGACTTAGGGCCAAGTGTTCCCACGTACGATTGAGTTGCTGATCCGCTTTCAATGTTGTCGTCGTTTGGAGATGACTCATTGCACTTCCTCAAGCAAAGAGAGCAAAAACGTGAGACATTTTGAACGGCCGGAACAGTATGCTCTAATTTCAAGAGACCACACTGGACACCTGGCAAGCGAGTGTGCAGTGCGTCCCAAAACCATTTCTCTTTGACGTGAAACCAATTTAGGAAACGGAGTTACTTGGAAACATGAATCCAGTTCTTGCGTTTTAGCCATTCGGCACAGCGATCGGCCCAAGCTGAGGCTGGATTCGATCCCTTGCGCAAGCCGTATCCATGTCCTCCTGTGTCGTAGAGATGCAATTCGCTTGCGACCCCGGCACGTTTTAAGGCCGACATCATTTCGATGGCATTTTCTGGGCGAACGGGATCGTCGAATGCATAAGCCAAAAACATCGGAGGCGTGGAGGCATCGACTTTGATATCGTCCATCAGCTTCCCATCTTCCTTTACTAAGTAGGCTGGGTAGATCAAGACGGTCAGGTTGGGCTTGGCACTTTCTTCATCAATGGCATCTACCGGAGCATACAAGGCGGGCGTTTGATGCAAGGTCGCTCGAGCAGCTGTGCATCCACCTGCCGAGAATCCAAGAATGCCCACTTTGTCTTTATCAAGACCGTAGTCTTTGGCTTTGCTTCGTACCCAACGAATAGCTCGTTGCGCATCTTGTGCAGGTGGCTCCCACTTGATTGTATGGGCGTTGGTGGGGACACGATACTTCAGCACAAAAGCGGCGATTCCATGAGTGTTGAGCCATTCGGCGACTTCTGTTCCTTCCAAATCCCAAGCGAGAATATTAAAACCGCCGCCTGGGCAGATCACCATCGAGGCTCCTGAACGTTTCCCTTCAGGGGGAAGGAATACTTCGACTGCCGGTTGGCTAACGTTACCGATGCGGATAACAGGTTTGCCTTCCACGCCACGATCATTTGGTTTGGATTTATCTCCTTCTTCACCCGGAGGAGTTTGGTAGCCGGGTGGTGAACCTGGCCAAAGCTTTACCAATTCACCTGCAGGTGTTGTCGCTGAAAATCCCACCATAGAAATCAACATGCACAATCCACATTTTATCATCAAGGTTGTCTTCATATGTGTTAGCCCAGTATTGTGTTTGAAGTAAGGTTGTGAATGAGTTGGTTATTCCGGTGCAACTTGTTGCGTAGCTTGCAAGTAGGCAAACAAGTCGCGGATTTGTTGTTCGTTCAGTTGATCCAGCAAGCCTTCGGGCATCAATGACTTGGTCGTTTGTTGCATTTCTTCAATTTCACCTACGGGGAGAGTAACCTTTTCCTCGGCGGTTTGCAGCGAAAGGGTTTGTTCATTCTTTTGCAAGACTACCCCCATTAAAACACGTCCGTCATCTAAGCGAATAATCGAGAGACGGTAGGTGTCTGCCAATTGAGCGCTAGGCTCAACAATGTTCTCGATGAGGTAATGCAAGTTGGAACGTTGGCTTCCGGTAAGTTCCGGCCCAACTTGACCGCCTGCACCAAAGAGTCGGTGGCATTTCGCGCAACTGGCGTCGAAAAGTTTGCGTCCGCGAGCAGCATTGCCTGTGGAGTTGTCAGACTTTGAGAGCATTTCGTGCAATGCGACCATCCGTTGACGTTTGTCTTCCGTCAACGAATTGGATTCGGGGAAAAGTGCGACGATGCGCTTATTCCACGCTTCGTCACCGAGAACTTGCAACTGTCTCAATGTCGTAGCTTGGATGTTGTCGCGGGCAATCTTGTTTTCCGAAAGCGCTTGCAGGAGTAGGTCAGCATTGTTCTTGCGCGCGGCAAGCAAGCGAATAGCGGCTTCTTTGGCTGCAGGATGAAGGTTATTGAATGAGTCAATAATTCGTTTGGCATCGTCATCGTTACCAACAATTGACAATGCGTCGAGCGCTGTAACACCGAGGTCACGATCGCCGATTAAATTGATCAGCAACTCGCGTAGGCCAGCAGAACGTTGACGAGCCAGAGCCGTGATCGCCTGACGACGGACAGGGAGCTCCACATTTCCGTCCGTGATCATTTTCATCAACTCAGAAACGTTTCGTCCCTCACCGAGTAATAAGCCAATTTCCAATAATTTTGGTTTCAGCTTTCCGTCGTTGACGTTTTCAACTTTCTTGGCAAATGCGATCCAAGCTGGTAGCGGAGGAAATTTCACGCGACCTGTAGCGGCCTGGCTAAGCCCTTCCACAACTGCTGCTTGATTGTCCGAGTCGCTTGTAGCTGCCCAAGCGAGGATGGCATCCAACGGCGCTGACCATTGATCCACATCGAGTCCAATGCGGCGAACAATAAACGAGGTGACAATCGGAAGTTTCGACTTTTGAACCAAGGTCAGGGCTCGATCCGGAGATTGTGCAATCGAGCGTTCCACGCCATACCAAACTAGCAATGGATAGGTTCGGTCGTCACTTAGTTGTGACTGACCAACTAGCGTCTCGGCAAGTGTCCACCATCGTTCGCCATGTGTGTATTGCAAAGCAGATGCGAGGTAGAGTTGTACCAACGAGGACTTGGTCGATTGTGCGGTTTGAATAAATGATTCGAGCAATTCGTTATGTAAGGCTGGTTGAAGCACACATTGGTCGATGGCAAGCCTTAGAGCGCCAGCAGCTAGAGCCTCATCGGGGGCTTGCATCAATTCCGTGAGTACATTCACGCCAATACTTCCGACAGTATTCAAGCCCCACATAGCTCGGAGGCGTAAACGCGTGGGAAGTTTGGTATTGGCTAGTTCTTTCGAAAAGAAGGAGGAGACGGCTTGCATGTCTTCGCCCGCAGCAGTTCGTGTCGCGAGCAATTGACGCGACTGACGTACGTACCATTCATTTTCATGTTGATAGAGTTCGGCCAATTGCAGTGAAGTTAGTTTGTTCAGATCGGGAATGTCTGCACCCAATGATTTCTGGCTCGCTGATTTCTGAGCTGAATCGTAGGCAATGCGGAATATGCGACCGCTGTGACGATGCACTCCATCGTTCTCATGGCATTCTCCTGCATCGGACCAATCGAGAACGTACACCGCTCCATCGGGACCGTACAGGAGATCGATAGGACGGAACCACGGATCGGGAGCGAAGGCAAAGTCGGGACGGTGGAGGCCCACAAACGCAGCACCTTGGCGCTCGATATGATCTTGATTGATGCGCCGACCGTGCAAATTCAAGGTGAAGAGTTCGTCGCGATATTCTGAGGGCCAATTGCCTCCCAAATAAAACATGAGGCCGCAATGAGCGTGTCCACCACCTGCTTTGTCTGTGGCGTCGGTAACACCCAACTTGCGGATATCGGCCCATTTCTCATTTGCAGAGTCCCAATGTACGTGGTCAGCGGTTTGCGGAATTAGTTTGAAGGCGTAAGGATTCAAATCCTCACCGTACATTCGTTCGACATGAGCGCCGGGAATGGCTTGCCACAGATGGCCGATGACGGTGTTGATAAAGAAGAGCTCGCCGTTGTCGTTCCAATCCATGCCCCACGGATTCGTGGTGCCATGTGTGTAGGCTTCGAATTTCTTGGCGGTCGGATGATATCGCCAAACACCACAATTGATGGGAACACGTGAAGCCCGCTCGGTTCCAGGGGCACCTACGAAACTGGTAGCCAAAATGCCATGCCGTCCATACAGCCAACCGTCAGGTCCCCAACGCAAACCGTTAACGAGATTGTGACGTACGCGATCTGCATCAAAGCCATCGAGAATCACAGTGGGATCGCCGTCAGGAACTAAGTCTTGATTCTTGTCGGCAATGAACAACAGATTAGGTGCGGCCAATAGCCATACACCATCAAGTCCCACTTCAATACTGGTGACGCGTTGACCTTGATCCCAAAAGACAGCGCGTTGATCAAATCGACCATCGCGATTGGTATCGGTGAAGACCACGACACGATCGCGCATCCGCAAGTCAAAGTTGGTTTGGGCATCTGCGTAGGTGTAGTTCTCTACAACCCACATCCTACCTTGGGCATCCCAGCACATGGAGATCGGTTGTTGAACGTTTGGTTCTTCTGCGAATAAAGAAACGGAGAAACCCTTGGGAAGTTTCCAATTCTGAACCGCTTCTTGGGGAGTCATGCGAGGAACTTGCGACGGCTCATTGTCATAGACTTCAAACTCTTCTTGGGCTCGAAGGTTCCACGTAACGGAAAAAATCACCAAGCCAAAGGTCGCAATCTGAACTAAGGACCGATAGTCGAGAAATCGACAGCGCATGCTGCAAATCCTGATGTCGAAAAGAAGGGAGAGTGAGGACGATGTAGGCGGGAGCGGAGTTCGATTATAGCAAAAAAAAGAGCTGGCTTTGCAATGGAATTTTGAGAATTCCGCTGCAAGCCAGCTCGATCGCTTTTATTTCGACCAAAATCGCTCCGAATCGGAGCGATTTAGCGCCTATTTTTCCTTGGGAAAGTCACCAGCTGTCACGATGACCAGCCGTTTTCGATCCCAGAACTTTTTGAGGGCCGCGTTCACTTGATCAACTGTGAGCTCACTAATGGACTTCTCAAGATTGGCTTGATACTCCATGGTTCGTTTCGCGAAAATCGTACCGGCCAATTGTGATGCAATCGCACCATCACTGGTTCGGCTAACCGCATTGCTTTGCAAGATACCTTGTTTTGCCCGTGCGAGTTCTTCTTCGGTGATACCTTTATTCACCAACAGATCGAATTCCTCGGCGATGACATCCACCAGTTTATCGCGGTTGGCTGGGTTCGCGATTGCTACCAACGTCAAGCTCGCTCGCGGATCGATAGGATGGGCATTGAAGCCCGAGCTCACGCCGTAAGAAAGACCTTCTTTTTGTCGAACGCGATCACCAAGTCGCGATGCCAAAGCACCGGAACCAAAGACAAAGTTTGCGACAACCATAGCGGGATACTGTGGATCCGAATCGGTCATCTCGAACTGCTCACCAGCATAATAGACTGCGTTGGCCTTATCGGGTGTAAGCACAACAATAGTCTCGCCTGGAACTTTGGTATCGACAGTGGTTGCGATGCGGCTGTATGCGATATCGGATTTCCATTTGAAGAGCGCCTTGGTGAGCTGCTCTTTCAAGGAGGCGATATCGAAGTCACCGACGACCACCACTTCACCCGCTTGACTGCTCAAGTATTGCGCGTGAATGTTGCGAATGTCTTCTACCTTTACATTCTTATAAAGTTCGACTTCTTCTTCTGGAGTTGGAATGTAACGCACATCGTCTTTGTCGAACTTGTTCAGCGCCCGAACCAAGGCGTTAGGAGCCAGGGCTTGCGGTTCCGACAATTGGCTTTCGGCAGAGGTGATATACTGACGACGAAGCACTTCAAATTCTTCAGCATCCATTCGAGGTTGACGGAGAATATCTCCCAGCAGCGGAATCAATTCTTCGAGGTATTGGCGTTTGGTCTGCAAGGAAATGGTAAGCAAGCCGGTGGTGCCGCTACCGCGAATTTGAGTTCTCAATTCATCGAGTTTGTCCTGCAATTGTTGGTAGTCCAACTTAACAGTACCACGCAACATCAAATCAGGGAGAATTTCGCTGGCAGTGACCAATCCACGCAGAGATGTTTCGTCACCATAGCGAAGATTGAGAGTCAAGTTCACGGTGTTGCCGCGAGTTTTCTTGGCAAGCATCGCATATTGAATGCCATCGATCAGAGTACCGCGTTCGGTACGAGCTTCGATTGCCATGGGCGATGAATCGAATTCTTCGCCTTCTTCCATATCTCCGCGACCCTTGTAGTCGGCGAGTACATCAGAAAGAACGGGGCGATCGGGGACCGATACGCGTTCAGATTTGTCCGCTGGAATAAACTGTCCCAAGGTGCGGTTGTTGCGAACAAGATAGGTTTCGGCAACGCGTTGTACGTCTTCAACTTTGATCGATTCGATTCGATCGCGGAACAAGAAGTAGAGACGCCAATCCCCTTGTGCACCCCAGTCGCTCAATTCAATGGCGATTTGTGTGGTGTTTGAGGCTCGCAATTCGCGATCCTTCAAAATTTGAGTCTTGGCTCGGTTTACTTCTTCAGCCTGAATCGGAGCTTTTGCCACGCCTTCAATCGTTTCCAGGTAGGCTGCTTGAGCCGCTTCGAGCGAAGCATCCTTGGGGATTTCAGCTCCGAACATAATCATACCCGGATCGTGCAGCGAAAATGAAAATGAGCTGACATTGCTGGCGAGTTTGGTTTGAACCAAATTCTTATAGAGACGCCCAGCAGGTTCGGTTCCAAAGATGTTGGCCAATACTTCGATGGCTGGATAGTCTGGATGTCCACCGCTAGGGATGTGATAGGCGGAGCTTAAGAGCTGCGAATCACCGACGCGACGCAGAACGACAAGGCGCTCGCCATCTTGGGGTGGTTCTACCGTGTAGGTGTTTTCCAAAGGAGCGTCAGGATTTTTGACGACTCCGAAGTACTTTTGGATCAAGGCTAGAGCTTCTTCGGTTTTGAACTTTCCAGCCACCACCAGCATGACGTTATCAGGACGGTAGTACTTTTTGTAGAAGTTCCGCAAGTTCGGCACTGGAACGCGTTCGATATCGCTACGATTGCCGATAGTCGACTTTCCATAGTTGTGCCATTCGAAAGCTGCCGCTTGGACGCGTTGCATGAGCACGCGTTGCGGAGAGTTTTCACCTCGTTCAAACTCGCTGCGCACCACACTGAATTCGGATGCCAAGTCTTCTGCCAAAATCTTGCTGTTGACGAGTCGGTCCGACTCGAGTCGCAACGCGAATTCGAGGTTATCGCCTTCGGCTGGCAGCGTTTCATAATAGTTGGTTCGATCCAACCATGTTGTGCCGTTGAAGCGGGCCCCGCGATCTTGTAATTCTTTGGGAATATTGGTGTGAGTAGGGGTTCCCTTAAAGAGCATGTGCTCAAGCAAATGAGCCATACCCGCTTCACCATAGCCTTCGTGTCGCGATCCGACCAGCACGGTCATATTGACCGTTACTGTCGACTTGCTCGTATCGGGAAACAAGAGAACTTGAACGCCATTCTCGAGTCGATACTCGCTAATCCCTTCAATGGACGTAATCTTCGTGGGCATCTTCTCCTCAGCTCTTCCCATGGCGGGCAATAAGGACGCTAACGCGACCCATGCCGCAAATCCAGCCTTAAACATTGCTTTCACGTTGCCGACCTTTCCCTGACAAACATAACGATGGCGCCGGAACTCAAAACGACTTTAGTTCAGGGCTCCATCCTTCCATTCGAAATTCTAATGCTTTTGTCCAAAGTTACCCAGTGGACACTGTGCTAAATTGTCACCCATCGTAGCTAGATTGGATAAGCTGGTAGAATCTTGGGGCAGATTATGGTGATCGTCGACATGGTACCGAAAACGTGATTTGGTCGGAGTTGGATCTGGGGTGCTGAATAGCGGAAAAGAGCTCTTTAAATGTTGAATTCTTCAGACAATAGCGCCAACGAAGCGGGGCGATGGGAGAGCGTCGGCAAGTCGACCGATGTGGGAGAAAAACAGGGTGTCGAGTTTCTTGTGGGAAGCGATGTGGTAGCCGTCTTCCGGCAAGATGGAAAGCTGTACGCTGTTGACGGAATATGTGCCCATCAGGGTGGGCCAATTGCCAAGGGGGCTTTGGACAAGACGTGTGTCACTTGTCCCTGGCATGGTTGGCAATACAACATTGAAAACGGGGAGAATATCCTGACAAAACGGAAGATGCTGCGTACCTTCGATGTTCGAGAAATCGAAGGACGCATTGAAATCAAATTTGCGGCTTCCTAATCTCGATCTAGCGCGTATTCAGTGTTGCTCGATGGATCTTTCCCCATGTTGTCAACTCGATTCCTTGGCGATCTAAAAATTCTCGGGTCTTGGGATCGCTAAATAAGACTCGATCTTGGTTTCTTCTGAGATAGCTCGAAGTGATGGCTTGCAGTTCAGCGTTATCAATTCCGCAATGGATAATCAACTGGGTAAGTCCATTTGGAATCGCGCTGATCTCCCGCAGGTACTCTTGTTTGCGTTGTGGCAAATCGTCGCCACCATAAATTTGAACCAAGTGGTCCAAGAGTGGCAACTTTCGATCTTGAATTCGTCCAATATTCATTTCGAATCGATCCTTCAGTGCCGGATAAGCTTGCCGCAGGCTGCCATCGCGATCTGCGAGAAACAACAAAGGAAGATTGTATTCGACGGCGACTTTCACATACACGTCGATTAAATCAGGACGACTCATCAAGGCTCCCATGTGCGTATCGATGTGGCTAACCGGCACACCAAACTTAAGAGCTTTATCGATTTGAGCCTTGAGTTCGATTTCAACTTCTTCTGCTTTGGCGTGTTCGGCAACTTGGGCGACACCGTCCCATAGATAACCTTCTTCATCCAGAAGGCTGGGAACTTTATCAGCAGGGGCTGCGCTTCCCCAGCGGTACACATCCCATTCCGAATTCAAGGCTAGATGGACACCATAGTCGTATTGCGGATTGTTTTTCGCAAATCTAGCGAACTCCTTGAACCAAGGTGCAGGGGTAATAATGCTCACTGAGGTAACGATTCCGGTTTGCATTGCCTCAATGGTGCCGCGATTCACCGAGTGTGACATGCCAGCGTCGTCGGCATGAATAATGAGTTGGCGTTTCGGTTTCCACTCTCGACCTGGACGATCGACTCGAAATGAAACCAAGCGACATGAATCGACTTCGGTCACATAGGCTGTGCATCCATCAGGGCCCCCGAAACAGATATTGCTGGGGCGGCTTCCCAAGACAGGGATTTCCTTCAGAACTTCACCTTGTGGCGAAAGTTTCACCACGGTCCCTTTACCATGTCGGGTAATGTATAGATTGCCATCCACATCAGCTCGCATACCGTCAAAACCATGGTCTTCGAAACTCTTCAAGAGTTTCTTATCGGTCAGTGTTTTTTCAGCGGTAATGGTGAACGACCAGACATTGCGTTGAGCACTTTCATTCACATACAACGTTTTGCCGTCAGGGCTCACTTCGATACCGTTGGTGGTTCCCATGTTGTCGGCCAAGAGGGTCACTTTGCCGTCGGTATCGATCCGCCATAATTGGCCGGTTGAGTTCGCCCAGTTCGGATCGCTCGCATATAAGGTCCCATCGTCGGCGATTGCAATATCATTCGGTTGGTTCATCTTGTCTTCATGCGCAAAGACTCGCGCTTCGCCAGTATTCCGATCGACGTGAAGAATGTTGTGCTCCGTGTAATCGGCGACAAAGAAATTTCCTTGGTCATCAAAGCGAATGCCATTGCCGACACTTGATTCGGGAAGCGTTGTAAAGAGAGTGCTCGTGCCATCGGGTCGAGTCAAACCAATTGCACCTTGCTTGGCATAGTTTACCGCTAAAACATTGCCAGCGCGATCGCAGGCAGGGCCTTCAATGCCAGGTGTATATTCAAATGGACGCGAGACGGGTCTCGGTGTCCACAACGGATCAGCAGGAGCGTGGACGATATCGGAGCCACCACCAAACTTAGCTGGAAGCGGCATGTTCTGCCAATCTTTATTGTCTCCGAAGCGAAACTGCCAGGTTCCATCCAGAGGCAGTTCGATACTGTTCGCGGTCACTAAGCTCACCGAGCTAGTGATAGCCTGCGCGGCACCAGCCACCCGAATCACCAATACGTTGTGGTCATCTTTCTGAATACAGTCGCCAGGGATTAGAAAGGTGGTACCGTTGTCGCTCTTGAGTTCTTGTCCATTTAAGAAACAGGTCGTTCCACCTAATTCTCTTTCACCGGTATTTCTTTCACCGGCAAACTGAAGGCTGATCGGTTTAGAGGTCACCCATTCCGCTGGAATCTTAACGACACACCGGTACCAACCTGGACTGTTCGAAGCGGCTTCAGCTTCCCGCAAGATTTGATGATACGAACTAGGAATCGAGGTAGTATTCCATTGATCAACGTACGGCTTCGCTACAGCGGCAGTTGATTTCAAAACCGACTCATCCAAAACGGATTTCGTTACCGTCCCGAGCATTTGCAACAAGGTGCTTTTTTGCTCGACCGTCAAAGAACTCACATGAGGATTCTTGAGAGTTAGTTCATGCAAATTGCCGGTAAGAGCGAATTGCCTTTTCGCGGGATTCGACAATTCTCTCAGTTTGCTATGCATCGTCATTAGGGACGCACCGCGTGGTAGAAACTCTTCGAACTTCTTGAGTGAGTCGCCGGTTAAGTCCTGCTCGGAAAGCAGAACAAAATAGCCGTCCGCTAAGTTGCCGGAGTTACGCGTGGGATAGTTGCCATGAACTTTGTTGGTCCAGGGAGTAACGTTCAGTGCAAAATGTTTGGGGAGGTCATTGGCAATAACGTCTGTAATCCACGCTTGCGATTCCAAAACCGATGGCGAAACGACGACAGTTAGTTTCCTGCGCTGGTCGTTTGAAAATTGAAACGGTTTACCGGCAAGAAAATCGCAGCTCGTGATGGTTGGGCAAACATAGCGTTCGATGTGGTCGATGATCAAATCATTGCCGCGAAAATGGCTTACATAAGGCCAAGCTTTCGGATTGTACATAGCGTCCGTCATGTCGCGCATAAGGACAACGCGTTTTCCGTTGCGAGCCATTTGCCGCAGTCCAAATGGTCGGCCAAGGACGCACATATTGACGTGAACGCCCGTCAAAATAACGTTCTTGATTCCACGGCTCTCCAGAATATTCCAAACTTCACCACCCCGGTCAGAGATAAAATCTTGTTCCGAATCGATGGTGATAAGCTTTGATTGCGCTTGCCAAGGAGTTCCCGGATTTCGCCCCAGCTCCTTTAACTTCTGGCTCCATTTTTGAGCGGATTCGGCGTCATCATCTGCCCCTCCATCCGATTGATCGATCGGATAAGGCTTACCTTTTTCGCTCGGAAGCGCAGAGCACCAATCATCAATTTCGTGCGGGCGATAGGAAGCTGTTGGGGCCTCTTTCGCTCGTCGTCGAGCTGGGTGGTCTTGATAGGCTTCCATACAATCACTGGGGGAGTGGATGATGGTCATGCCTTTGCTGCGGGCGGCATTCAAAACTTCGTTTAGACGCGGTCCAAATTCTTCAAGCCGCTTCACCGCATTCAAGCTGTGGTGATAATCCCATACGTCGCACACAATCACTGCGGTTTCTTGAGGCTTCCATTTCTCTGTTGACTCCAACGAAAGAAATAGAGTTTCGTGCTGTGGGACCGGCTGTTGAGTACGAACGGTTAAATCGAATTCTTGCCCTTGAATTATTGGCAAGTTCCAGCCAATCATCGCTAACGATATCCACAACGTGAGTAAGATGAATTTGATTCTCATATGGAGGCTCGCAGAGATAAAACGCTTGGACACAATGCTCGGATAAAACAAAGAGAAACACCGATCGCAATCACAAGGATAAGGTGTCGAGAATATTTTCGGTGATTTGCATTACAGCGGGATCTTTACCACTTAAACCATGCGACCAGTCGGTGCTGCCAACGGAAATGACGGTTCCACCATGGGTATACAGGCCAAAAACAGCGGCTCCAACTCGATCGGCCGGAAAGCGATCATACCATAGGGCGTCATCCGGATGCCACTTGGCAGGGGCCGTAGCAAGTATTTCAAAATCGAGCGGAGTACCATCATTACCAGTTGGATAAGGGAGGCCGTCGCGTTGCACGATTTCGCAACCATCGCATTCATAGCCGACGATGGTATCTTTCGCCCCCAACAGCTCACCTTGCTTCAAGTTTGTATTCGCAAATATCCAATGGTTGGGGCGATGGATGGTATAGCCTCCCGTTCCATCCATGAATTGACCATGACTTCGATGATAGCCACCGAACAGAAATCCGACGCCAGTGAGCTGGTTTTCAGGCCGCTTTACTAAATGATGGCTCCATAGAGTGGAGAGGAGTTTGTGCTCACCTGACGGGAAAATCGGATCGGCGTTAAACCGTTGTTTCCAAGAGGTCAACGCTGAGCCATTATCTTCGCTGCGCACTTGCCAGCAGCAGGTGTTGCCACTGAAAAAGGCAACGTTTCCACCTTTGGCAATAAAGGCTTCGAGGTGATCACGCATCGGTGCAGACCAATATTCATCATGTCCAACACTCAAGACAAGTTGGTAGTTTTGCAAAATATCTGGACGCTGTTCCAAGTCGAGATTCGCCGCATAATCGAGTTGGTAGCCGTTTGATTCAGCCCAAGCAACAAATGGCCATTCCCACCGACCAAATTGACTGGAGGGAGGCCTATGGAACGAGACGCGATGGCCTTGCAGATTCGCTCGCCCATTGTACGCATACAAGCTTGAACCGCCCCAGTTGTTGTATGCGTTGTAGGTGTTGGTAGCGAGTTGAAGCAGGATGCGATTTTGCTTGCCTGGCTCTTTGGCTCGCAAAACAAAATAGGCTTCGGATGAGGCAGCGCGTTTGCCGCGATGGGTGAACTTGCCTCCACCATCGGTGACTTCCATTTCTATATGGTAGTAACCACTAGGCCAGGTTTCCGGTATTTGAAACGTCCAAGAAGTGGGCCAATTGCAACCATGACTGGCTGCATTCTCAGGGATGGAGTGCTCGCTACCCGGCACACCGGATTGCGAGTGAACTTCACTCTTGTCGACTCCTAAGCGGAAAATCTTAACGGTGAACTGAGACGCTGAAGTTGAGGTGCAGAGCTTCAACTCATCGCCAGGTGCATAGCTTACTTGATCGGTATAGCCTTCGATGAACAGCGATTGGGGCGGTTGAGCAGCGATACAGTCCAGTGAAATGAAGGAGCAGAAAATGGCAAGCAAAAAAGCGATCAGGGGGTGGGTGTGTAATGCGTTGGCAGGAAGAGGTTGGCAATGCGTCATGTTGTCTTTTCCGGAGGGGTAGGAGTGGGTTGGGTTCCTTCTTTCTTGGCGATGAGATAATAGAAAACAGGTGTTAGAAAGATACCAAATACAGTCACTCCTAGCATGCCGGAGAATACGGCAATGCCGAGCGTGCGTCGCATTTCGGCGCCAGCGCCAGAAGCGAGCGCTAACGGCACAACGCCCAGAATAAATGCGAAAGATGTCATCATGATCGGACGCAGCCGCAGACGGCATGCTTCGATCGTTGCCTCGAAAGACTTCATTCCTTGGCTCTGTTTCTCTTTGGCGAATTCAACAATCAAAATAGCATTTTTACTGGCCAAACCGACGAGAACCACGAATCCGATCTGCACGAAAATATTGATATCCATTCGGGCTAAGAAGACACCAACGGTTGCGCACAAGAGACACATTGGAACAACCAAAATGACAGCCAGCGGCATGGTGACGGATTCGTATTGGGCTGCCAGAACCAAAAAGACCAAGACGACGGCAATGGCGAAGACGATCAATGCCGTATTGCCCGCACGAATTTGCAAGAATGTGAGTTCGGTCCATTGAGCGTCCATTCCCGAAGGCAAACTTTCTGCTGCGAACTGATCGATGGAATTGACGACATCACCCGAGCTAACCCCAGGCAATGACATGCCGTTAATGGCGGCCGCGTTCACGCCGTTATAGCGAGTGACAGCGGCTGGGCCGCTGGTTTCGTAAACAACGGCCAGAGTCGAGATCGGAACGGTAGCACCGTTGGGCGCGCGAACTTTCAGACGTCCCACTTGTTCCGGTGTGAGACGATATTGTGGGTCGGCTTGCAAGTTAACTTGCCAAGTTCGACCGAATTGATTGAAGTCGTTGGCATAGTAGCCACCCAGATAAAGTTGCAATGTTAGGAAAACATCTTGCAATGAAATTCCCAGCGATTTGCACTTGGTGCGGTCAACGTCAACGAACATCTGCGGAGTGTTAGCGCGGAATCCATTGAACATTCCGACCATACCGGGAAGAGTCGAGCCTGTGGAGGCAAACTCATCAGCGGCACTTTGGAGATTGCTCAAGCCACTGGCGCCTACATCTCGGACCATGATCTTAAAACCGCCTGCTGAGCCCAAGCCGTCGACGGGAGGCGGGCCGAACACGGATACGACCGCTTCAGGAAGTTCGGCATTGATGATTGCCCGCAGTTTGGAGGCGATGGCAGGTCCGCTCTTGGCAAGACCTTCACGATGATGAAAGTCGTCCAATATCACAAACATCGAAGCGAGGTTGGAACCGACCGCATTTTGAACAATCGATTGGCCAGAGATGCCGATAGTGTGCCCAATGCCAGGAATGTTGGCTTCCTCATGATGGTCGTCGGCTGATTCTTCATGACCTTGATCTGCATGAGAAAGTTTGTCCGGTACACCGATCAATTTATCGAGCTTGGCAACTAAGCGTTGCGTTCTCTCAAGCGAGGCAGAGTCTGGAAGGCGGATATCGACTAAGAGGTAACCTTTGTCTTGGTTAGGGATAAAGCCCGTCGGAACTTTGGTCATCACGAAATAGGTCGAATAAAGTAGGCCCCCATAAATGAGAAGCACGATAAGGCTCAATCGCAGCAGCCAGCCGACGCAACGTGCATACACGTTGGAAGCGAAATCGAAGCCGAGGTTAAAGGCTTTGAAGAACCAACCCAGAGTGATTCGCAAGAGTACTGAGAGTGGATCTGTTTGTTCGCTTTTGGGTTTGAGAAGAATGGCGGCCAGCGCGGGGCTTAAGGTGAGCGAGTTTACGGCAGAGAAGAAGGTGGATACTGCGATGGTTACCGCAAATTGGCGAAAGAACTGTCCCGTGATTCCGGTGATGAAAATACAGGGAATAAAAACGCACATCAAAACCAAGGAAATCGCGATAATAGGACCTGCGACTTCGTTCATCGCTTCAATCGTTGCTTCACGCGGCTTCAGGCCATGTTCGATTTTATGTTCAACCGCTTCGACCACCACAATGGCATCATCCACCACGATGCCAATCGCTAGAACAAGACCGAAGAGCGATAAATTGTTGAGGCTGTATCCAATGCCTGACATTACCGCAAAGGTACCGATGATCGCGACGGGAACCGCAATCAATGGAATCAAGCTGGCTCGCCATGTTTGCAAGAAGGCAAGCACCACAATCGCGACCAAGATGATTGCGTCACGCAGCGACTTGAACACTTCAAAAATGGATTCTTGAATAAAGGGGGTGGTATCATATGCGATTGCATAATCGATGCCCTTAGGGAAGAAACCCTTAAGTTCTTCCATTCTTTTCCGGATTGCCGTCGCCGTGCCGAGGGCATTCGAGCCCGGCGATTGATAAAGGGCGATACCAATTGATGGTTTGCCGTCGAGAGAACAGGAAGTGTCTTCGTTTTTGGCACCCAACTGAATTCCGCCGAATTTTCGCCCTGTCGAATCGGACCATTCATCGGTGATAACGTTGCGCAAACGAACTAACCGACCATCTTCACCTACTTTGACAATGATGTCGCGAAACTCTTCTGGGTCAGTGAGTCGTCCTAATGTTGTGAGGGTGTATTGAAACGACTGTCCTGTGGGAACGGGGGCTCGCCCGAGCGCCCCAGCAGCAACTTGCACATTTTGCTCGCGCATCGCATTGATAACATCGGACGCAGTGAGTCCGAGATTAGCCATTCGATTGGGATCCAGCCAAACTCGCATGCTGTAATCCAACTGTCCCAAAAAACTCAAGTCACCCACACCAGGAATGCGAGCCAACTCGTCTCGCATGCGGGTTGTGGCATAGTTGCTCAGATAAAGTTGGTCGAAGGAATTGTCAGGTGAGAAAAGATTGACGACCAACAAAATGCTGGGTGATTTCTTTTTAACACTCACGCCGGTTTGCTTCACTTCTGAGGGCAAACTTGGCAAGGCCAAGTTGACTCGGTTTTGAACAAGGACCTGTGCCATATCCAAATCGGTACCAACGTCGAAGGTCACGGTGAGGTTATAGCCTCCGTCGTTGGTGCATTGCGAAGACATGTATAGGGCGTTTTCGACCCCAGTGACCTGTTGCTCGATGGGGGAAGCTACTGTTTCTGCAACGACGGTGCTACTTGCACCTGGATAGAGACAGGAGACAGAGATTGTAGGTGGAGTGATGTCAGGATACTGTGCAACCGGAAGTGTCCAGACGAAGATCGCACCGGTCAGTGTGATAATGACACTGATAACTCCAGCGAAAATCGGTCTGTCGATGAAAAATCTCGAGATCAATGGAGCGATCCTTTGTTGGACTAATTTGGAGTAGTTGCCGTAGAAGCTGGGGCAGCTTCGGTTGCAGCAGGCAGATCGGTGGAAGCGGGAGCGGAACTTAGACTCGGTTGGGCTGCTTTCGCGCGTTCATAAAACGTCGCTTCAGCAGCTTCCCAGCCTGACTTTAGTTCCACCGATTCATTGGTTCGCACTTTTTGGATACCATCTAAGATGATGGTTTCACCGGGTTGAAGTCCCGACAATACAACGCGCAATTCACCTTTTTGCGGGCCAATGGTGATCGGACGTCGTTCGGCTTTCTTGTCGGCGTTGACAACCAAAACCGATTTGGCAGTTTGATCGGTAATGATTGCTTGTTCGGGGATCACAATCGCCTTGTACGGCTGAAGCTGTTTGGGGATCCGAATCCGAACAAAAAGTCCCCCGGTCAAAACGTTATCTCGATTATCAAATTGGGCACGAACGCGGATCGTTCCCGTGGCACCATCGGCGCGGTTTTCGATGAAGTTCAAGGTACCAACGCGTGTAAAGGAGAGTTCGTCCTGCAATTGCATATAACAAGGGTAGGTGTTGTCGGCGAGTTTGGGTTCTTGGCTGGTGGGATCTCGCGTCGCCAGCAAACGTTGATAACTCAGAAGAGCCCGCTCATCGACATCAAAGAGCACATACATCGGATTGTTTTCCACGATGCGGGTCAGCAACGTTCCATTTACCAAACCACCTGAAACGACGTTGCCTTCGGTGATGAATGCCCGGTCAATTCGGCCATCGATTTCCGCTTTGACATCGGTGTAGTTTACGTCAAGTTGTGCAATGGCTCGGTCAGCTTTGGCCGCTTCAATTTTTGCATTGGCTTCTTTGACTGCAGCCACATTTTCATCGTATTCCTCGCGCGAGATCGCGTTAACATCAATGAGTTTTTTAGCGCGTGCTAACTTTGTTTGAGCGAGTTCTAGTTGCGCGTCGAGAAGAACGATTCGTGATTCCGATTGGGCGAGTACTGCTTGATATTGATCCGGTTCGATTTTGAAGAGTATGTCACCGCGTTTGACATCGGCCCCTTCTTTGAAGAGCACTTCTTTGATGAAGCCGGAGACTCGCGAGCGAACCTCGACCGTTCTGATCGCTTCGGTCTTGCCGATGAACTCAGCAAAGTCGAGCGTTTCCATTTCGATAACCCGGATGGGCACCACCACTGGAGTTGGGACTTCGCGCTTGGCAGATGCGGCATTGGGGCCACAACCAACGAAGGATGATCCGACGGCTACAGCACACATGCACAGCCACAGAACGGAGCGGTCGTCGATAATTTTCATGAGTTTCGGATAAGCAAAATGGGAAAGTTGGGTCGGCGTTCCACCAGATTCTCTACGCTACTTGTGGAGTGTCGCCCGGAGTATAGCAGAGACGCTACATTCCGTAAAAGGATTTCGACCAATATCGCCACAAACGTTCACGCGTCGATTACGTGGTCCTTGTCAACCTACGGACAATGCGGGACACTAGCTTATTGAGGCGCTAACACTGCCAGATCTAGCACTGCCAGATCCAGCGCCGCCAGATATGGGGCAGTTGTTCGTCCAGCTCAAATGGGGCGTGAGAAAGTAACGACGCATATGGGGTCATCTGCGTTGCCGAAGTTTTGCATAAACGTTGCAAGGAACATTCGATGAAGTTGATGGGGTTTGGTCGGAAAACGTTGCGAAGTGTTTTGTTCGCAAGCGTGTGTGCGGCAATGGGCGCACAAACATCATTGGGACAAGAGAATAAGGTGAATGGGTTCGTAGGGACAGTTCCCAGCGGCTCTCCTTTTGCGAATAATGTAGATGATCAAGCAGCAGCCGTCTCAGGCATTGACAAGGCTGGCTTTGATCCCAGCGTAAAGTTTGCCGACGACTTTTTCATGAGCGTAAATGGCAAATGGTTGAAAGAAACCAACATTCCCGACGATCGCGCGGACTACGGTACGTTTTCGATGTTGGATGATCGGACGCAAGAGCAGATCAAAGCGATCATCGAAGGTGCTGCTGAATCCAAAGCTGCTGCTAACACTCCAGCTCAGCAGGTTGGCGATCTCTATTTGTCGTTCATGAATACGGAATTGCGAAATCAGTTGGGCATTAAGCCCATTGAAGATTTGATCAACAAAGTCAACAAGTTAGAAAATAAAGAAGAGCTTGGGACTTTGTGCGGAGAGTTGGGACGCTATGGCATCCCCCACATCATAGGATACGGTGTAGAACCCGACGCCCGCAATTCGGAAAGCTATGTGATCTACGTTGGTCAAAGCGGTTTGACTTTGCCCGATCGCGATTACTACTTGGTGGATGAACCTCAGTACCGTCAAGTGCGCGAGCAATTCAAGAATTATATTGCCGCCATGATGTCGCAAGTTGGATATGCCGATCCATCGGGCGCTGCAGAACGAATTATCGCATTGGAAACAGCGATTGCCACGGCTCAATGGACCAATGTCCAAAATCGCGATCCAATCAAGACCTATAACAAGATGACATCTGACGAGTTGGGTGCCAAACTCAAGAATCTGTCTTGGCCAACTCTGGCAAAAGCTGCAGGATTCGAAGGCCAAACATCGTTTGTTGTCCAGCAACCGACGTTCATGGAAGCTGCCGATAAATTGGTGGCCGACACCGAATTGAAAACGTGGAAAGAGTTTCTACTTTTCCACACCATCGATAACTCCGCAGGATTGCTCACTGAAGAATTAGAGAAGCTGCATTTCGCTTTTCATGAAACGGTAATCAGCGGTGTTGCCGAACAATTGCCGATGTGGAAACGCGGCGTTGAGCTGTGCAATGGTTTATTCGGAATGGTTGTAGGCAAGTTGTATGTGGAAAAACATTTTTCGCCTAAAGCAAAAGAACGAATGAAGCAATTGGTTGACAATTTGACGGTCGCATTCGGTCAACGGATCGATGGACTGGAATGGATGGGGAAGGCGACGAAACTCCAGGCCCATGACAAGCTGAAGCAATTCACGACAAAGATTGGTTACCCAGACAAGTGGAAAGATTATTCTTCTGTTGTCATCAAGAAAGAGGACTTGGTTGGAAACGTGCGTCGCATCGTGGAGTTTGAATACAACTACGCGATGAAGAAGTTGGGTGGTCCAGTGGACCGAACCGAATGGTACATGTCTCCGCAAACCATCAATGCCTATTACAACCCACTGGGGAATGAAATCGTTTTCCCTGCGGCTATCTTGCAACCTCCTTTCTTCAACTTAGAAGCCGACGATGCCGTAAACTATGGTTCGATTGGTGCGGTTATCGGTCACGAGATCAGTCACGGATTCGATGACATGGGACGTCGATATGACGGTAAAGGAAATTTGCGCAATTGGTGGACTCAGGAAGACTTGGCTGAGTTCGAAAAGCGTTCGAGTCAATTGATCAAGCAATATTCAGCGTATAAGCCGTTTGATGATATGGCGATCAATGGGGAATTAACGTTGGGCGAAAATATCGGCGATCTCGGTGGCCTCAGCGTTGCCTTGACCGCATACAAGTTATCGCTCAATGGCAAAGCTGCGCCTGTCATCGATGGATTCACTGGCGAGCAGCGTTTCTTTTTGGGATGGAGTCAGATCTGGCGTCGTAAGTATCGAGAGCAAGAACTCAAACGCCGTTTGGTCGTTGATCCGCATTCGCCAAGCCGCTACCGAGTGATTGGCATCGTGTCGAACATGGATGCATTTTACGAAGCCTTCGGGATTAAGCCGGAAGACAAAATGTACATCGCTCCAGAGAATCGCGTGAGAATCTGGTAGAAGAGTGTGCATTAGGTAAGCTTTTCAAAATAGCCCAGCGGGCCTCAGGCTCGTTGGGCTTTTTCTTTGGCCTGATTTTGGCCAGATTTCCCGGTTGCCTCATTGTAAATGAAACTGGACGCCATTAGCTTTGAGGCCTATAGAACTCCTCGCCTTCTGGGAAGAGTGCTGATCGCATATGGCGCCGCGTCTTGTCGCCTTTGTACTCGTTCTCCCTCGTAATCATCCGATGCCATGAATCGATATTCTATGTTTGCTTTTCGAATCGTTGAGCGTGCACACCGGAATGTTTGGGCAAGGTCAAGAGTGTTCATGGTTGCGGTGATGTGCGTATTGTTGGGCGGTGTTCATGCTAGGGCTTTTCAAACGCCACCTCCTCCACCCCCATTGCCGCCGCCGGTTGCCCCAGCTGAGGAAGGTGATCGGTTTCCGTTGGACCTGAGTGGGGCGGAGCGGAGTTTGCAGAATGTTCCATTTTCGATGACGACGGTCATCATCTCGCCATTTAGCGAAGTTCGACCAGGTCGCAACTTTGCCATTCGTTGTCGAATCGTGAACGAGCAGGATAAGCGAGATACTGTTACGGTCATTGCCAACGTCGTAGGGAGGCCCGGTGAACAATTCGCACGGCAGGTCACTTTGGAAGGTGGTGCAGCGAAATCAGTGGATATACCTCTTTACCTCGATGAAAAAACACAAGGTACTTTTATTGAAGTGAGTTGTACTCTGTGGGTAGAACGCAATGGCAAGCTGACATTGATTCAGCGAGAAGGTGAAGCGATCGAACAGAAGATGCGATTTTCGATCGAGCAAGAACCGGTGATTACGGCCACGCTTTTGAATCCGCCTCCCAGGCAGTTCCTCGATTGGGAATGGCCGAAAATTACCAGCTATCCAACCTATGATTGGTTAGTGGCTACGCGAACCGGAGCTGGTCATCAACGCGTCACGATGGATTTAGAGAACTATGCTCTACCCAATGAGCTGGTGGATTGGGATTCTATCGATAACTTAGTCATTTCAGACAGCAGAATTTTTCAAAACTACGCTGCTCTAAGAACATTGAAGTCTTGGCTTCTCTCAGGTGGTCGCGCGTGGATCATGTTGGATCATGTCGATGCGCGACATATTCGCCCGTTATTGTTGGCAGGACAGTTTGTCAATGTAATCGACGAATCAGAAGTGACCGACGCGATACTAGATAGTTCCATGGCAATAACGGCAGAAGCCCGCAACACTCGATTCCAATCCAACCAAGGGGTAAAGTTAGTCAAGGTTGAGCAAAGTGGTGGTGAAGTTTCACACACGGTTAATTCTTGGCCGGCCGCTATTTGGATGCCCATTGGCGATGGTGAGTTGTTGTTGACGACCTTGGGCTCAGGTGCCTGGGTTCAGCCATCGAAGAACAAAGCTGCCAGTCCGAGTCCAGCGACGAATCGACCCGGTTCGGATGATGAGGAAGCAGGGGCAGTCAGTGAAGAAAATCTTAAAAGAAGCAGTTATGAACTCTATCAAAGCGACTTCGAGTTGCAACCTTGGGTTGGGCCACTGGGGGATCGCTTTCATCAATCGCGTGTTCGTACGATGCCCAAATCTCCAGGCTTGGAATACCCCGTTTCGCAAATTGGCTTCCAGGTATTGAGCCGTCGGACTGTCGCCATGAGTTTGATTGCATTTTGCCTACTTTTGGGCGGAGTTGGCTATTGGCTTCAGCGTGCGAAACGGAATGAGTGGATTGGTTGGGCAGCGCCTGCCTTGTCACTATTGGTCGGATGCGGCTTGGCTGTGGGAGCGAGCGCTCTACGGAGCGATATCCCCGAAGGTTGGCACCGCATCCAAGTGATACAAGCGGATGGCAAACATCGCGCGTTCATCTTTGAAGAGTCAGCCATGTATCGTAGTCAACCTACGGCCTTTCCATTGAAGGTGGATACAGATGCAGTGGTTGACCCGCAGATTGGTGTAGCGACCAGAGACTTCCGTACGACACAAACGAATCTTGAACAAACCGCTGTAACGAGCGACGGTTGGCCCACTGGCATTTGGAGAATGGAGTCACAGATTGGTACCAATGAAAGTGCGGGTGCTGCAGTTGGAACTTGGTCCAAGCAAGGGTTAGAGATTCAGTTTCCGAAAGAATTGAAGGATCTTGAAAGCCCATTACTCAGCCAGCCTCGGGCTCCAAAATCGAGTTTGAAGAAGATGAGCGACGAGCTATGGGGAGTGACCGAAGACTCGACTTTGCCACCGAATGAATATGCCATTGCGAGTGGACTAGTGGATGATCGATTTTTCCGACGCGCAGAAGTTTTGAGTGAGAGTTTTGCACCCACAGGTGGTGAAGCTCGTCCGAAGTCTCTGCAGGTTATGGGCTGGGGAAAAATCACGGCAGCTCAGCTAGCTTGGGATGAAAATGGAACGGCCAATGCAGGTAGCGGTGATGCTTTGTGGCGATTGCCTTTAGTACGTCAGGCACCTGATCTCAATTCGGCGATCTTGATACCACCGGCCATGATCACTTGGACTCCTGTGGCAACGGACGTTGGTACCAGCGGCGCATTCGTGCGGTCAAAGGGAGAATGGACCGGTCCGTTCACGAACCCAATGAGCACAGGAATCAAGCCGCAATTGCCCGAAGAAGTGTTTCCAATGAAGAGTGCTCAAGTTCGGTTGGCATCTCGCATTCGCGCCGCAGGACGAAATGTGACTTTCTATGCTCGAACCAAAAACGGCAAGAAGGAAATTGGAAAGTCCTTCAGTCCACAGCAAGTAATTCGTTTGGATGTGACGGACGCTGAAGTCTTAGAAGCGTTGAATCGACAAGAGCTTGACTTTATTGTCGAGGTCAGTGACTTGGTGGAAAAGCCTAAGAAAGAAGATGTTGAGAAGGGATATGTGCAAGCAGTCCCATGGCAGATTGAATATCTGTGGATGACAGTTGAAGGCATTGCAAATTATCAAGAGAACCCCTAACTATGCCGCAGGTTGAAGCAGAAACCGTTGTTGAAACCAATGCCCTCACAAAACGCTACGGCGAGTTCGTGGCATTGGATAACTTAAGTATTCGAGTTAAGCGTGGCCAGATTTTGGGATTTATCGGTCCCAACGGTGCTGGAAAAACGACCACCATCAAAATATTGGTAGGGCTCTCTCGTCCAACGTCCGGTACGGCCAAAATTGCGGGCGTAGATTGTGCTACGGGGGGCAAGAATATCAAGAAACTTGTCGGCTACATGCCCGATAAGTTTGGCTCGTACGATAACATGCGCGTCCGTGAGTACCTTGATTTCTTTGGAGCTGCCTACGGGCTACCTCGCTCCAAACGAAAGAAGCGTATCGACGAGGTTCTTGAAATCGCTCAAGCGACTTACATGCAAGATCGGTTTGTGGAGAGCCTTAGTCATGGGATGCAGCAGCGAGTTGGTATCGCTCGCATCATGTTGCACGATCCTGAAGTTCTTATCTTAGACGAGCCCGCCAACGGTCTGGATCCTCAAGCTCGTATCGAAATGCGAACGATGTTATTGAGACTGGCCGCGCAAGGGAAAACCTTAATCGTCACTAGTCACATTTTGCCTGAGCTATCTCGCATTTGTGATACGGTGGCGATTGTTACTGGGGGGAAATTGCGAGCGTTCGGCAGTTTAGACCAAGTGATGAAAGATCTCTGTCCACTGCGAAGTTATGAAATTCAATTGACCGAAAGCAGTCAGCTCAAGCGGGCAAGCGAAGTCTTGAAGGGTTGGTGTTTACCTGAAGAAAAACTTGACGTTTCGGAAGCTGAAGCGGTGATTCGATTTCCGACGCAGCGAACTGAAAAAGAACTGGCGGATGCCCTTAAGCTTCTTGTTCAGGCTGGAGTGGCGGTCGTTCAGTTCCGTGAAGTGGCCAGCGATTTGGAAGATGCGTTCTTGCGGGTTGCTCGCGAAACAATGTCAGTAGCTTGAGGAACCAAGGTCAATGGATAATCCAGTACTTCGACGTGAATTGCTCGACCGCTTAAGGTCGGGAAAAACGCTCGCCAGCTTGATCGCAGTAGCCATCGTGACCTCGGGGATTGTGCTCTTGCGTTGGCCTGCGTCCGCCACGGTAGATTTGGTAAGCCGTGGCTCGGCAGAAGTTTTTCAGCCACTTGCTTGGGGAATTGCTGCGGCGATTGTCATGCTTGTGCCTGCGTTTCCAGCCACATCGATTGTTCGCGAAAGACAACGCGGTACATTGGCTTTGTTGCTGCATTCACCCATCGGTCCATTTTCGATTTGGATCGGCAAGTTTCTAGGAAACATTGTATTGATGGGTGTGTTGATCGCAGCGAGCATACCGGCGATGGCCGCTTGTTATTCCATGGGTGGCACCTCGCTCACGCAGCATATCGTTCCGCTGTACTTAATCTTCATGATGATGGCGATTATGTATACGTCCGTTGGATTGTTGATAAGTAGTTATCAGACGAGTCCTGATGCAAGCTTGCGTTGGACGTATGGGGCTATCATCGGACTAGCGGCCTTATCGTTGGCACCCAATGTCGTGTTGACGGGTAAGGGAAGCATGATGGCGACTGTCGCTGAGTATCTTTCATACCTTTCGCCTGTGCCTGCTATTTATCAACTTACCGGCAGCAACGATATTAGTTTGCAATCGGTGCGTTCAACGGCCACCTCGGGATTTTTGATGGCGGCGGCACTTGTGTCGTTGGGAATGGCTTGTGTTACTCTGTATCGATTGCAACCGAAGTTGTTGGACGTGTCCAAATCTGCCGGAAAGGTTACCGAGCAACGCTCGACTGGGGCACAGTGGCTTCGCCGTCTCACATTTTTGGTCGACCCAGATCGACGCAAGTCGGGAATTCCCCCTTTAGTTAATCCAGTGATGGTCAAAGAGTTTCGCACGCGAAAGTTTGGGCGACTTCATTGGCTGTTACGATTGATTGCAGTGTGCGCGGTGATATCTCTTGGGCTTACCTACGTTGCCTCTTCTGGGACGGTCAGTTGGGGCGTCGAGCGAATTGCGGCGGTCATGGTTCTATTGCAACTGTCTCTGTTGTTATTGCTGGGGCCAAGTTTGGCCTCAGGCTTGATCGCCGGAGAAGTTGAAAGTGGTGGGTGGCAGTTATTGCGTGTAACACCGATGTCACCCCGGAAGATTCTTGTCGGCAAACTGATGAGTGTGGTCTGGACGATGTTGTTGGTGTTGATGGCGACGTTGCCCGGTTATGTCGTGATGGTTTATATCCAACCCGCATTGGAAACGCAGGTCCTGCGAGTGCTTATCTCGCTGGGGATATCGGCATTAATGGTTGTGTTGGTGACTGCTGCAATCAGCTCAGTGGTCAATAAAACGGCCGTGGCAACGGCAACGAGTTATGGTGTGCTTTTCGCACTTTTCGCGGGTACGTTGTTGGTTTGGCTGGCTCGCGGAAAACCATTCGGAAAACAGTTTGTGGAATCGGTATTGATGTTCAATCCGGCAGCTGTCGCATTGGCCGAAATGCGGGTCCCTGGAATGGAAGATCTCAACTTAACACCTTTCGCTTGGTATATCGCCCTGATCATTTGCGGTGTATCGGCAATCGTGCTGTCGATGCGTGTTTGGCGTTTGACTTGTCCCGATTAGGACGCTGATCATCATTGATTCATGGAATCATTTCACTCGGGCAACACTTTAGAGCAGACAACCTCATCCTTTAGGTATATGGTTCGTTGAATTGTAGGTATAGCGAAACGATGCATAGCACAACAACCCGAATGACTGTTCTTGGTATCGCGCTTGCTATGGTGCTTGGTATTTCGCACACGAGTCGAGCCGTAGATACATTGAAGGTTTCTTTGCTCTCGGTGCATGAACCCGAATTAAATCCCGATTGGGGGTTGGAGGGCTCATCCCCAAGTTTGCAGTACACGCCTGCCCGCTTCAAAAGCAAGGATAACGAAAGTGTGTTGGTCGCGCTTGAGGCATGTCAGCGCGCTCGTTTGCGTGGGTTTGTCGTCCCTGACGAGTGGATTGTAGCTTGTCGGGAAAGGCTGGCTGCAGGGGAGAGTTTTCCGAGATTGCGAGGCGAGTTGGCACATTTTCTTTTGACCACCAACAATCCGATGGATGCAGAATTGCTCTGGAAAGTGGCACAGGATGATGTCAGTTTGAAACTTACAGTGGAAGAACGACTCATCGAGTGGAAGTCTCCGCTGGCTCTTGAAAGTTGTCGAAGTTGCGTCAAGGAAAGTTCCGCTACCAAAGAGAGTCTGTTGATTGCTGCCAAAGGGTTGGCCGCACTTGGGGATGCCAGCGATGTTTCCGCCTTGGAAACTCTGTTTCGAGATAGGCGTTATCCATTGGGTGTCCGTTATGCGGCAGCCCAGGGGATATCCCGCATCGACAGCAAGAAGGCTTTAGAACTGCTGGATGAAATTGAAGCGGGCAAGATATACGGGGCAACGAAAAACGATAAGGAAGCGAAGGCAGAATCGGGGCCGGTCTGGGATTATTGGTTGGCCACTGCCTATCTGATTGGGACCAACGAAACGGATCGAACCCGAAGCTTGTTGATTGAAGCGTTGCAAAAAGGAAGCGATGTCGCTCGAGCAATCGCCTTGAATCGGTTGGGGCAAATGTCGGCAGAGGAATTCAAGAAGCAATTGGATTCCGTGCGAAATGACCCCGAAATCAATGTACGGTTGGAAGTCCTGAGCTTTTTATCCAGCCACGTCGATGAATCGGCCATCATTTTGTTGGGGGAATATTTGGGAGATGATCAGCCGCGAGTTCGTGAAAAGGCTCGAAATGAACTGCTCAAAATCGCCGATAATGCGGAGCTGCGACCGATCGTCGAACGCGAAGTTTCGAAGGCCTTGAAAGGCGAGAAATGGTGGCAAGTTGAGCAAGCTTTGATCGCGGCAACTTCGCTTGGTATGAAAGATGAGGAGATGCAGTTTGTGGCTCTGCTCAATCATTCTCAACCGGAAGTGTATGTAACAGCGGCCTGGGCATTGCGTGTGTTAGCACATTCACCCGAGGGCATTGCCAAAATGGTTGAGTTGGTAAAGTCGGAGACGGATCGTTTTTTTGGTGGTGAGTTAGCCGACGAGCCAGTCTATCACCGAGTTGGACATTTGATTGAAGGCCTATCGATGCGGAAAGTTCCGGAGGCTCGCGCGAGCATACAGCGATATGTCAAGAAGAATCAAGCGGTCGGCATGGCATCTCGCATGGGGGCACTATGGGGGATTGGAAAATATCTCGAAGGTAAGCCCGATCAGAAACTTGCTGACGACTACATCTTTATCATTTACGATAAGATGGGATTTGGTGCTGAATTTGGCGTAATGCGATATTGTGCCATGATCGGGTTGGGAAACATGGCTGACCCCTACACCAAACAGAAGATCGTCGAATTGGAAGAAGGGGATGTGTCTCCAATGGCCTCTGCTAAAAAGTGGGCGCTAGAGCGAATCGAAAAGCGGGAAAAAGAACTTGCCGCTGAAAAGCCGTAAAGGCTCTTTGCGCATCTTTGAGCATCTAGTCCTTATTTCGGCCTTGTGTCCGCTTCAATGCGTCGGCGTGGCAATCCACGCTTTGCTGCTCACAATTCGATTTTTGCCGAAAATCGGAGTGGTTTTGGGCCAAATTTCGTGGTTTTGGCACAAGATTTGGCATTTCCACGGTGCTATTCGCAGCTATCGAACTTTGGTGTAACAACTCGCTCGGAAAGTTGCGTTTACAATTGGCTACGAGCATACGACAATGTACCGCAGATGCTCCCCTCCATTTCATCATCGATTTATCGTAAGAGCCTGCAATGATTGCCGAACAAGATATTCAGTTTCCGCCACAGCGTGTATTGATGGGGCCTGGTCCAAGCGATGTCGCACCACGTGTGTTGCGAGCCTTAGCTGCTCCGACATTAGGTCATCTCGATCCGTGCTATTTACGGATCATGGATCAAACGCGCGATCTATTGCGAAAAGTGTTTCAGACCAACAATGAGATGACACTAGCGATTTCGGGTACAGGGAGCGCAGGTATGGAAGCTTGCGTTTGCAATCTGATCGAGCCAGGCGATGAAATGATCGTGTGTGTCGCTGGAGTTTTCGGTGGGAGAATGAAAGATGTCGCACAACGTTATGGGGCGACCGTTCATACAATCGAGGTTCCTTGGGGTACCCATGTTGAACCTGAAAAGATCGCCGACATGCTCAAAGCGCATCCCAAAACAAAAGTAGTCGGATTGGTGCATGCTGAGACATCCACCGGTATGCATCAACCGATGGAAGAGGTGAGTCAAATTGTGCAAGCTCATGGAGCTCTGTTGTTGGTGGATGCGGTGACATCTTTAGGTGGCGTTCCATTACCTGTTGATCAGTGGAAGATCGATGCCTGCTATTCGGGAACCCAAAAGTGTTTGTCTTGTCCGCCAGGCTTGGCTCCTGTGACTTTTTCGTCACGAGCTCTTGAAGCGATGGATAAACGTAAAACCAAAGTCACCAGTTGGTATTTGGATATGTCGATGCTTCGCAACTATTGGGGAAGTGATCGTGCATACCATCATACCGCTCCGATTAACATGACCTACGCCTTACGAGAAGCGTTGCAGATTGTTATGGAAGAAGGGCTTGCTAAACGCATTGTCCGACACACCAAACATCATCGAATGTTGCGGGCTGGGCTAGAGGCAATGGGGATTCGGTACATTCCAAGTCACTCCTTGACAACGCTTAACGCGATTCATGTACCTGAAGGGGTCGACGATGCAAAAGTTCGACGTCGACTACTGGAAGAATATGGAATTGAAATTGGTGCGGGCTTAGGACCATTCAAGGGGAAAGCTTGGCGTATTGGTTTAATGGGTGAAAGCAGCAGCCGACGGCACGTGACATTGGTATTGGCAGCTCTCGAATCGATTTTGCAAACGGAAGGATACAGTTTGGAACCGGGCGCGGCCTTATCAGCAGCCGCAGCGGCAGAAAAAGAAGCCGATTTAGCTGCTGTTGGATAGTCCAAGTTTTGGATTCATTGAAAATTGCACTGCGAAGCGAATCATGACCGTTGAAGTATCAAAAGCTGACTTCGATCGAGTAGCACAATCCGATTTAATGCGCAAGTTGGAAAAGATTTTTCCAGCCGAACGCTTGTTTGCGGATAAGGCGACATTGGCGGCCTTCGAATCCGATGGGCTTACAGCGTTCCAAGTGATGCCAAGAGCTGTGGTCGTTCCTGAAAACGAAGCGGAGATTGTGGAGACAATACGCTTATGCCAAAGCCACGGCGTGCCGTTTGTTGCACGGGGAAGCGGCACCAGTTTGTCGGGTGGTTCGCTTCCTCATAGCGAGGGAATTGTCATCGCTCTGAACCAGATGAATCGCATACTCTCCATCGATCCCGAACGCCGTATCGCGATTGTTCAACCTGGTGTGTACAACTTGGCCATCAGTAAAGCGGCCGAGAAGTACGGTTTGCATTATGCTCCAGATCCATCCAGCCAACAGGTCTGTACCATCGGCGGAAACTTAGCTTTTAATGCTGGTGGTGCTCATTGTTTGAAATATGGAATGACGAGC